>JAFGIO010000229.1 GCA_016929555.1 Deltaproteobacteria bacterium | reverse complement strand
TGCGACATCTGGATCTGCATAGACCGGGAGGATTTTGACGAAACCACGCTCAGGCACCTTTCTCAGAAAGTGAATTTGATCAAGGACTGGATGGACAGCACGGTGAAAATACCCGTTTTCTTTTTCATAAGCGATATCCAGGACATCCGTAACTGCAACTTCGGCAGCATCGACTACGAAAGCTGCGGGAGCGCCCTGAACAACGTGCTGCGAGAGGAATTCTACCGCAGTTGCATCCTCATCTGCGGAAAGATTCCTTTCTGGTGGGTATGCTTCGACAAGAAAAAACCCATCGATTACGAAGAGGCATGGATCGATACGACGGGAAGCGACGAAGGCAATTCGGATTATGTCGATCTCGGCAATCTGCAATCCGTCGACAGGAAAGAATATTTTGGGGCCGCCCTCTGGCAGTTCAACAAGTCCCTCACCCATCCGCTGAAATCGATCATCAAGATGCTGCTTTTGAAAATGCTCCTCGAATCACCCAGCGATGAACTCCCCTGCCACCAATTCCGGCGGATAATCCTGGGGGAAGAAAAGATCACCGATCCCAGCCTCTTCACCATGGAAGCCGTTTTCGATTACCATGCAAAGCTCGATCCCGACACATTCGATTTCATCAGAAAATGCTTCTATCTTCGCTATGAAATCAAGCTGATGTCAAAAAAAATGTCCATGAAGGAAACCCTGTCTGCCGATCTTTTTAAGCGGTACAAAATGAACCGCCACGAGATTTACCACCTCAACGATTTCGCTTCCTGGAACCTTCAGGAACATATCGCCTTCGGAAAGCGTATCTTCAACCTTTTGCTCGAGATCTACAAGGACATCGATGTCATTTCCATGGGAATACCCAGCAGCATTCAACCGCAGGACCTGACCATCCTGGGAAGAAAGCTCGCCTCCTGTCTTTCGCGGAAGGACTACAAGATCCCCGCCATTCACAAGGTCAGCGAGAGTCAGCACCGACAGACACTGATCCTGACCCTGAAAGGAAAGACATGGCAGGTCACTCCGGCAGACGATCCCGCCACGACGATCTCGGCGAACAAAAATCTCATCCACTGCCTGGCCTATCTTGTCTGGAACGATATGTATGTCCCGGGATTGATCCGCATGATGCCCAATCCAACACCCGTGACAATGCAGGAAATCAGCAACCTTTCCGCCAAGATAAAGGAATTGTTCGGAATAAGCGATGTCACGGCCATCGACTTCAACAACTTTCTCGAGGAAGAATCCATAACGAGGATGCTCGTGGTGGTGAGTTTTGAAGAGGAGGCCACGAGCAAGGACATGAACGACCTTTGCGTTATCTTCAAGAACAACTGGGGAGAGCTTTTCATACGCCGTTTCACCAGCATCGACACCTTCAAGGCCTTCCTCGGCAGGATATGCAGGCAGGGAAGCGATCCGGAGATCAATTACTACATCCAGAGGAACAGCCTCTACTATGAGAAGATCATCGAACGGACGAAACGCATTGTCTCCGACATGCTCACGGGTTGATGCCGAATCAGGGCAACGGCTCTTGGGGAGAATCGACATCTTGATTTCCTTCATCGCAGGGAATTGCTTCTTATGACGGACATCCACGCAAAGGACAATCGCCGCCAGGCCCCGATCGAGCGTTATATCGCTCAGATGCCAAGCCTCTCTACAACGGTCATGAAAGTGTTGGAGGTCTGCGACGATCCCGGATCATCTCCCAATGACCTCAGCCGCGTCATTTCTTTGGATCCGGTCCTTGTGGGAAAGGTTTTGAAACTCATCAATTCGGCATATTATTCCTTGAGAAGCCGTGTGACATCCATGACGAGGGCCATCATTCTGTTGGGATTGAACACGGTGAAGAATCTGGCGCTGAGCACGGCTATTCTGGAAACCCTAAGCGGGAAAAGAACGGCCGGCGCATTGTCGACGGACGCATTCTGGACCCACTGCCTTTGCACAGGCGTCACAGCCAAGGCCATTGCCGCCCATCGGGGTGTTCCCCTCGCCGACCGGGAGGAGTATTTCGTGGCCGGACTGCTGCACGACCTGGGGAAGATCCCCATGAGCCGCCTCTTCCCCGATGACTACGAGATCGTGCTGATGTTGGTCAGAGCCGAGGAGATACCGATAACCGCGGCGGAAGAACGGATCTTGGGAATTGACCATAGACAGGTGGGCACAATGATTGCCAGAAAATGGCAGCTTAACGACAGAATCAGCCGGTCCCTTCGAGATCACCACGACTCCCCTGGATTCCGGGAAGAGGACCATCAACTGTCCGTCGTTGTGGCCCTCGCAAACCTTTTCGCCAATCATTACGGCATCGGATCCGCAGGGGATGTCCTCGCCCCCCCGGACCTGCGAGAGAGTCTCCTCGACTGCCTCGGGATGAGCTGGTCCGATCTGGACGCTCTACACGAGACGGTCCTCGATAACATAGAAGCTGCAAAGATATTCCTCATGGTCTCAAAAAAAAGGTGAAAAGATGAAGATCAAACTCTGGGGTGTAAGAGGATCTCTCCCCGTTCCCGGACCACATACCGTGAAATATGGAGGAAACACGGCCTGTATCGAATTAAGGATTGGGGAAAGACTCATTATCATTGATGCCGGTTCGGGCATCCGGGAACTGGGAGATTTCATTATCGCCCATGAACTGCCTAAAAAACCGATCAAGGTGGATCTGTTCCTGACTCACACCCATCTCGATCATATCATCGGGTTCCCGTTCTTCGCACCCATTTACCTGCCGGGAACTTTTCTGAACATTTACGGTCCTGTTACCTATGAAGACAACTATCTGGAAGAGGTGATCAACGGACAATTCACCTATCGGTACTTCCCGGTTCGCTGGTCGGAACTCTCGGCCCGGATGAACCTTCTTTACCTCAGGGAAGAACAGCGGGATCTTGGAGGCGGATTGAGTCTCTCCACCAAGTATCTTAATCACCCAGTCCTCTGTCTGGGTTACCGTTTCGAATATCATGGAAAAGTCTTCTGCACCCTTTACGACTCGGAGCCCTTCAGGAATCCTTTCTCCAGCGATCCTTCGGATCCGGCTTATGAACGGGGCATGACCCTGGAAGGCGAGGAGACAGCGTACCAGGAAAATCAAAGGGTGGAGAACTTCGTCTACGGTGCAGACCTCCTCATCCATGACGGCCAGTATACGCAGGATGAATATCTTTCATCCAAGATTGGCTGGGGTCATTCTTCCTGTGAGCATGCTATTGACGTTGCCCGCAGAAACGCCGTAAAAAAAATCGTACTGTTCCATCACGATCCCCTGCGAAGGGACGATGAAATCGACATCCTGGAGGAAAAATACGCCCGTACCGCCAATATCGGCAGTACGGAGATCCTCTTTGCCAGAGAAGGCATGGAGCTGGATATTTAAGGCGAACCGATGCTAACGGGTCGTTCTGCATGTAAATTTTAGATTGCTTACTGAATTCAAAGTTAAGTTGGGATCAATGCTGACAAAAGGTGCGACAGAAGAAGATCGATACAGGGTAACCTGGAGCGAAAGGGACTACCAGGGAAGAGGAACGTACATATGGCCGGACGGCAGCCGTTATGAGGGTGAGTTTTCCAACGGTCGTCTCCACGGACTGGGTATCTTCACATGGCCCGACGGCAGCAGTTTCAGCGGGGAATGGCAAGATGACCTGCCCCACGGCCTCGGTTTCTTTACCTGGCCGGATGGAACTCGATATGAAGGCGTCTGGGAACGGGGAAAAGTAAAGGAAGACGAAGCAAGAAGGAAGGCTGAAGAAGA
>JAFGIO010000228.1 GCA_016929555.1 Deltaproteobacteria bacterium | reverse complement strand
TCCCTGCCGCCCGGATTTTCCAATGCCGCTTCGAACGGCGTCAATGACAACAACCTCTTTTAACTTCCCCATGTCGTCTCTCTCCTTAGCAAAAGTGATTTGGATGGAAATGATCTATGCCTGAATGGAACGTGATTCTATAACATGATCGGGGCAGAAAATCACCCCTTGGATGGAAAAGCCTGGACTCATTTTTGCCTTTTCGGATACGAGGCCATTCCCTCGAACAGGGCCAGGGCGTTGGGCGGTGTGCGGTCCCCGCTGAATTCCCGATAGAGCGTGTCGACATTGACGACGATGCGCTCCGGGTCGCCCCAGGATGCATAGCGGCCAAGATCGATATCCAGGGCAGCCTCAGCGGCAGACATGCCTTCTTCGTATCGCCGCCGGGTCTCTTCACGGAGGTATTCGAAGTACTCCTTGACCGCCATGACGCCTCTCTTGTCGGTGATCGGGCCGTGTCCCGGCACGATCTTCTCTATGTCCATACCTAGCATCAAATCGCAGGCGTTTATCCAGTTGGCGACCGGTCCAACCCACATGATAGGCGTTCCGCCAATGAAGAGGATGTCGCCGGCGAAAAGGGTCCGGTCTTCGGGAATGTGCACGATGACGTCTCCCCGAGTGTGCGCGGGGCCTACCTCCAGCAACCGCACCTCTTTGTGTTCCACCTGGAGGTCCAGGCGGCCCTCGAAGGTTCGTGTCGGCAGAACGGGGTCAATGTCATCGAATTGGAAGGGGCTGAAGCATCGGGTGAAAAAGGCGCCTACTTCTCCCATGGTGGGGGCCGTCTTCTGGAGAGAGGCGAGCATCTGGGGCGGCGCTTCTTTCATCTCCTCGGCGCAGCTCGCAGAGGCGATGATCTCGGCGTCCTCGACGAGCTGGTTCCCGTACCAGTGGTCGCCGTTGCCATGGGTGTTCACGAGGACATCGATGGATCCGGCTGCCGGTACGGCCAGTCTCATTGCATCGAGCATCTCCCGGGTAAGGACCAGGTCGAAGAGGGTGTCCACGAGCAGCGTCATCCCTCCGTCAGAGATGAGTCCGGCATTGCTCCATCCCCAGGAGCCGTCCGGCTGGAGATAGGCAAAGATGCCATTGCCTAAATCATGGAGACCTTTGGTGTATTTCCAGTGTTGCATGCTTTGGGTCCTCCTTTCCGCCGTCGGTTCCCTCGTGGCGCGACGATCTGAAGGAAAGCGCCGAGTCGTCGGTGACCGGAAATGAAGCATTATGAGAGCATTTTACAGTCTAGGGTGAGATTCGTCAATATACCATATGGCATTGCCTATCTTGACATATGGGAATCCATTGATCTATAATTCCAAAAAATGCCGTAACTTAAGGAGGGTTGCAACCATGAAAACGTTCGGACTGTTCATTGACGGGGAATGGCAAGATGCCAAAGGCGGAAAAACGGCTCCTACAATCAATCCTGCAACCGAAGAACCCTGGGCAACGGTGGCTGTCGCCGACCCGGAGGATGTGCGCAAGGCCGTCGCGGCCGCCAAACGCGCACACGACAGCGGCGTATGGCGGAACAAGTCACCGCAAGAGCGGGGTGAGATCATGCAGCGCGTGGCCTCGGCCATAATGGAGAGCACAAGTGACCTTGCAGCTGCAGAGGTGCAGGACAGCGGCGCCACGATGCGCAAGGCCATGATGACCGACGTGGCGGGCGCGGCAGGGACCTTCACGTATTTCGGCCAGTTCATCGCAGGCGACGACTACAAAAGAATGCTCTGTGAGGAGTATGAAGAGGTGGCGCCGATTCCCAGCAAGAACCTGGTCGTGCGCGAGCCCTTCGGCGTCTGCGCCGGCATCACGCCCTGGAACTTTCCGCTTGTCATGGCGGCCTGGAAGATCGCTCCCGCCATCGCTGCGGGCAACACCGTCGTCATCAAACCGGCTTCGGTGACGCCGGTTACTACGCTGATGCTCGGCGAGATCTGCACCAAGGCCGGCGTGCCGGCGGGCGTCGTGAACGTCGTGAGCGGTCCCGGAGCCACCGCAGGGGAAGAACTCGCCGCCCACCCCGATGTCGGCAAGGTTTCCTTCACCGGCTCGACGGAGGTCGGACGGCGTATCATGCAGCTTGGAGCGGGCACCCTGAAGAAGGTGACCCTCGAACTCGGTGGCAAATCGCCGAATATCATTCTTCCCGATGCCAACCTCGACACGGCCGCACTCGGCGCGCTCTGGGGCACGTTCTTTCATCAGGGCCAGGTCTGCGAGTCCGGAACGCGCGTGCTGGTTCATGAATCGATCCACGACAAGTTCCTTGAAAAGATGATCGCCGGCATCTCTCGCATCAAGATCGGCGACACCATGGATATGGCGACCACGATGGGTCCCGTGGTAAGCGCGGTCCAGCGCGAAACCGTCGAGAGATACGTCGCCCTCGGCAACGAGCAGGGCGCCAAATGCCTCGTGGGGGGCAAACGTCCGAGCGGCATGGCGAAGGGATACTACTACGAGCCCACCGTCTTCGACAATGTCGACAACAAGATGCGCATCGCCCAGGAGGAGATCTTCGGGCCGGTGGTGTCGATCATCCGCTTCAAGGACGAAGACGAGGCGGTGCGGATCGCCAACGACTCGACCTACGGGCTCGGCGGTGCCGTGTGGTCTTCCAACAAGGATCGGGCCCTGGCGCTTGCCAAACGGATCGAAACCGGCACGGTCTGGATCAACGATTATCACCTGATCAACGTCAAGTACCCCTTCGGTGGTTACAAGCAGAGCGGGGTCGGACGCGAACTCGGCAAGTGGGGCATCGCGGAGTACCACGAAATCAAGCACATCCATATCGGCGAAGATACACCGCCCGAGGGGAAGTTGTACCTGGGTTTGCTCCTCTCATAGATCCGTTTCATCCTTCCCGTGCGCGGCCGCGTCGCGGCCGCGCCGGGGAGGGTCTATGCGTGCGGAGGTGATGTCGCACAAAGCCGGTTGTTGAACGCGGCGGGAAAGCCCTTTGCCCGGAGAGGAGCGGTGCCCTTTCCCCCCGAAACTATCCCCGCCATTCCTGCTTTCCGAGCCTGATGGAAAAGACACTTCCCTGTCCGGGGGTCGACTCGACCCGGATGGTGCCACCGTGATCCCGGACGATCTTCTGGCAGATGGCGAGCCCCAGCCCCACGCCCCTCTCGCGGGTCGTGAAGAAGGGCTTGAAGATGTTCTTGAAATCTTCCTTCTTGATGCCACGCCCCGTGTCCCCGATGGCCACGCACAAGTCCTCCCCGCTGTCGCCGGCCACCACCGAGGTCCGGATGGACAGCGTTCCGCCCTCCGGCATGGCTTCGATCGCATTCATGATGATGTTAAGCAGCACTTGGATCAGCCTCTCCTCGTCCAGGGGGATGGACGGCAGGTCGGGACGGAGGTCCGTCTCGATCGCGATCCGGTCGGACAGGTCGCTTGCCCGGATGAGGGTGAGGGCCTTTTCCACGACCCGGTTGAGGTCCTGCTGTTGCAGGTTCAGGCCATGAGGTCTGGCATAATTCAGGAATTGGTTGACGACACTGTTGAGGCGGTGCACCTCTTCGATGATGACATCGAGAAGGTCCCGGCTTTCGTCGGTAGCCGCTTCCGACTGGAGGACCTGGGCTGCGCTCTTGATGGAACCCAGCGGATTGCGGACTTCGTGGGCGAGAACGGGAGCCATCTCCTCCAAAAGCAGGGACCTTTCCCTCTCCAGCTTCTCATCCAGGTCGTACAGGGAAGTGAAGAGGTTCCGGCTTTCGGGATAGAGGCGGGTAAAGATCTCCTTCAGAATCACCTTGATGGGAGTGACGGAGATGATGATGACGAAGGAGGCCACCAGAACGTGGCTGAAAGGCAGATGGTGGGTCTTCCCGAACAAACCGATGACCAGATAGAACGTGGCCGTTGCAAAGAAGGTCAAAAAGGCGATGGCCCCCGCCCGGGCCATCAATTCGTGCAGCGTCGTCAGGTGGGGGTAGGCGACGATCAGCAGGGTGAGGTAGAGCAGGATCGCCAGATAGATGTTGGAGAGATTTAGGAAATCAAAGTAATTCAGGGGGAGCAGGTCGAACAGGGAGAACAGAGCCGCCGCCCCGCAGGCGGCGGCGAGATAGGTCAGCCTTCTTTTCTCCACGCCTCCGGCGAGACCCCGGATGTGGGCGATGAGGGCGAGGTAGCAGACCGCCGCCACCATGCCGGCATAGAGATAAAGCAGGATCGCCAGATAGCGCCAGCGGTAGAGGGGCGTAAAAAGGACTGCGGCGAGAACCAGGCTTACCAGGGTTGTGGACCTTACGTCCTGCCCTTTCAGGAGAATACCGTCTCCGAGCAGGGCACGGC
>JAFGIO010000037.1 GCA_016929555.1 Deltaproteobacteria bacterium | reverse complement strand
TCGCGGCGCCCGGGTCGGGGAGTTGAAAAACAGGCGTCGCCGCCGTTACGTGCTCCTCTTGAACATTCCCGTTGTCCAGCCCCAGATGGGTGGGCAATATCAAGTCTTTCGAGATCAATACCGCCCGCTCGATGGCATTCTCGAGTTCCCTGACATTGCCGGGCCAGTGGTAGGCCCGGAGACTGCTGAAGGCGCCTTCCGACAACCTTGGCTTTGGCTGATTGTTCAACTGGCTGTACTTCCTGAGGAAATAGTCCACAAGCGGCGGGATATCGCCGGTTCGTTCACGAAGCGGTGGAATCCTGACGGGTACGACATTCAACCGATAGTAGAGATCCTCCCTGAAAACCTTTTCTTCCATGCATTTTTTCAGATCCCGGTTCGTCGTGGCGATGATCCGCACATCCACCTTGACGGGACTTCTTCCGCCGAGACGATCCACCTCGCACTCCTGAAGAACCCGGAGCAGCTTCGCCTGGAGAACACCGTCCATCTCGCTGACCTCATCCAGCAGAAGCGTTCCGCCGTCGGCCAATTCGAACTTTCCGACCTTCCTCTGAAGCGCACCGGTAAAAGCCCCTTTTTCATAGCCGAACATCTCGCTCTCCAGCAAATTTCCCGGAATTGCGGCACAGTTTACGGCGACGAAGGGCATGTTTCTGCGAGGACTGTGGCGGTAGATGTACCGGGCGAAAAGCTCTTTTCCCGTACCGCTCTCTCCCTCGATAAGCACAGTGGAGCGGCTTTTCGCCACGTGCCTGAGGGTTTCCAGTATGGAATCGATCTTTCCGTCGCTGCTGATGATTCTTCGATCGCGATCATCGAGATCGACGGGGAGCTTCGAATCGGCCACACTGTCGCCGGATGTTTTCAGAACGTTGCGAACGACGATTTCCAGATCGTCCAGAGAGAAGGGTTTCATGATGAACTCGGCAGCCCCTTCCTTCATGGCCTCTACAGCCGTGTTCACGGTGCCGTACGCCGTGATCAGGATCACGGGCGTTGCCGGTGAATGCCTCTTCACACCTTTCAGGACATCCAGGCCGCTCATCTTCGGCATCCTCATGTCCGTGATGACAATGCGAAACCGGCCTTGCTCGAATTTCATCAGCGCTTCGGCTCCGTCATCGGCCGTCTCAACGGCATATCCGCAACTCTGCAGGGATTCCGCGAGAGCCGATCGCATGGACGGTTCGTCATCGACAATCAAAATGGGTTTCGCTTTCATAAGGCTTTATCGCTTCCCTGGTTCTCTACAAGGGGAAAGGCGAGGCTAAAGGCCGTTCCGCCGCCTTGCAGGCTCTCGACGTGGATGGAACCCCGGTGCATCCCGACGACATGGCGTACGATGGCCAGTCCCAAACCGGAGTTCTTTTCCTTTGTGCTGAAAAAAGGATCGAAAATTTTCGAAAGGCTGTCCCCGGGAATGCCGACACCGTTATCCAGAAAACGGACCTCTATGGTGGATTCGGCGCGGCCTTCCTTCGTATGCCTCTCGCCGGGCCGGGTTTCTATCGCAAGGCAGCCTCCATCCGGCATGGACTGGAGCGCATGGAGAATGAGATTGAGAAAGACCTGCTTCAACATGCCCGCATCCCCCAGGATGTTCGGCTCCCCTTCGGCATACCGTACGGTTAAGATCACCGTCTCCTGATCGACGATCTGCTCGGAAAACATGAGGATCTCCCGGAGAATGTCATGAAGATTGATCCTCTCGCTGACAGGCCTTTCCCTTTTCGCGAAGATCAGAAAATTCGATATCTTGTTGTCCACGCTCTTCACGGAGGCGATGATCTGTTGCGCCCGGGCGCGCGCCTTCGCTCCTTTAAGGTCTTTCATCAACAGGGAAGCATACAACTCGATACTGCCGAGCGGATTGCGGATCTCATGGGCGATATTTACCGCCGCTTCGTTCGTCAGAATGAAGGTATCACCGCCTGGCCCCGCCTTCGTATTGAACAGTTGCGACTCGTCTCTCAGGGTGTAAACCATTCCGGCGGCTTCGCCATTCTCTCCATGAAGAGATGAACTCAGCAGCAGGATGACACGGCCCTTGATCCTCAGGATTCCATCCGCCGCCTCGGGGACATGGTTCCAGAAGGGGGCATCGCGCTCCCAGTCGTCATCGATTCCTGACAGGACTTCTGCAACGGATCGTCCCTTTACCTGATCGACGGACCTGTCAAGATACGAAAGGGCGCGGCCGTTTGTTTTCATGACCCTGCCCTCTCTGTCCGTGACAATAATGCCGTCGGCCAGGCCTTCCAGAACGGCTGTCAGATCGTCGAACGTCCGGGATTTCTCGACGGTGCCTGCCTTCTTCCCGATGGACAAACGGTTGCCGGCTTTCATCGCGTGCGCCTCATGGTCGAACGTCGGCAGACATCACCTTGCCTGCCCATCCGCGACATATTCGCCATAGGCCTCCATCCATTCCCGATCCGCACTCAAGTATGCAACCACCTTCGGCCAGAATTCCTCCTCGCTTCCCGCCCTCAGCCTCGCAAATGCCTTTTCCAGCTCCTGTTCTTTTGCCAAATTCACGAGGCCCCGGACTACCCCGTAGACGGACCAAGACCGACGCCGCCGATCGGAGGCACATTTTTCCGCCATTTCGTAGTTCGCGAGGCCTTTCTCGAAGCGCCCTTGCCTGTACTGACAATCTCCAAGCCCCATATAGGCATCGGCCAACACATCCGGGCGGGAGGAAGGCTTCTCGGCGTTTATGGCATCGACTGCATGGCGATAATGGCCTTCGGCCTCCGGACATCGGTTCAAAGCTCTCAGGGTATCGGCATAATGAAGATGGGTTCTCGCAGGATCGTCGACATCAAGGCCGAGCCACATCACCTCATCGTAGTTTCTGGCCGCCTGTTCATACATCCCTTTTCCATAGTACAGATCGCCCAACAAGGCCTTGAGCCCCTGCGGGATCCTTTCATCACCGGCGGCATTCCCCTCGAGGAGTTTCAGGATGTTCTCCACCCGAACAATCTCCTTTCCCGCTTTTCCCTTGACACCTTCCGGAAACTCAGGGAGCGTCGATATGTCCCTGCCCGCCTTCTTCTCTCCGGATGCGAGCAAAGAGATTCCGGCTGCATCATCGGTGAGTCCTATCCTGTTCAAGCTCTCCCTTATTTTCACCATAAGCTGTGCGTCATCCATCGAGATCAACGCCTTTGCGTAGGTCTTGAAGTACATATCGGCCACGGCGGCATGATCCCCCCTTTCGTAATATCGATGGATGAGAACCTTGCCGGCATGTTTCAGATTTCTCTTGATGTCGGCATTGTAGTCTCCCTTGGGACATCGAACCAGCAGGTATCGGTTTACGTCCAGAGATTCCTCGTAACGGCCGTACTTGATAAGGGCATCCCCCTTGAGGTAGAGAAGGCGCTCCACCAGATCTTCGGAGGGATTCTTTCTGAGCAGATCATCGTAAGCATCCAATGGATTCACGAAGGCATCCCATCCTGCCATGGAGGGCTGCAGCTTCATCTTTCGGCGGGCGACTCCGATGTTTGCCAAGGCAATGATGCTCTCTCGGGCTTCGGCACTTTCCGGATAGCCTTCGATAACCC
>JAFGIO010000227.1 GCA_016929555.1 Deltaproteobacteria bacterium | reverse complement strand
TCGATGAGCAGGGGGATGAAGGTCGTAAGGTCTTCCACGATGGCATAATCGGCGATCCGGAAGATGGCGGCGTGGGGGTCCTTGTTGATCGCCACGATGCAATGGGAGCCCTGCATGCCGGAGGTGTGCTGGATCGCCCCCGATATGCCGCAGGCGATGTAGAGCCGGGGCGACACCGTCTTGCCGGTGATGCCGATTTGGTGCTGGTAGCCGAGCCATCCGAGATCGCAGACCAGCCTCGATCCCCCGATAGCCGCCTTGGGAAAGAGCGCCGCGAGCCGTCGGATCAGATCCAGATTTTCCTCACTACCGATTCCCTTGCCGGCGGAGACGATAATCTCTGCCTCGGAGAGGTTGAGCTGCTCCGCCGCCGCGGCAACCAGCCCGAGGGGTCTGGTCCTGCGGGGAGCGCAGTCGGTGAGGAGAAACTCGACGGCGCCTTTCCTTTTCGTTGGAGCGTCCATCATCTTGAAGGCCCCGGGAAGAACGGTCAGAACCGTGGTTTCCGTTTCGGAGGCCGCCTCCATGACGACCTTTCCCTTGAAGAGGGATCTCAGGAAACCGACGGAGCCCTCGACTTTCCGAATCCCCTCCACGGCCGTAATGCAGCCTGCGCCGAGGGCGATAGCGAAGCCGGGGGCAAGATCGCAGCCCCTGGCCGTATGGGGCAAACAGATGTACTCCGGTTTCCAGGCGTCCAGCAGCGGCACGAGCGCTCCCTTGAAGGCCTCGGCATTGTAAGGGTCGAGACCATCGCCTTCGAGGGCCGTCACGTCGAGTCCCGACTGCAGGGCGAGTTCCTCCGCGATGCTTGCAGTGCCCTTTCCGGCTGCGATCACGTGCGGTTCCGCCGGGTCCGCACCCCGCAACATCCGGGCAAAGGAGACGACCTCCAGGGTCGCCGGCGCGAGGCGGCCTTCGGTGAGTTCAGCGATGACAACGATCTTTTTTCCCATGGCCTTTCCTAAAGCAGCGATTTTTCGTGCAGAATCCTCAGCAGATCCTGCGCCTTTTCCTGGGGAGATCCCCTCAGGAAAACCCCCTTTGCCGAAGCCTGCGGATAGTCGAGGCGGACGATGCGATCCCTGGGCTTGGGCCTGATCAAATCGTCTGCTGCCAGGACGGTCAATGGCTGGGTCTTGGCGCGCAGGACGTGGGACAGTGCAGGATAGCGAGGCCGATTGATGCCCGATTGAACCGCGATCAATGCGGGCAGGGCGATCTCCAGCGCTTCCCGCCGTCCGTTTTCGATCTCCCGCTCCACATGGAGGATCTTTCCATCGCCGCTCAGCCGCTCCGAGATGACCGCCGTCGCACAGGGGTATCCTAAAAGTTCCGCCGTCATGGGGCCTACCTGGCTCTGCATGTCGTCCTCGGCCATGATACCGGCCAGGATCAGGTCGTAAGACCTGCTCGCGGCGAAATCGGCGATGAGCGATGCAATTTCAAAAGGCGATCGATACCCCTCTCCCGGAAGATGGACATGGATGCCCTCGTCTGCGCCCATCTCCAGCCCCCTTTTGATGGTTTGGGCCACTCGGGCGGGACCCACGGAAAGAACATCGATGGTCACACCGGGACGGCCTTCGCGGATCCGGAGCGCCTCCTCCAGGGCATACTCGTCGAAGAAATTCATCCTGTAAAGGGGATTGACCTCCGCCTCGACCCACAGGTTCTTTTCATCCAGCCGGATTGGTATATCGGCATCGAGGACCTGCTTGAAGCAGACGAGAATCTTCATGGCGGTCTTATCCATTCATCATGCCGTATTTCTTGAGTTTTTTGTGCAATGTTCTCCGGGTGATCCCCAGCCTGCGGGCCGCCTCGCTCTTATTGCCGCCGGCCGCCTTCAACGTCTGGATAATGGTGTCCCTTTCCACCGTCTCAAGGGATTGGACAGGCGTAACGGCGTATGCCGACTCCGGCGCCTCCCTGCCTGTGCTGTCGCGAAAAAGTGGCGTCAGGTCCGATTCGCCCAAGTAGTCCGATCGCGAAAGCACGACCCCTCTCTCCACGGTGTTCATGAGTTCCCGGACATTGCCGGGCCAGTCGTATCGGATCAGCAGATCCATTGCCTGGGGGGTGAAACCCTTGAGTTCCTTGCGGTTCCTTGCGGCGTACTCCTTCAGGAAATGTCGGGCAATCAGCGGGATGTCTTCCCGGCGCTCCCGCAACGGCGGCATATCGATGGAAACGACGTTGAGCCGGTAGAAGAGGTCTTCCCTGAAACGGCCGGCCTCGATCTCGCGGAGCAGGTCGCGGTTCGTTGCGGCGATGATCCGCACATCGACCCTGACGACATCGCTCCCGCCGACACGGGTGATCTCCCTCTCCTGGAGAACGCGGAGCAGCTTCACCTGCATGGCAGGCGACATCTCGCTGATCTCGTCGAGAAAGAGCGTGCCGCCGTCGGCCTGGCGGAACTTTCCCTCCCGCCTGCGGTCGGCTCCCGTAAAGGCTCCCTTTTCGTGGCCGAACAGCTCTGCTTCCAGGAGGGTTTCCGTGATGGCGGCGCAGTTGATCTTTACAAAGGGACCGTTTTTCCGCAGGCTGTTGAAATGGATAATTCCCGCGATCAGTTCCTTGCCGGTGCCGGAGGCCCCCGTAATAAGAACCGTGGCCTCCGTCGGCGCGACCTGTGCGATCGTTTCCAGGAGTTTTTCCATCGCCGGACTGCTTCCGATGAGGTTTCGCCGGTCGAAGTGAGCGCCAAGGCTTTCCCTAAGAAGGCGGTTTTCTTCTCTCAGACGGCTGTGCTCAACGGCCCGATCGATAACGAGCTTCAGCTCGTCGAAGTCAAAGGGTTTCGTTAGATAATCGTAAGCCCCTTTCTTCAGGGCTTCCACCGCCGTCTCCACCGAGGCAAAGGCCGTCATGATGATCACGGGAATGGCGGGATTGAGGACCTTGATCTCGGCCAAGGCCGACAGCCCCGATACCTTGATCATGCGGACATCCATGAGGATGAGATCATAGGGACGGCGATGGACGGCCTCGACGGCTCCGCTGCCGTCGTCGGTTTCCATGACATCGTATCCCCATCCCGAAAGCAAGGTCTTCAACATGGTCCGGTGCGCCGAATCGTCATCTACGACAAGGATCGACGGTTTTCTTTTCATGACTTGTCCTCTGTTTTTGTTCATGAAATCATGAGGTTGCGCCTTCACAGGGCAAAAAAATCGAGGCCGTGGTTCCCCGGCCTGGCTCGCTGTCCAGACGGACCTCCCCCCCGTGGTTCTCGACAATCCTGTGGACGATGGCCAATCCCAGGCCGGTTCCGGAGGGCTTGGTCGTGTAGTAGGGGTCGAAGACTCGGGCGAGGTCCTGTTTGTCGATGCCTGTCCCCGTATCCGCCACATCGATCCTGATCGTCTTTTCGTCGCTCTGGACGAGCCTGATGGAAAGGCTGCCGCCTTCTTCCATCGCCTCCAAGGCATTCAGGCAGAGATTCAACAGGACCTGCTTCATCCGGTCCGGATCGATCTCGATATCCTGGACACCCGGTGACAGATCGGTTTGGATGATGACACCCTGCCCGGCGGCCTGGTCTTCAATCATTTTGACGGTTTGTTCGATCATCGCCTGGAGAGATGCGGGTTGAAGGTTGATGTTCATGGGACGGGCGAACTCGAGCAACTGCCCGATGACCCGGTTCAGACGGTTTACCTCCTGGATCATGATCTCGGCCGTTCTCACGTCCTCCGGGTTGTCGCGGTAACGCTGGCGGAAGTATGTGGCGAAGCCTTTGATCGAGCTGAGCGGATTGCGTATTTCATGGGCGATACCGGCGGCCAGGCTGCCCAGTGAGGCAAGCCGTTGGCTCTTCGCCACCTCCCTTTTGAGATGCTGCATTTCCGTCAAGTCGCGGAAGAGGATGACCCTCCCCTCCTGGGTGGGGCGGTCTTCCTCCCGAAGGGTAGCGGCGATTACCTCCAGGGGAATGGTTTGCCCCGTGCTGATGGGGCATTCCAGCTCTTTTTCAAGAACGCCCTCTTTCCTTGGGATCAGGCTGATCAGGTCGGCCAAAGGCTGAGGGATCGCCCCGGCGGCCTCTTTGCCCAGGACCAGTTCCGGGGACACCTGCAGAATCATTTCCGCTTCCCGATTGATGTAGCTTATTTTCCCCGCGGCATCGATGACCAGCAGTCCGATCGGCATGGTCTCCACCAGCCTGTCGGATAAGGCCTTGATCCGCAACATGGATATTTTCATGGATCGATAGCCTTGGGCCGTCAACAGGGAAATGATCCCGGAGACGCCGATCATAAGAAAGATCAGGGTCATCCAAAGGGTGCGCTGCTTGTCTTCGCTCCTGGCGGCGCTCAAGGGGGTCATGTCGAGACCGATGAAGATGATCAGCTCCTCTGGTACGGCCCCTTTTGGGGGTACTTCCGGCGGAGGGGCGAAGAGCCAGTCCTCGCGAAAGCCCTCAAAGGGCTCTCCGGAAGGTTCGAAGCGACGGTGAACCTCGAACGTGTCGGCGCCGTCGGGATTGGCTATCTGACGCCATCGAACCTGCCTTGAACGGGAAATGCCGGCGAGGTCGAGCTCTGTGCCATAGGTCTCGCCGATCTGGGAGGGATCGCTGTCCGCAAGGATCGTTCCCTTGTTGTCCGTTACGATCAGGTAATCGATTCCGGGCTGCTGGGCCGTTTCCATTAAAAGCTTCTGCAGTTGGAAGCTGGTCCATTGCATCCCCATGCCTGTCCGGACGCCCGCCTCGAAGGACCGGATCAAGGCATCCCCCTTTTCGGCGAGCAATTGGGTCGCCATCGCCTTCTGCCTGTTGATGCTGTCCAGGCTCATGATGATGAACAGAGGCATCAGGACCGCCACGGCCCCCACGATGACCCAGGGTGGAACGGCGATCCAGAATCGGTGTTCCTTCGACTTCATTCTCTTCTTCCAGGGAACCCTTTATGAAAGGGTTGTTCAAGTATCCACGTGGATACCATACCTGGATACTTCTTATCCATATCTTTTTGCGCATTCAGTATGGTGAAGGGAGGAATATAAAGAATGCACAACAATAACGAATGGATAACAAGGCGAGGGTTTCCTGGCACACCCTGTGCACTAAGGGAGGGCAGCAATCAACATTCCTGAAAGGAGAAAAGGATCATGAAAAAAATAGCGATTGCCATGGCAAGCCTTCTTTTGGTTGCCTTTCTGGTTTCTCCGGCCTTCGCCTATCGCGACAGTTGGGGGAGAGGGTCGGTCAGGGGTCCCTGCAGGGATTGGGACAGGGGCGCACGTTTCGCGGAACTCAATCTGACCCAGGAGCAGAGCGACAAAATAGCCGCCCTTCGAGAGGCCCATCTAAAGGATGTCAAACCCCTTAGGGACAAGATGTTCAGCCTGCGGGGCGATTTGAAGATCCTCTGGTTGCAGAAGAATCCGGACGAAGAGAAGATCAGGGCGACACAAAAAGAAATCAGGGCATTGCGGGACCAGCTTGAGGACAAACGGTGGGATTATCGCAAGGCATCCCTGAATGTCCTTACACCGGAACAGCAGGCCATGATCCGGGCCCGGTTCGGCCGTAGCTGGGGCCACTGCTTCGAAAGAGGGCCCGGGGGGCCGGCAGGCGGTTCCGGCGGACCGGGACGCGGCATGATGGGTTACTAAAGAATTCCCGAAAAATACCGAAAAAAAAGTTGACAAGCAGTTTTTTTTACGGTACGGACGAACCAGACACAGAGGTTTTGGGAAAATGACAGGCAGCGCGGTTATGTCACAAATGTTGAGCGGAATTCTATTGGCCCTTTTGGGACTCGCTCTTCTTTGCCTTGACATATTTGCCCGCCGCCCGTCCTTTTTAGGAAGCCAATAGTAGAGTAAACATAGGGAGTTGACAAAAGGCCATGGGCGAAAAAACCCATGGCCTTTTTTATTTCGTTCAAGAAAAGGAGAGAGCCATGAAAAAGAAACGCAAGAGTGAACAAGTATTTATTTTCGACACGACCCTGAGGGACGGCGAACAATCGCCGGGATGCAGCATGAACCCGGAGGAAAAACTGCGTTTGGCGAAGCAACTGGAGAAGCTGGGCGTGGACATCATCGAGGCCGGATTTCCCGTTGCCTCGGACGGAGACTTTCTGTCCGTACAGCAGATCGCCCGTGAAGTCAGGGGCTGCCAGGTCGCCGGTTTGGCCCGGGCCAATCCCGAGGATATCGACCGGGCCTGGCAGGCCATCAAGGATGCAGCCAATCCACGCATTCACACCTTTCTGTCCTCATCGGACATTCATCTGCAGTACCAATTGCGCAAGACGCGCCCGGAGATTCTAATAGATGCACGCAACGCCGTGGCGCGCGCCCGAAGCTACACGAAGAACGTCGAGTTCTCGCCCATGGACGCCACGAGAACGGACAGGGACTATTTGTGCGACATCGTTGCGGCGGCCATTTCCGAAGGGGCGACGACGATCAACATTCCCGATACGGTGGGGTACACGATGCCTGAAGAGTTCGGCGACCTTATGGCCTATCTGTACGCGAAGGTAAAGAGCCTCAAAGATGTCGTCGTTTCCGTTCACTGTCACAACGATCTGGGGCTGGCCGTTGCAAATTCACTGACTGCTCTGAAGTACGGCGTCCGGCAGATCGAATGTGCCGTCAACGGCATCGGCGAGCGCGCGGGCAACACAGCCCTTGAAGAGATCGTCATGGCCATTGAAACGCGAAAGGACCTGCTGAATTGTCATACCGGCGTCAAAACGGAACACCTCTACCAGACCTCGAAACTGTTGACGCAGATCACGGGCGTGGCTGTGCAACCGAACAAGGCCATCGTGGGGGCCAATGCTTTTGCCCATGAGTCCGGCATCCATCAGGACGGCCTCATCAAGGAGAAGATCACCTACGAGATCATCAAACCCCAGACCGTTGGCTACTCCGATACCCATCTTGTTATGGGCAAGCACTCGGGCCGCCATGCCGTTTCGGAGCACCTCAAGAAGATGGGCTTCAACC
Organism: Deltaproteobacteria bacterium; assembly: GCA_016929555.1. Classification (GTDB taxonomy): domain Bacteria; phylum Desulfobacterota; class Syntrophia; order Syntrophales; family JAFGIO01; genus JAFGIO01. Next base: position 11,501 of record JAFGIO010000227.1, on the reverse strand, counting down.
TCACCACATCGGAAGTGAACCGTGTCTTCGTCCGCTTCAAGGAATTGGCCGACGTCAAGAAAGAGATCTTCGATGAGGACCTGGAAGCGATTATCTATGAGGAAATCTTCCGCGCCGAGGACAAGTACAAGCTCGTCTATCTGAACGTCGTCAGCGGCAATGTTGCCGTTCCCACGGCGACGATGCAGATGGAGGTCGACAGGCAGATCATCCAGGATGCCGGTTTTGGCGTGGGCCCCGTGGATGCCACATTCTCCGCCATCCGCAAGATTACGAAAACCGATTACTATCTCGAAAAGTATGCCGTAAATGCCATCACCGGCGGGGCCGACGCCCAGGGTGAAGTGACCGTGCAGCTCCGGTATGACAGTCTGAGCGTTGTGGGAAAGGGTGCCCATCCCGACGTGATCGTGGCCTCGGCGAAGGCCTATATCAACGCATTGAACCGTTTGGAGTTGCTGAAGTCACACGGCAGGAATGTTAAGGTTGAATAAAAAATCGGGATCATGTAAGGATGATTTCCGCGCGGTCCTCCGGCACGGTCTAAAAGGGCCGGCAGCGCCGTCGGGAAAGGGAGGAGAACGCCCATGGGCATGACGATAACGGAAAAGATACTGCGCGACCATACGGACCTGAAGGAAATCCACCCGGGAATGCTCATCAATGCGAAGGTGGATGTCGCCCTGGGCAACGATATCACGGCTCCCATCGCCATCGAGGAATTCAGGAAAGCGGGCGGTGACAGGGTCTTCGATACCTCGCGGGTCATTCTGGTTCCCGACCATTTCACACCCAACAAGGACATCGACTCGGCGATGCAGTGCAAGGTCCTCAGGGACTTTGCAAGGGAACAGGATCTGAAGCATTGCTTCGAGGTCGGCACCGTCGGCATCGAGCACGCGCTCCTGCCCGAGCAGGGTCTGGTCCTGCCGGGAGACCTCGTCATCGGCGCCGACAGCCATACCTGCACCTACGGTGCCCTGGGGGCCTTCGCCACGGGCGTGGGAAGCACCGATCTGGCGGCAGCCATGCTTACCGGAGAAGCCTGGTTCAAGGTTCCCGAGACGATGAAGGTCGTTCTGCACGGCAGCTTGAAACGCTGGGTTTCCGGGAAGGACCTGATCCTGTACATCATCGGCCGGATCGGCGTGGACGGCGCCCGATACAAGGCCATGGAATTTACCGGAGAGGTCGTCGCCCGTCTCGGTATGGCGGACCGGTTGACGATGGCCAACATGGTCATCGAGGCGGGGGCCAAGAACGGCATCTTCGTCCCCGATGAGATCACAAAGACCTATGTTCAGGGCAGGGCCACCCGCAACTGGCAGCTCTACGATTCCGATCCCGATGCGGTTTATGGGAGCACCCTGGAGATCGATGTGAGCGGAATCGAGCCCCAGATTGCCTTTCCCCATCTGCCTTCGAATACCAGGGGGGTCAGTGAGGCGGGAGACATCCGGATCGACCAGGTCGTTATCGGCTCCTGCACAAACGGCCGAATCGAGGATCTGCGAATTGCCGCCGGGATCCTCAAGGGGAGGAAGGCCGCCCCCTATGTGCGCCTGATCGTCATTCCCGCAACGCCTCAGGTATACCGTATGGCCCTGCGGGAAGGGCTCATCGAGATCTTTCTCGATGCCGGGGCGGCCGTCAGCACGCCGACCTGTGGTCCGTGCCTGGGCGGTCACATGGGTGTACTGGCCAAAGGCGAACGGGCCGTTTCCACTACGAATCGGAACTTTGTCGGACGTATGGGCCACAAAGAAAGCGAGGTTTATCTTGCCAGTCCGGCTGTAGCGGCCGCTTCGGCGGTCCTGGCCAGGATCGCCGGTCCCGATGCGTTAGAAGCATCCTGATAAGCTCGATTTCAAAGGGAGGATACCGTTCATGAAATTCAGAGGAAACGTCTGGAAGTTCGGAGACAATATCGATACCGATGCCATCATCCCGGCCCGGTGCCTGACAACCAGCGATCCCGAGGCTTTGGCCTGCCACTGCATGGAGGATATCGATTCGGAATTTACGAACAAGATCGGCAGGGGCGATATCATCGTGGCCGGCGAAAACTTCGGCTGCGGCTCCTCCAGGGAGCATGCCCCCATCGCCATCAAAGCGGCGGGGATCGCCTGCGTCGTCGCCAAGAGCTTTGCCCGGATCTTCTATCGAAACGCCTTCAACATGGGTTTGCCCATCTTCGAATCGGCTGACTTATGGGACCGGGTTTCCGAAGGGCAACAGATCGAAGTGGACGGCGATTCGGGAGGCGTTGTCATCATCGGCGCCGACACGCCGCCGCTGGTCATCGAGCCTATTCCACCTTTCATGCAGGGGCTCCTAAGGGATGGCGGTCTGATGAGGCATATCGCACTGAAGAGACGGACGTAACGGTTTTGAATCGCTTGAAAGCAAACGTTCAGGCATCCCAAGCAGGTTTCCGGACGGCTTTTAGAATGATGAAAAGAGAGGCAACTTGTGGGAGCAGGGAAGATTCTTGTGGTCGACGATGAGCCGTCTGTCCGGGAACTCCTGAGTGAAGCCTTCGGAGAGGCCGGTTACGATGTGCTTCTGGCTGAAGGCGGCGAGCAGGCGCTGGGCATTTTGCAAGGGGAAAATGCAGACGTTATCTTCCTCGACCTGAAACTCTTCGGGATGAACGGCATTGAATTGTGCCGGCAGATTCGAAAGGACAGGCCTCTCTCGCTGATCTATGCCATGACGGGCTGGAGTGCCCTCTTCGAAGTGGAAGAATGTCGAGAGGCGGGCTTTGACGATTATTTCGTAAAGCCGGTTGCAACGGAGGTTCTGCTCAGGGCCGTGGATGAAGCCTTCGAGAAACTCAATCGCTGGAAACGACGATACATCCAACCTGTCGGCAAGTGAACGCCGTGACCACCATGAATGTACTAAAGGTTCGGTCTTTTCGGTTTTTAGATCGTCCGCTGCATGCCCAATAGCGACATGGTTCATTTCTTCGAACAGATCGTACTCCAACCCCCTTGGAACAGAATCTTCAGGCGTCTTGGATACCGCCGGAACATCACAATGCTCGGAGACGCATGGAAAAAGGAGGTGGAGAAACATATAGACGAAGCCCTGTTGCTGATCCATCTGAAGGGGGCGGGCCGGAGACTGCCCCTCCGGGAGATCCGGGAGTCGGAAATCGCTCTTGAGGAGGGGACCGTTTTCACCAGTCGGCACCTCGCGACCTTTCTTGGAAGTTCAAGGGAGATCCTGCTGATGGGGGCCACGGCCGGGAGTGAAATAGGCAAAGTGATCGGTGAAGATACGGCGGGAGGGAACATCACCCGAGGGGTTGTCTTCGATGCAGCGGCAAGTGAAATGGTCGACGGCGCCCTGGACTGGATCGTGTCGTACTACAATCAGGAACTTCGAAGAGAGGGGAAGTCCCTGCTGCAAGCCCGTTTCTCGGCAGGTTACGGCGATTTCCTGCTGGAAAACCAACGGTCCGTCTTTCGATTGCTGGAGTTCGACAGGATCGGCGTGGATATAACGGAGCACTGCCTGTTGATTCCTGAAAAATCGGTAACGGCAATCACTGGAATTCAATGATGATTTTTGAGTGGTTGCCAAAGATCGATGCCAAAGGTTCCCGCCAGTATTTTTGTGTCATCTTCTTGCATAATGATACAAAAGGTGATAAGAACGCGATGCGCTCCGGCGGATACCCGTTTGGCCGGCCTTTCTGCCATTCATGACGGACCGGTACGTATCGTGATGAAACGCCCTTCGGTTGGGTCTTCTTCACAGGTTTTTTGCAAGATGCAATGACCGCTTCCATTTGCTTTCTTGATTCATTTAATTCAAAAGCGGTCCCTTTGGACGGGAGTGAATCATGTCAAGGTTTCACCTCATGAATCACAGGTTCTAAGATGCGAAAAAGCAACGAATAAAGGACCAACTGCCGTAGAAGGAGGGTAATCGAGATGGAATTTCAGACGATCCGTTTGGAAAAAGCCGAAAGTGTCGCCACGATCACTTTGAATCGACCGGAAAAAATGAACGCCTACAACAGCGCCATGCTGGACGAACTGTCCTGCGCGCTCGAGGAGGTCGCGCTCGATAGGGACATCCGTTCGGTGATCATCACCGGAGAGGGTCGCGCCTTCTGTGCCGGTGCCGATGTTCAGGATATCGGGGCGTTGCTCTCCCTTCAGGAAGAGCTGTCGGAAAGGCAGGATATCTTGAAATTGTTGATTCGATCGGTTCTCGCCATCCGTCAGATGCCCAAACCGGTCGTTGCGGCATTGAACGGCGTGGCTGCGGGGGGCGGCGCCAATATCGCCCTGGCCTGCGACATCATCCTGGCCTCGGACAAGGCAAGGCTGGCGGAAAATTTCATCAATATCGGACTGGTACCCGATGGAGGAGGAACCTATTTCCTCCCGGAACGCATCGGATATCAGCGATCGGCGGAGATTTTCTTTACGGGAAGAATTCTCAGTGCCCAGGAAGCCTTCGATATGGGTTTGTATAACCGCGTTGTTTCGCCGGAAGAGCTGATGGGGGCCGTGAAGGAACTTGCCCGGGATTTGGCGCACAGGCCCACGAAAGCGATTGCCGCCGGCAAGGCCATTCTCAACCGGGAAGCCATTCCCAGGCTGAGGGCCTATCTTGAGGATGAGGCCGGCACCCAGAGGGCGATGGTGCTTACGCAGGATGCAAAGGAAGGCATTACCGCCTTTACGGAAAAGCGAAAGCCCGATTTCAAGGGAAGGTAAAAAGACCCGTGATCGGTATATTGCGGGGGGCGGTGGACTGATCACACAGCAGCATCCGTTGGTTTCGAATGTCAAGAAATCCGAATATCGCAGTGTGGGATAAACGCGACATTGGGCATTGGCCCTTTGGCTGGGATTTATCGTTCATAAAAGTTATGGATTGTTCACAACTGAACAAACGCCGATTATAGGAAAAGAAGGAGGGTATCGTATGTCTGAAGATGCAAAGAACGGGCAGTGCCTTTTCAGCGAGGAGCATGTAAGGCTAATCAAGGACAACTACAACGACTGGTTCAACACCTGCCTGCGGGATGCCGACAGGGCGATGGAGGGCAAGTATTTCACCCATTCCGGGATTCCCATCAAGTTGATCTACACCCCGGCGGATATCGAAACTATCCACTATTCGGAAGATCTCGGTTTTTCCGGGAGACCGCCCTATGTCCGGGGCGTCTATCCCAATATGTACCGGGGGAAACTCTTTACCGTGCGCCAGTTGGCCGGCTTGGGTGCTCCCGAGGACTGCAACCTGAGGATCAAGTATCTGATGAAACATGGGGCGACCGGAGTCAATATCCTCTTTGATCTTCCCACGATCCGCGGATACAACTCCGACGATCCGGAGGCGGAGGGAAACGTGGGCCACTGCGGTGCGGCTGTGGATTCGATCTGGGACATCGATGCCTACTTCAAGGACATCGATCTGGGCACCATCAGCACTTCCATCGTTACCCATCTTCCCAGCACCAGCCTCGTCATCCCCGGCATGTACTTCGCCATAGCCGAGCAGAGGGGAACCCCCATTGCGCAGGTTGCAGGCACCTGCCAGAACGACTTCATCATGGAAACCTGTGTGGGCAGCGCCCCGGAGATCCTGCCGCCGGCCGTTTCCTTCCGGATGCAGTGCGACGTGGTGGAGTGGATCTGCAAGAACGTTCCCCGGTGGAATCCGATCAGCTATAACGGATACAACCTGCGTGAGGCCGGCACCAATGCGGTGACGGAGGTGGGCATCGCCGTTGCCAACGCCATCGCCACAGCGGAGGAACTGATCAAAAGAGGAATGAAATTCGACGATTTCGCTCCCAGGATGTCCTTCTTCTGGGATCTCCACAACGATTTCTTCGAGGAGATCGCCAAGTGCCGCGCCAGCCGAAAAGTCTGGTACAAGATCGCCAAGGAGCGTTTCGGCGCCAAGAACGAGCGGTCGATGCTCATGCGTTACCATGTGCAAACGGCCGGGATCACCCTCCCCGCCACCGAGCCCCTGAATAATATCGCCCGGTCGGCTATCCAGGGACTGGCTGCGGTTTTCGGCGGCTGCCAGTCTCTGCATCTCGATTCCTACGACGAGGCCTACTCGGCGCCGACGGAAGAGGCCGCCCTGGTCTCCCTGAGAACGCAGCAGATCATTCAGGCCGAGACGGGCGTTGTAAACACGGTCGATCCCCTTGCCGGTTCCTACTACCTCGAGTATCTCACCGAGGAGATGGTGAATCGGATCTTCGCTTATGTCAAGAATATCGAGGATATGGGCGGACTCGTCAAGGCCGTGGAAAGCGGCTGGCTGCATCGCGAGATCAGCAATTACAACAACAAGTACCAGAAGGATATCGAATCCGGCGAGATGAAGATCGTCGGTGTGAACTTCATGAGGTCGGCAGATACCGAAATTGCACCGATTGAGGTCTATGAATATCCGGAGACCTACACGCGTCAGAAAGCCAAACTGGACCGCCTCCGCAAGGAACGCAACGACCAGAAGGTGAAGGAGTGCACGAAGGTGCTGCGGGATAAATGCCACAGCACGGAGAACCTTTATCCCTATTGCATGGATGCGGTCAAGAACCTTGCCACGCACGGAGAGATTGCGGAGCTCTTCCGCGAGGAGTTCGGTTTGTGGTCGTTCCCTCTCATTTCATAACGTGACTGATTACGATATTCTATCGAACAGGAGGTCTATTGAACTATGGAAAGAAAGATCAGAGTGGTCATGGCTAAGTTGGGTCTCGATATTCACTGGCGGGGCGTCTATCTCGTATCGCAATTCCTGAAGGACGCAGGCATGGAGGTGATCTATCTGGGGAACAAGTTCCCGGAGCAGATCGTCGAGGCCGCCATCGAGGAAGATGCGGATGTGGTCGGTCTCTCCACGCTCGGGGGAAACCATCTTACCCTCGGTCCCAAGGTCGTGACCCTTTTGAAGGAAAAGGGCCTCGACAAGGTGAAGGTCTTCATGGGCGGCGTCATCCCGCCCAAGCATATCCCCCTTCTCAAGCAGCAGGGAATCTATGAGGTTTATGGACCGGACACCCCGATGGACGTGATCATCAAGGGGATCAGCGATTCGGTCACCGTTCATTGATCTGATCGAGGCGATTGATGGCAGACATCGACAAGCTCATCCGTGAAACCTTGAAGGGCGATAAGCTCGCTGTTTCTCGCCTCATCTCGGTTGTCGAGCGGGGGCATGCGCAGACGCCCTATATCCTGGAGAAGATCTATCCCCATTCGGGGAACGCTTATTACATCGGCGTCACGGGACCGCCAGGATCCGGGAAAAGTACAACCGTCGATAGATTGGTAAAGATGTTGTGTAGCAACAATTATTCGGTGGGGGTGATCGCCGTCGATCCCTGCAGTCCCTTCAGCGGGGGAGCCCTGCTGGGAGATCGCATCCGGATGAACAAAAGAAAGAGCGAATGGGATGTGTTCTTCCGCAGCATGAGCGCAGGGAAGATCATGGGCGGTCTGGCGCGAACCACCAAGGAATCCTCGCGGATCCTCGATGCGAGCGGCAAGCAGATCATCGTTATTGAAACGGTCGGCGTCGGCCAGTCCGAACTGGATATCGCCCAGGCCACGGATACGGTTGTCGTGATCCTGACGCCGGAATCGGGTGACAATGTCCAGCTCATGAAGGCCGGACTTCTGGAGATCGCGGACATTTTCGTGGTCAACAAGGCCGATCGTCCCGGTGCGGAAAACATCTCGATGTCCATAGAAGCCATGCTGGATCGCCAGCGGGGCAAACTTGAATGGAGACCGCCCGTTTTGCTGACATCGGCCTCCCTGGGCAAGGGAATCGAGGAGCTTTACGCAGAGATTTGGCGCCATGCAGACTATCTCAGGCAGGATGACAAACTGAAGGAGCGCCGAAAGAGTCAGTTGAAGGGTGAGTTGAAGCAGCGGATCGAATCTGAAATTGTAAATACCCTCTGGCAGAAGATCCGGGATGATGCCGATATCGACGAGTTGGTGAACGATATCTGGGAACAGAAGATCGATCCGCAAAGCGCGGCTGGGAAGGTCGTGCGCAGGTGTTTGAAGGATTAGACCCGGGGCGATAGGTTCTTGGCGCCTGGACCGGTCTAATCCTCATTTTTACGATGTCAAATGGATCATTTCTTTCTTTTTTGGGCGAAAAGGGCTTGTTGAAAGGCCGTCAACATAAAGAAAGGGGGGTGCTGTAATGTTGGATATGAAAGGAGCCGTCGCGGTGATTACCGGCGGGGGCGGAGGAATCGGCGAGAGCATTGCAAAATACTGGGTGGGCTGCGGCGGAAAGGTGGTTCTTCACGATGTTGTGCCGGAAGGCCTTGCCAGGGTTGAAAAGGATATCCTGGCCATGAAGGGCGAGGTGGCCACCCTCGTCGGCGATGTGACCAAGGAGGAGGACAACGCCGCACTGGCCAAATTGGCCATTGACCGTTTCGGCGCCATCAATCTGGTTGTTCCCTGTGCCGGGATCATCCGGGACGGGCTGATGGTTTCTCCCGACCGCGAAACGGGGAAAGTCACGGCCAAGATGCCCCTGGCGCAGTTTCAGTCCGTTCTCGATATCAATATCACCGGGGTTTTCCTGACCGTAAGGGAGTGTGCCGAGCAGATGATCAACAACGATTGCAGCGGCTTGATCTGCCTGATCTCTTCCACCGGCTCTCTGGGAACGGCGGGCCAGATCAATTACTCCTCCACGAAGGCCGCCATGTCGGTGATGCCCAAGGTGATCGTCGCGGAATTCTTCCGGAGGAATCTGGGCAACAAAATCCGCTGCGTGGCCGTGGCCCCCGGTTATGTCGGGACGGCCATGACGAAGGGAATGAATCAGAAGGCCCTGGAAAAGATCCTTCAGGAGGTTCCCATCAACCGGCTCGTAGAGCCCGACGAAGTCGCCTCCCTGATTGGCGAGCTCTACCGCAACGAGGCCCTCAACGGGGAGGTCTTCTGGATACATGGCGGGCTTCGCCTGGGATCGAGGGGATAGAATAGGGGAAGAGAAGAAGTTGCTTTTTGCAGGTATTGATATCGGCTCCGCAACCACCAAGGTCGTGATCCGGGGAGAGGACGGGATTGTCGCGTCCACGGCACGGCCGACGGATGCGGAACACCGAAGGCTGGCTCATGAAGTCATGCTAGACACGCTGGGCGGTGCGGATCTGACGTTCGAGCAGATCGACTTTCTCGTGGCCACCGGTTACGGGCGGATCAATGTGCCCTTTGCGGATACCCAGATCAGCGAGATCACCTGCCACATGCGCGGCGTAAGTTGGCTCTTTCCCGGCGTCCGGACGGTGATCGACATCGGAGGACAGGACAGCAAGGGCATCAAGGTGATGGACGGAAAGGTCCGCGATTTCATCATGAACGACAAGTGTGCCGCGGGGACGGGGCGGTTCCTCGAAGTCATCGCCGATACCCTGGGGTTGAAACTGGAGGATATCGGCGAGATGTCGCTGAGGTCCCGGCAGCCGGCCGGCATCAGCAAAACCTGCGCCATCTTTGCCGAACAAGAGGTGCTGTTGCGCCTTTCGGAGGGCGTGCCCATGGAAGATATTCTGGCGGGTCTTCACAAGGCCCTGGCGGATCGGATCTACGCCATGGTCACGAAAATCAGGATCGAAAGGGATGTGGTCATCACCGGGGGAGGCGCCAAGAATGCCGGTTTGGTCAAATGGTTGGAAGAGCGCATCGGGTTTCCGGCTTTGAGGCCGGCGGAACCCTTCATAACGGGGGCCCTTGGCGCCTCCATCATCGCCCAGGAATTGGCGGCGAAAACCGGTGAAAGGGAGTTGATGCAGAAGAAAAAGGCCAGGACGCTGCAAGCGGCCACCTTTTTTGATGAAGATCAAAGGGAGGAATAAAAAGGAGGAAATTTTCAAATGGAAGAGAAAAAGAAGAAGAAATCATCGGCTAAGACACTGGAGACGGCGCGCGAGGCGGGATACTTCGGCAAGAAGATGCTTTCGAGCGCCCGTGAGGCTTCAGAGGCGGGCAAGCCCGTCGCATGGTCCATGGTGGACTGGTGGGTGGGAACCATCATCGCCAATGCCATAGGTATGGAGCTCTGCTATCCGGAAAATTACGGCGCCTTCTGCGCCGCCGTGAGACAGGCGGAACCGAACCTGGATTATGCGGAGGGCGACGGCTTCCCCAATACCACCTGCGGCTATGCCCGGAACTGCATCGGCTTTGCGAGAAAATTGAAGGAAAACAATTATGTCATCCCGGCGGACGCCCCCGGCGGCGGCATGCCGAAACCGGTCCTGCTTCTGGCCTGCGGGGCGGTGTGCGATGCCCGGTACAAATGGTTCCAGGCTCTCGGCCGTTACATGGAAGTGCCTGTCTGGACGCTGGAGTTTCCACAGACGGGCGTCATGGAATATTTTCTTCCGGGAAACAAAAAGAACAACATCGACTTCATGGTGCAGGAACTCAGGGCTTTTGTCGCCTTCCTGGAGAAACTTCTTGGCAAGAAAATGAACTGGGACAATCTCGAGGAGAGGCTGCAGACCTTCTTCGAGACCCACCGGCTCGCCTACGAGGTCGATCAGATGAGAAAGGCCGTTCCCACACCGGCGACGAATACCGATTTCTGGTCCCTGATGATTCCCCATCTCTATTTGGCAGACACCGTCGATGCGATGGAATTTTATAAAAGGGTTCATGCGGAGGTGAAGCACAAGGTCGACAACAAGATCGGCGCCATCCCCAACGAGAAGTACCGCATGATGTTTGCCGAGCTTCCCCCCTGGCATACCCTCGGCATCTTCGATGAATTCGCGGAGAAATACGGCGTTTCCTTTGCCATAGAGAGTTGGAATTATCATGTTCCTTCTCCGCTTCCGGAAGAGGAGAAGGCGAAGATCAAGGATCCCCTGGAGCTCATCGCTACCTATTCCTATCACAAATTCAACGAATACGCTCCCGTTGCCCTGGAGCATCGCATGGAACCTTCCATCTTCACGGCGCCGTACCTGCAATACGTGAAGGATTACAAGATCGACGGCATGTTCGGTCATCCGCTCCTTTCCTGCCGGCCGGCCACCTATACCCTGATGCATCTGCGGAACCTTCTCATGGAAAAATTCAAGCTCCCGTCGGTCATCGTCGAGGGTGACATCGTGGATCTCAGGGTGTTCAACGAGGAGGAAGCCTTTGCGAAGATGGAAGCCTTCGTCGAGACGATGGATCATTACAGAGAAATCAGGAAAAAAGAAGGCATTGAATGGTAAGAGGAGGGATACCGATGAGTGAATTGAAAGGATTGGCTCGAGCAGCTCAGATAGATAAAAACCGGGAAGAGAGAGCGAAGGAAATCAAGGCGGCCGGCGGCAAGGTGGCGGGCTATTTTTGCTGCTATCCTCCCATAGAGCTGATGACCGCTCTGGATTACATGCCCATAAGGATTTTGGGCGACATGAACGAGCCGCTCACGGAAGCGGACAGCTACCTGCCCGTCGTCATGTGCTGTTTTTACCG
>JAFGIO010000226.1 GCA_016929555.1 Deltaproteobacteria bacterium | reverse complement strand
TTTCCGGCTTTACAAAGAGGCGGTTTCTCGATTAAATGGTGACGCTTTGAATCGAGGAAAGGAGACCATCACCATGTCCGATCAGACGGCTTCCGACGCACCTTATGACGTCGTCATCATTGGAGGAGGACCGGCGGGGCTGACCGCCGGGATGTATGCCGCGCGCGCGTCGCTCAGGACGCTTGCCATCGAGGGGGCGTCCGCTTTAAGCCAGATCACGGCAACCGACTTTGTTGAAAACTATCCGGGTATTCCAGCCGGGGCCACCGGCTTCGATCTGGTCGAGCGTTTCAGGACGCAGGCGGTCGGGTTCGGGCTTGAAACCGTCTCCGGCGACGTAACGGCCATAACCCGGAAACCGTGGGGCCAGACGGACGGCTGGGAGGTGGTCGCCGGCGGGCGCCGATTCGGCGCGCTTTCGGTGATACTCGCCACCGGGGCGGCCTGGCGCCGTCTCGGCGTGCCGGGTGAAGAAAAATTGATCGGCCGCGGGGTCTCTTTCTGCGCAACCTGCGACGGCCCTTTATTCCGGGACCGCGAGGTGGCGGTGGTCGGCGGCGGAGATACGGCGATCCAGGAGGCACTCTATCTGACCCGCTTCGCGACGAAGGTAACGGTCATCCACCGGAGGGACCGCCTGCGGGCAACGGCGATTCTGCGCGAGAGGGCATTCGCGAATGAAAAAATTTTCTTTGCCTGGAATTCCGTCGTCGATGCGCTCGATGGAGATGACGTGCTCCGGGAGGTCCGCCTACGGGACGTGACGACCGGGGCAACAAGCGTCCTTGCCGTCAGCGGCCTCTTCATCTTTATCGGTCTCAACCCGAACACGTCCCCTTTCCGGGAATGGGTCGCCGTGGACAAAGGCGGCTACATCACAGTCGATGCAAATATGCAAACCTCCGTTCCCGGAATTTTCGCCTGCGGGGACTGCACGGCCAAGCGCCTCCGGCAGGTCATCACCGCCTGCGGTGACGGGGCCACGGCGGCCTTTTCCGCTCAACTCTACGTCGAGGAGATGAAAGGGGAAGCTTACTAAATGGAGCACTGGATCGCCGCGTGGCAGAACATACCGGCCCATCTGAAACCTTATCTCTTCGAGATCGGCGGTTTTCAACTGCGCTGGTACGGCCTGATGTATCTCGCGGCTTTCACCTGCACCTACCTGCTGGTCATGCGCCGTATCCGGCAGCAGCATATTCCCTTCACCGCGGAGATGATCCAGGACTACTTCGTCTGGGCGATTCTCGGCGTGATTCTCGGCGGCCGCCTCGGTTATGTCTTTTTTTACAACCTCGGCTATTACCTGCAACACCCGCTGGAGATCCTCCTGCCCTTTGAATTCAAGGACGGGATGCGTTTCGTGGGAATCAGCGGCATGTCCTTCCATGGCGGCGTCATTGCCGTGCTGATCGCGACCGTGGTCTTCTGCCGAAAACGCGGTATCGACTTCTGGCGCTTCGCGGACCTGTTCGCCTCGGCGATCCCGCTCGGCTACACCTTCGGACGGATCGGCAATTTCCTCAACGGTGAACTCTACGGCCGGGCAACCGATGTTCCGTGGGGAATGGTCTTCCCTCTCGATCCGTTTCGCCTGCTGCGCCACCCCTCCCAACTCTACGAAGCCTTATTCGAGGGGTTTTTCCTGTTCGCATTCCTCAGCATCATCCGCAAAAGAATCACTTTCACCGGCGCGATCTTCGCCCTCTTTATCATAGGCTACGGCCTGGTTCGCTTCTTCATCGAATTTTTCCGGGAACCGGACGCGCAGCTCGGTTTTGTCTTCGGCCCGTTCAGCATGGGGCAGGTTCTCTGTCTGATCATGATGGTCGCAGGAGGCGCGATTTACGCCGTTCGCCGGAGGCATTTTGAAAAAGGTTAATTTCGATTCGTGGAGGGCACGGTTTTCTGCAGCGCTCCGGAAAGGAATCCAACATGGGAAAGCAGGTCGTGATCGTCGGTGCGGGAGCAGGCGGCGCCTCCGTAGCGGCTGAGGCCAAACGGACGGACCCGTCGCTTTCGATTGTCCTGATCGAGCAGCGCTCCCAGGTTTCGGTGGCCGCCTGTCCGATGCCCTATTACATCGGCGATGCCATAGGAGACGAGAAGAAACTGATCGCCCGGACGCCGGAAAAATTCCGGGAGACGGGGATCGATGTCCGGATCGACACCCGCGTGGAAGAAGTCGATCCGAATCGCGGAAGGGTGCGTCTGGCCGATGGTGCAACCATTCCCTACGATACCCTTGTCCTGGGAACGGGAACAAAGCCCCTGTTGCCGGGAATCCCCGGGGAGGACCGGGAAGGGGTCTTCACCCTGAAGAGTCTGGCGGACGCGGTCCGGATCAAGGCGTGGCTCAAAGAGATTCCCTGCCGCAAGGCGATCATCGTCGGGGCCGGGTTTATTGGAATGGAGATGTGCGAGGCGCTCCGGAACCTCGGCATCGAGATCCAGGTTTTTCACCGCGGGACGCTCCCGGTCAACCGATGGGATCGCGAATTTTCGCAGGCAGTCCTGGACGAGATCCGTGGGCACGGGGTGGAGTTCATCACGGAGGCGGCCATTCAGGCAATAGAGGAAGGAAACGACCATCGTCTGAAACTGGTCACGAACCACGGCGATGCCGAGGCCGACATGATCCTGATGGCGGTCGGGGTTCGGCCGGAGGTGGCGCTGGCCCAACAGATGGAGATTGAGCTCGGGGAATCCGGGGCGATCCGCGTCGACTTCTCGCAGCGGACCCTCCGGGAAGGGGTCTATGCGGTGGGGGACTGCTGCGAATCCTTTCACCGGGTGAGCGGCCGCTGGGTGAACATACCGCTCGGCGATATCGCCAACAAGCAGGGGCGCGTCGCGGGCCGGAACATCGGAGGCGGTTCGATGGTCTTTCCGGGAATCGTCGGGGCGCAGTCCTTCAAGATCTTCAGCCTGGAGGTTGCCGCGACGGGCCTTGACGAACGCGAAGCGGCTCGGAGCGGTTTTCTCCCGATCAGTACACTCATCTGGGGCAACGCCATCGCCGGGCCCATGCCGGAAAACACGAAACTGGGGCTCAAACTGATCGCCGACAGGACCACGGGAAAGCTGCTCGGCGCCCAGGCCGTGGGCAAGGCGGGCGCGGTGAGCCGGATCAATACGCTCTCCTGCGCCCTGTGGGCGGGTCTGACCCTCGACGACATCGGATGGTTTGATCTGGCCTATGCCCCGCCGGTCGGTCCGGCCTGGGACCCGATCCACATCGCGGCCCAGAAGCTCCGGAAGGAAATGTAGCCGGATAATAACCAGGACGAACCGCTCCATGCCCCGGTGAGCCGGTCCACAGGAGATAAAAAGTCATGTTGTCGGAAAGGATCGAAACCCCTTCCAAGGCGCAGCTCAAGCGCTGGCAAAAGCTGGCCATGGAGAAATACCGCCGCCGGGAGGGACTGTTTCTCGCCGAAGGGGAAAAGGTCGTTTGCGAACTGCTCCGGAGCGGCCTGCCGTTTGAGGCGATCCTGATGGCCGAAGGCGATCATGAACGCCTTGAGGGAATCGTCGCCTCCGTTCCCTCTGATGTGCCGGTTTTCAGGCTGACGGACCGGGCATGGGCCGATCTGAGTCAGGACCCATCGCCGGAAGGCATCATGGCGGTTGCCGCTATGGTGCCGTCGGTCGATCCGTCTGCGCTGCTTGATTCCGCGACCGGGCCGCTGCTGCTGCTTCATCAGGTGAACAACCCCAACAATTTGGGCGCCCTGCTCCGGACAGCCCACTGGTTCGGCTTCAGGACCGTCCTCGTGGGCAAGGGTTCTTGCGACGCAACGAACCCCAAGGCAGTGCGGACATCCATGGGAAGCCTGTTTCACCTGAACGTGATCGGCGATCTGGATTTCGATCAGATTCTGCCGATGCTTCGAAAGCGCTTTCGGATCGTCGGCAGCGATGTCCGGGAAGGGATTGCGCCACACCCCTGCGGGCCGCAGACAGCCCTTCTGGTGGGAAGCGAAAGCCACGGCCTTCCGAAAGACCTCCTCGCGCAAACCGATGAGCGATGGCGGATTCCCGGCGTCGGAGGGGCGGAGTCGCTGAGTCTGCCGCAGGCGGCAGCGATCATGATGTATGAATGCACAAAAGGGTGAGATGATGGACAGCTTCATTCAAATTACGACGACAACGGAAAAGAGAGAAGACGCCGAGCGCATCGCCCGGTCGCTGGTCGAAGCGCGGCTGGCCGCCTGCGTCCAGATCGCGGGGCCGATCACGAGCATCTACCGCTGGAGAGGACAGATCAAGCAGG
This sequence comes from Deltaproteobacteria bacterium, assembly GCA_016929555.1. GTDB lineage: Bacteria > Desulfobacterota > Syntrophia > Syntrophales > JAFGIO01 > JAFGIO01. Next base: position 3,788 of record JAFGIO010000226.1, on the reverse strand, counting down.
CCGGAGAGTGGATCTGCCTGGTCAAGAGCCGGGCGGAACACTATGGCGCTGTCGAGCAGACGATCCTCTCCCTCCATCCCTACGAGGTTCCGGAAATCGTTGCCGTTGACATTGCCCACGGCAGCGCCGGCTATCTCGGCTGGCTGCGCGACGAACTGGCGGCCCCCTGCGAGGATTGACCATGCTTCTGGCTGGCGACATCGGCGGCACCAAGAGCCGTCTGGCGATCTTTGCAGACAGGTCGGACCCGAGGCGACCGCTGGCGGAGGAAATCCTGACCAGCGCTGATTACCCCGGAATCGAGGCCCTGATCCGGGCGTTTCTGGACCGGACCACGCTGACGGCGGATCGGGCCTGTCTTGCCATCGCCGGGCCGGTCCTCCACAACTGGGCTTCGGTGACCAACCTTCCGTGGGTCGCGGAGGCTGAAACCCTGTGCCGTGCGTTCGGTTTCCGGTCGGTCCGCCTTCTGAATGACATTGCGGCCACCGCCCGCGCCGTGCCGCTCCTCCAACCCCGGGAGATCCACACGCTCTGTTCCGGAGAACCGGACGAGCAGGGAACCGTTGCGGTGATTGCACCGGGAACCGGGCTCGGAGAGGCCTTCCTGATTTGCCGGGGAACCGAACGGCTGGAACACGCCTCCGAGGGAGGGCATGCGGATTTCGCCCCTGTAAACGCGCTTGAATCGGAGCTTCTCGACGAGCTTCGTAAGGCGTTGGATCATGTCAGTTATGAGAGGCTCTGCTCAGGGCCGGGGATCGGGCGGCTTTACCGCTTTCTCAAGGAGCAGGCACCGGAAAAGGAACCGTCGTGGCTGGCCCAAAGACTGGCAGGGACGGACGACCCTGCGCCGGTGATCGTCGATGCCGCGCTTCAGGATCAGAGTGCCCTTTGTATCCGGACGGTCGATCTGTTTTGTTCGATCCTCGGTGCGGAAGCGGGCAATCTCGCCCTCAAGGTCCTGTCGACCGGCGGTGTTTTCATCGGAGGCGGGATCGCCCCGAAGATTCTGCCTTTTCTGGAGCAAGGGGCGTTTCTTGCGGCCTTCCGACAGAAGGGGCGGATGGGTGGTCTGCTTCTACGGATGCCTGTTTACGTGATTCTCTCAGAACGCGCGGCCTTGATTGGCGCCGCAAGCGAATAGAAAAAGGGCTCCTCGATTCATCATGGAACATAAACCAGTGAAAGACAATGGACCACAGAATAACGATTCCGTAGAGAACAAAGAAGACGCCCTCGTAAAAAGTCAATTTTCCCCTCCCCTGGCGGGAGGGGATGAAGGGGAGGGGGACCCCCACCCTAACCCTCCCCCCTCAAGGGGGATGAGATTTAGGACTTTTTACGAGATCATCAAAGAAGAAGCTCCAAAAGCAGCCGATAATCTCGGTTCGCCGGAAGATACGGCTGTTTCAAATCCCGTATTCGGGACACATAACCTCTACGCTGTAGCGGCCGTCTGCGTTTTTCTTGTGCTGGTGGTCGCCCTGGTCTTCGGACAAACGGTTCATCATGGATTCGTATTCGATGACAGTATGTACATCGTCGAGAACCCCGTCGTCCAAAAGGGTTTGACCCTTGAGGGATTCCGCTGGGCGCTGACCTACGGCGAGATCGGCCATTGGCACCCCCTGACCTGGCTGACCCACATGCTGGACATTCAGCTTTATGGGCTCCATGCAGGCGGACACCACCTGACCAACGTCCTGCTGCACGCCGCCTCGGTTCTTCTGCTCTTCCTGATCCTGTGGAAAATGACCGGCTTCCTGTGGCACAGCACCTTCGTCGCCGCTCTCTTTGCCGTCCATCCTCTGAGGGCGGAGTCGGTCGCCTGGGTGGCGGAACGCAAGGATGTCCTGAGCGGGCTCTTCTTCATGCTGACGATCGGCGCCTACCTGCACTACGTGCGCCGCCCGGAATCGAAGGTCCGCTACTGGACGGTGGCGCTTCTCTTCGCTTTGGGCCTGCTTTCCAAGAACATGCTGGTGACCATGCCCTTCGTATTGCTGCTGCTGGACTACTGGCCCTTGAAACGCATCCCGGACCTCAAGCCCCGCACCCTGCTGCGGCAGGTGTTCGAAAAGTGGCCTCTGTTTGCACTGGCCGCTGCGTCGTGCATCATCACCTTGCTGGTTCCGGAAGAGGTGGCCCTGAGCGACAGGCTTCCCCTGGCGTTGCGGCTGGAGAATGCTGCGGTCTCCTATGTGATTTACCTCCGGCAGATGTTCTGGCCGTCCGGATTGGCCGTGGTCTATCCCAACCCTACGGACCTTCTGCCCCTGTGGCAGGTCGCGGGATCTCTGGGGTTGCTGGCGGCCATCTCCTCGGCGGCCGTTGTGTTTCGCAGGAAATACCCCTATCTCATCGTCGGCTGGCTCTGGTACCTCGGGATGATGGTCCCGGCGGGATCGCGCAGATCTCCTTTTACGCCCGTGCGGACCGCTACACCTATCTGCCGCAGATCGGGCTGTATCTCATGCTGGCATGGATCGTTGCGGAGCTCTCCTCAAGGTGGCGTTACCGCCGCGTGGCGTTGGGCGGTCTGTCGGCAGTTGTTCTCTCAGCACTGATCTGTACGGCCCATACCCAAGTTGTTTATTGGAGGGATAATAAAACCTTGTGGACCCACACGCTCGACTTTACACGAAACAACTACATCGCTCACAACAACCTCGGCAGCGCCCTCTACCTACAAGGAGCGAACGACGAGGCCATCGCACAGTATCAAATGGCCCTAAAAATCAAGCCTGCTGATGTAAAAGCTCTAAACAATCTCGGCGGTGCCTTGATGAAAGTCGGGCAGACGGATGAGGCTATGGCCCTTTTCCAAAAGGTCTTGGAATACAATCCGAAATTTGCGGCGGCGCATCTCAACCTTGCAATTGCCTTCAAGAAACGCGGGCAGATGGATACGGCTATGATCCACTATCTGAAGGCACTTGAAATTCAACCCAACGACGCCAAGACGCACTACAATTATGGGCTCGCGCTGGAGTCAATCGGGCAAATTGAGGAGGCCGCCGCCCATTATCGCAAAGCGCTGGACATCAAACCGGATTATGCCGAGGCTTGTAATAATCTCGGCGTTTATCTGGCGAAGCGGGGAGAGGGCGACAAGGCCATCGGCCTTTTTATCAGGGCGCTTGACAGCAAACCGGACTATGCCGAAGCCCATTACAATCTTGGGATTGCGCTGACCGGCCGCGCGGAGGTGAAGGAGGCGATTGTCCATTTTCGGAGGGCTCTCGAAATCACGCCTGACGACACCAAGGTCCACAACAGCCTCGGTCTTGTTCTTGCGGGGGTCGGAAGGATCGACGAGGCGGTCGCCCATTTTCAAAAGGCCTTGGCCGTCATGCCCGATTACGCCGAGGCTTACAACAGCCTCGGTATGGTCCTGGCCGGCCGGGGGGAGATCGACGCGGCAATAATGCATTTTAGAAAAGCGGTCGAGTTCAAACCGGATTATACGGAGGCCCGCGAAAATTTGGCTTTGGCTCTCGAACAGCTTGAACAGCATTAAATGACCCGATTTCTACCGGGGATAATTGCACTGGGTAACTATGTTGAAACGGATTTTTTCTAAATATATCAGGCGGAAAAATCGCATCCTGTTATTCCTTTGTGTTCTTCTTCTTCTGGTGGTGGGACTGGTCTTTGGACAGACGGCCGGCCATGAATTCATCAACTACGACGACGGCCCCTACGTCTATGAGAACCCGGTGGTCCAAAAAGGGCTGACGTTGCAGGGGTTGAACTGGGCGCTGACCTACGGCGATATCGGCCAC
>JAFGIO010000036.1 GCA_016929555.1 Deltaproteobacteria bacterium | reverse complement strand
CCTCGAAATAGTTGTTGACTATGCACTCGCCTTATATTAAGGAATTGCTATGCAAATCGCCCCCTCCTTTCCTCTGAAACCCGTCGGGGTGAGGAAAAGGTGGGGGTGATTTTCTTGCAGCGAGTCGCGCTCGATACAAGATTTACATTTTCATGTTTTGGATGGTAAACGGTGGGGGGGAAAAATCTCTATATACACACCTACGGTTGTCAGATGAACGTCCATGAATCCGATCAGATAGCGGCGTTGATGCTGCAGAATGGTTACGTCCGGACGGACAACCCGCGTCGTGCCGACCTGATCATCGTAAACACTTGCACGATAAGAGAAAAGGCTGCTCAGAAGGCCATGAGTCAACTCGGCAGATTCCGTGAATTGAAGCGAAAAAACCCAGGGCTCATCGTTGGAGTGGGCGGATGCCTTGCCCAGCAATTGGGGCAGGTAATGCTCAAAAAGTTTCCCCATCTGAGCCTGGTCTTCGGGACGCACAGCATCGATCGAATTCCCGCTTTGGTACGTTCCGTCGAAGCCACAGGTGCGAGGTTTGTCGATACGGCCTTCAGAGAATCGATCGTGTCGCTCGGCATTCTGGCGTTTCCTGAAAACGGTCATCCGAGCGCTTATGTGACCATTATGCAGGGGTGTAACAACTTTTGCTCATACTGCGTGGTGCCTTATGTCAGGGGTAGAGAGGTTAGCCGGAAATGTGAGGATATCCTGACGGAAATAAAAGCCCTCGCAGATCGTGGCATCAAGGAAGTGGTTCTTCTGGGACAGAATGTGAACTCCTACGGAAAAACAATGAATGAGGAATGCGATTTTGCGAACTTGGTAACGAAGATCGGGAAGATCAATGGAATCGAGAGGATCCGTTTCACCACCTCCCATCCCAAAGACCTTTCGGGGGAACTGATCCGTTGTTTTTCGAATGTAAAAACATTGTGCGAACATATCCATCTGCCCGTTCAATCGGGTTCCGACAAGATCCTGCGGAGGATGAACAGGAAGTATGGACGCGAGATCTACATGGAAAAGGTGCGGGATCTCCGGTCGGCCTGTCCGGAAATCAGCATTACCTCCGACGTGATCGTCGGCTTTCCCGGCGAAACGGATAGGGATTTTCAAGAAACGATTGACCTGATGGAAAAAATCAGGTTTGATAACGCATATTCATTTCTGTATTCTGAGCGTGCCGGAACGGCTGCAATGAAGCTGGATCAAAAGGTGGATGTCTGCATCAAGCGGGAGCGTCTGCACTATCTTCAGTCTCTTCAGGAGCGGCACACTCTCGAAAAGAACAGGACTCTCATTGGAAAGAGGCAGGAGGTCCTTATCGAGGGGCCAAGCAAAAATTGTCAACAAGATGCGACCGGAAGGACACGTTCAAACAAGATCGTGAATTTCGAGGGGGGTATCGAAAAAAAAGGTTGTATGGTATCCGTCAGAATAAAGGATGCCTATCTACATTCCCTGCGGGGTGAACTGAGCCAAGAGGAGGTGAACCCATGTTGATAGAAATGAAAATTTCCGGATTGACCATAGACCCGATTACGAATACGCCCATTGTCATCTTGAAGGATATCGAGGAAAAGAAGGCAATACCTATCTGGATCGGGTTGTTCGAGGCGAGCGCCATCGCAACGGAAATGGAGAAGATCACCTTTTCCCGGCCAATGACCCACGATCTTCTCAACGACATTCTCAAGATGCTGAATGTCGAGGTGACGAAAATCGAAATTCATGACCTCCGAAACAATACCTTTTTTGCCAACATCCATCTTTATATGGACGGTCATAGCTTCGTTGTCGATTCCCGTCCCAGTGATGCCTTGGCCCTTGCCCTCCGAGCAGGCTCTCACATATTTGTGAACGAAAAGGTTATAGAAAAATCACGCAACGTAGATATTGGTGCGAAATTATCCGATATCGACAAGATGAAGGATGAAAAGCTGGCTGAATTTTTAGAGAACCTCTCGCCGGATGCCTTTGGGAAATACAAAATGTAAGGAACGTCGGACGGTGTGGTTCAGATCCGCCTGCGTGAAATAACTGAATCTGCCTTTGCATCTTCAGGGGGATTTGCATTAAAAACGGTAAAAAGTGATGGAAGAAGCCATCCGCAAGTTCGGCGCTTACATGGAATACGAGAGGAACCTTTCGATTCAGACGCGGAAGAATTATCTGTCCGACCTGAAACAATTTCAATCCTTTATCATCAGCTCAGGTCAGACGAGTGGAAAAGGGGGTTCGGTAGAACTTCAAGCGTTGGATCATTTGGTTATCAGGGCGTATCTGGGATCCCTATACCGTAAAGGGTTGACGAAGGGTACGATTGCGCGGAAGGTGGCGGCATTGCGTTCTTTCTTCAAATATATGCTGCGAAAGGGGGTATTGGCTGCGGACCCGTCGAACCTCATTGCTGCGCCGAGGACGGAGCGCCACATACCCGCCGTGCTTTCCGTAGACGACATGTTCGCCCTGGTGGAAGCCCCCCCGGCAGTGGATGTTGAAGGACTGAGGGATCAGGCTATCATCGAGTTGTTCTATTCTGCCGGCATCCGTTTGAGCGAGCTGACAGGGCTGAACCTGGGAGAGATCGATTTCGGGCAGGGTTTGGTGAAAATCAGGGGAAAGGGAAGAAAAGAAAGGATTGTTCCCGTGGGTGAGCCGGCACTGGCTGCGTTAAGCCGATATCTGGAGAGGCGGAACGAACTTGCTGCGAATGAGCGGGTTCCGGACGAAGAGCCTCCCTTCTTCCTGAGCAAGAGAGGCAAGCGGATCAGCAACAGGAGTGTGGCAAGAATCGTGGATCGCGTCGTGAAAAGAAGCGGCATTAACCGGAAGATCAGTCCGCACACCCTGCGTCATACCTTCGCAACCCATATGCTGGATGGCGGAGCCGATCTGCGGTCCATTCAGGAGCTGTTGGGTCATGAAAGCCTTTCCACGACGCAGAAATATACGTCGGTCAGCGTGAGCAGACTTATGGAGGTCTATGATAAGGCCCATCCGAAGGCGAGGGGAGGGCGTTAGACTCGATGAAGATCCGGGGCACGACCATCGTGGCTGTCCGCCACAAGGGGAAGGTAACCGTTGCCGGTGACGGACAGGTCACGCTTGATATAACGGTTATGAAGCACGGGGCGCGCAAGGTGCGACGGCTTTATCACAATCAGGTTATCGTGGGTTTTGCCGGTACAACGGCGGATGCCTTTACCCTTTTCGACCGTTTCGACCAGAAACTTGAGCAATACAATGGAAATCTTCTCAGGGCCGCCGTCGAATTGACGAAAGACTGGCGAACGGACAGGGTACTGCGGCACCTGGAGGCCCTGATGATCGCCGTGAACCGAGATTACTTTCTTATCATTTCGGGTAACGGAGATGTGATCGAAACGGATGACGATGTCATGGCCATCGGATCGGGGGGACCTTTCGCCTTGGCAGCCGCGCGGGCCATGGTCAGGCATTCGAACCTGTCGGCTGCGGAGATTGCCTTGGAAGCCGTGAAGATTGCCTCGGAGATTTGCATCTACACCAATGATCGGATAACCGTCGAAGAGCTCGATATCGATCAGGAACGTGATGAAGAACGCAAAAAAACGAAGAGTCGCCTTTAGGAGCCGCTATCCATGCCGTCAAACGGGCTAACACCGAAAGAAATTGTAGAGAAACTCGATCAATACATCATCGGTCAGAACGAGGCAAAGCGTGCCGTGGCGATTGCGCTCAGAAACCGCTGGCGCCGACAGAACGTTTCCAAGGAACTGGCGGACGAGATCTCACCGAAGAACATCATCATGATCGGTCCCACCGGCGTGGGAAAAACGGAGATAGCGCGCAGACTGGCGAAACTGGACAATTCTCCTTTTCTGAAAATTGAAGCTTCAAAGTTTACGGAAGTCGGCTATGTTGGCCGGGATGTGGAATCCATGATCCGGGATCTGATGGAGTTGGCCGTGAATGCCGTGAAATCGGAGGAGGAGATCCAGGTAAAACCGAGGGCCGCTGAAATCGCCGAAGAGCGGCTGCTCGATATTCTCCTGCCGCCCAAACCTGTTGAACGCACAGATGGAGACATCCTGACGAACAAGACGCTCGATATTACCGTTGAAGGGCAACTGCAGCAGGGTGATGCCACACGTGAAAAATTGCGGCGAATGCTTCGTGAAGGCAGACTGGACAATCGTTTTGTGGACCTGGAGATTGCCGATGTGAGAAGCGGTCCCATGATAGAAATCTTTTCGTCCTCCGGTGTCGAAGACCTGGGAATGAACCTGAAGGAGATGTTTGGTAACATTTTTCCGCAAAAGAAGAAGATGAAAAGAATCAAGGTACCCGAGGCCATGGAAATTCTCGCTCAGGAAGAGGCACAGAGGCTGGTTGACATGGATAAGGTCACGAAGACGGCCATCGAGCGCGTCGAACAATCCGGTATCATTTTTCTGGATGAAATCGACAAAATCGTGGGCGTCGATGCCCCGCACGGGCCGGATGTCTCCAGGGAAGGAGTCCAGAGAGACCTGTTGCCTATCGTGGAAGGATCGACGGTGAACACCCGATATGGAATGGTGCGGACCGACCACGTCCTTTTCATCGCTGCCGGTGCCTTCAGCGCCGCGAAGCCATCCGACTTGATTCCCGAGCTTCAGGGCCGTTTTCCTATCCGGGTGGAACTCGACTCTCTGGGAAGGGAGGAGTTCGTTCGGATCCTCACGGAGCCTCACAATGCCTTGGTGAAGCAATATATACAGATGATGGCTACAGAGGAGGTCGGCCTTACCTTCAAGGAAGAAGCGATCGAAGCGATTGCCGAAATGGCTGCCTTGGTCAACGAGAGAACGGAGAACATCGGTGCCAGGAGGCTCTATACCATCATGGAAAGTCTGCTCGACGAGATCTCTTTCGATGCGCCCGACATAAAGGGCACCGAGGTGGTCATTGACGCCGCCTATGTAGCTGAAAAGCTGGACGACATCGTGGAAGACGAAGACCTGAGCCGATATATTTTGTGAGAGAGCCGACCGTACCTGTTTTGCCGCCGGAATGAAGGAGAGGTTGGAGCGATCGATGACAAGTGTGAAAAAGTCCATGGAAAGGGCGGACATACTCGTGGAAGCCCTTCCCTACATTAAGCGTTTTTACAACAAGACCATCGTTGTCAAGTACGGCGGCAATGCCATGATCGATGAGGAGTTGAAAAACAAGTTCGCCATGGACGTGGTCATGATGAAATACATCGGTATCAATCCCGTTATCGTCCATGGTGGTGGCCCACAGATCGGCAGCTACCTGAAGAAACTGGGAAAGGATTCCAGGTTTGTCCAAGGCATGCGTGTCACCGACGAAGAGACCATGGATATCGTCGAAATGGTACTCGCCGGAAAGGTCAACAAGGAGATCGTAGGTCTCATCAATCAACACGGGGGAAGAGCCGTAGGCCTCAGCGGCAAAGACGGCGGCCTGATCCTGGCGGAGAAATATTATTTGAGTGAAGAGAAACGGAAGGACACCCCACCGGAGATCATCGACATCGGGCTGGTTGGAAAGGTCCGCACCATCAATGCCGAGCTGATCCGTTCCTTGACCCAGGAAGGTTTCATTCCCGTAATCGCACCCACCGGTGTTGGGGAGCACGGGGAGACGTACAACATCAATGCCGATATCGTTTCCGGTGAGGTAGCTGCGTCGCTAGAGGCGGAAAAACTGATCCTGCTGACGGATGTGGAGGGTGTTCTCGATGAAAAAGGTCATCTTATCAATACGATGAATGACAAGCAGGCGCTTCGAATGATCGAAACAGGTGTCGTAGACGGCGGCATGTTTCCAAAGGTCAAGTGTTGCCTGAAGGCTCTGAAAGGCGGCGTCAGAAAAGCGCACATCGTTGATGGACGGCTCAAGCATGCCATCCTTCTGGAGATGTTCACCGACGAGGGCATCGGGACGGAAATCGTCCTATGACGCTTCTCGGGGAAGGGATTCCTGAGGAAGCGATTGCATCGATCGCATTCCCTTTGATTCAAGGAAAGATGGAATGAAAACGGATGACTTGATAGCGTTGACGGATAAGAACATCATGCGGACGTACAACCGCACACCGGTGGTGCTGGTGAAAGGGTCCGGTGCACTCGTCTGGGACAGTGAAGGAAAAGCCTATCTCGATTTCGTTGCCGGAATCGCCGTCTGCAGCCTCGGCCACGCCCATCCCAGGGTGGTTGAGGCTATCAGGGAGCAGGCCGGTGTCCTGATGCATGTTTCAAACCTTTACTATACGGAGCCACAAGTGCGGCTTGCGAAGCTTCTCGTGGAGAATTCCTTCGCAGACAAGGTCTTCTTCTGTAATAGCGGAGCCGAGGCCAATGAAGCAGCGATCAAACTGGCGCGCAAATTCGCCTACGAGACGAGGGGACCCGGTCGATCAGAACTCATCACCATGCGCAATTCCTTTCATGGAAGGACGCTTACGACAGTCACGGCAACAGGACAGGAGAAATTTCAGATCGGTTTCGAGCCGCTGCCCCGAGGCTTCAAGTATGTGCCCTACGATGATCTCGACGCCCTGGAGGCGGCAATCACCGACGAAACCTGCGGTGTGATGCTGGAGGTCATTCAGGGAGAGGCCGGGGTCATTATCCCGGATATCGATTATCTCCATGGCGTGAGGCGGCTCTGCGATAAAAAGGGCATCCTGATGATCCTTGATGAGGTTCAGACCGGAATGGGGCGAACGGGAAGTCTTTTTGCCCATCAGGATTACGGCGTCACTCCGGATATCATGACGCTTGCGAAGGCGCTGGGCAACGGCTTTCCCATAGGCGCAACGCTGGCAACGGATAGGCTTGCCGGAGCCTTTGTGCCTGGAAATCATGCCTCCACCTTCGGCGGCAATCCCCTGGCAACGGCTGCCGCCATCGCCACCGTCGAAACCATTCTGAACGACGGTGTCTTGGATAACTGCAGGCGTGTAGGTGCATTCTTTCTGGATAGACTGAAGGGCCTAGCGGATCGTCATGGCATGATTCGAAATGTCCGGGGAAAGGGTCTGATGGTCGCATTGGAACTGGATATTCCGGGTGCGGATATCGTCCGGAAGTGTATGGAGAAAGGCGTACTGATCAACTGTACGAACAACAACATCCTGCGATGCGTTCCACCCCTGATCGTTACCGAAATGGAAGTGGATCAGGTGGTCAGTGTCATCGATGAGGCAATGCGGAGTTTATGAAGAAAGATCTCTTGAACATCTCCGATCTCGAAAGGAACGATATCGGAGTCATCATTGAGAAATCATGCTGGTTGAAGCAACTTCTGAAGGACGGTCAATCCTACACGCCCCTGAAAGGGAAGACCCTGGGGATGATCTTCGACAAATCCTCGACGAGAACGAGGATCTCCTTCGAGGTGGGCATGTTCCAGATGGGAGGGAAAGCACTGTATCTGAACAGCAGGGACACGCAGATTGGCAGGGGAGAGGACATTGGCGACACGGCCAGGATCATGTCGCGTTATCTCAACGGAATCATGATCAGGACCTACGAACAGTCCCTTGTAGAGGCCCTGGCAGGGGAGGCGACGATTCCAGTGATCAACGGCCTCACCGATCTATTGCATCCCTGCCAGATTCTGAGCGACCTCTTCACGATATCTGAGAAGCGGGGATCTCTTGAAGGGATGCGGCTCGCTTATGTAGGCGACGGGAACAACGTTGCAAATTCCTGGATAGAAGCGGCTGCGAAACTCCGTTTTCATCTTGCCCTGGCCTGTCCGGAAGGATACGATCCGGACGGAACGATCCTCAGAAAAGGCAAAGATGAAGCCGGGGATATGATAGCTCTGTATCGAGATCCTTACGAGGCGGTTCGCGAGGCGAATGTGGTCTACACGGACGTCTGGGCGAGCATGGGTCAGGAGCACGAACTCAAGGAGCGAATCGAAATATTTTCCGCCTTTCAGGTCAATGAAGATCTTCTTGCTGTGGCGGCGAAAGATGTGATGGTGATGCATTGCCTTCCCGCCCACAGAGGCGAGGAGATCTCGGCTGAAGTCATCGACGGTCCCCGCTCGGTGGTCATCGACCAGGCAGAAAACCGTCTGCACGTACAGAAGGCAATTATGGAAATTTTAATGTAAGGAGGATGAGGGTTGTGATCAGCAGCATCAAAAGGGTAGTCCTCGCCTATTCCGGAGGGTTGGACACATCGGTAATCGTCAGATGGCTCATCGAGACCTATCACTGTGACGTAGTGGCCTTTTCGGCAGATATCGGGCAGAAGGAAGAGCTGGACGGGCTCGAAAGGAAGGCCGTCGACACGGGAGCGAGCGAGGCAATCATCGAGGATCTGCAGGATGAATTCGTTCGGGATTTCGTCTTTCCGGCGATGAGGGCCAACGCCACCTATGAAGGCACCTATCTGCTCGGTACTTCGCTGGCGAGGCCCTTGATTGCCAAAAGGCAGATCGAGATTGCCAGAACTGTGGGAGCGGATGCCGTTGCACACGGAGCCACCGGGAAGGGGAACGATCAGGTCCGCTTCGAACTGACGTACCTGGCGCTGAATCCCCACATCAATATCATCTCACCTTGGCGCGATGATAAATGGATCTTCGATTCACGGCAATCCATGATCGACTACGCCGAGAAACATGGGATTCCGGTACCCCTGACACGGGAAAAGCCTTACAGCAGCGACAGGAATCTCCTTCATATTTCTCACGAGGGAGGCATATTGGAGGATCCCTGGGCCGAACCCCCTGAGGACATGTTCGTTCTGACCCGGTCACCCGAGGCGGCACCCGACAAGGCGACCTATGTGGAGATCGAATTCGAACAGGGCAATCCCATAGCCGTCGACGGCATTCGGCTCGGTCCTGCGAAACTTCTCGATCGGTTGAACGGAATTGCCGGCGAAAACGGGATCGGACGTGTGGATATGGTGGAGAACCGTTTCGTAGGCATGAAATCGCGAGGCGTCTATGAAACGCCGGGAGGCACCGTTCTCTGGACGGCTCATCGTGCCGTGGAGTCGATCACCATGGATCGGGAAGTTATGATCATGAGGGATTCGCTGACGCCGAAGTACGCACAGCTCGTTTACAACGGATTCTGGTTTTCTCCGGAGATGAAGGCTCTGCAAACCTTTATCGACGACACCCAGGAGAACGTCACGGGGACGGCACGTCTGAAACTGTACAAGGGAAACTGCATCGTGGTGGGCCGGAAATCGCCCCGTTCCCTTTACAGCGAAGCACACGTAACCTTCGAGAAGGACCGGGTCTATAATCAAAAAGACGCCACAGGCTTTATTCAATTGAACGCCCTGAGACTAAAGATCCAGGCGCTGCTGGGGCACTGAGCTCCAGGAACGGGTTTCGACGGTTTATGATGGAACAAACGAGGAAACAGAAACCTTGGGGTGGAAGATTCACCGAACCTATGGATGAAGGGGTCGAGGCATTCACCGCATCCCTCCGATTTGACCGGCGTTTGTTCCGTTACGATATTGAGGGAAGCATTGCCCATGCAAAAATGCTCGCCCGTCAGGGCATCATAACGAAGGGAGAGGGACGGGCCATTGTGGGAGCCCTGAAGGAAATCCAAGCTGACATAGCGTCCGGCCTCTTGAAATTCAACGACGGTGATGAAGACATCCACATGGCCATCGAGAGGGCACTCATCGAGAGGATCGGGGACGCAGGAGGCAAACTCCACACCGCCCGGAGCAGAAACGATCAGGTGTCTCTGGATGTCCGGCTTTTCCTGCGCCATGAAATCAGCGAAATCATGAACCTGCTGTCTTCGCTTAAATCGGTCCTCCTGTCGATTGCAAAGAGGGAAAAGGGCACCATTCTGCCAGGCTATACCCATCTTCAGAAGGCACAGCCCATCCTCCTGTCGCATTACCTACTCGCCTACTGGGAGATGCTGAACCGGGACGAGGGCAGGATGCGCAACTGTTATGATCGCGTCAACGTGATGCCCCTCGGGTCGGCGGCACTGGCCGGTACGGGACTGCCCATCGACAGAGCCTATGTGGCGAAGCTGCTCAAATTTCCAGCGATGACCGCCAACAGTCTGGATGCGGTTTCGGACCGGGACTTCATTGCGGAATTCATCTTCGATGCCTCCTTGGTGATGATGCATCTAAGCCGCTTCTGTGAAGACCTCATCCTCTGGACCACAGAGGAATTCGGATTCGCTGTAATATCCGATGCCTTCGCGACGGGGAGCAGTATCATGCCTCAGAAGAAAAATCCCGATGT
>JAFGIO010000225.1 GCA_016929555.1 Deltaproteobacteria bacterium | reverse complement strand
CCATCCTTGCTATCGCCGCACCCGCGCAGGCAACAACCTACCAACTGACCGCCACGGCGACGGACGCTGCCCGCAACATGTTCGGACTGAACCATGGCCTTGGGGATTTTAGTCTGAAGTATAACGACGCGGAGGGGAATGGTTTGTTCCGTGTGTCAGAATTGGTCCCGGGATCTTTCTCAGGATTAACGTTAATCGAGTTCGACAGTCAAGGTAATGACGTGTTGACTTTTTATAACGTCTTACTTGGGGCGGCCGGTTATCAGGACGATAGCCCCTACACGGATGAACCGCCAGAAGGCTACCATTCCTGGTGGTTCCATTCTGACGGTAGAGATATGGACATGACCGCAGCAGGCTTTAATTGGGAATACCTTCGGGAGGAAATCGATTCCCAAGAGAACGCGGTTCCCGAACCTACCACTATGCTGCTTCTTGGCCTTGGTCTTTTTGGGATTGCCGGGGTGAGGAGAAAGATGTACAAATAACACTTAAGGGTTTCAATATGGGGAGGCAGGGTTGAGATAGCCCTGCCTTTTTATCGATTAATGAGTGAAATGTGCGATGTAATTGAAATTGTTCAACCTGCGTCTTTGCATTTGCTATACGTAACATAATCTGATTTTCTTATTGGGGGGATGCGCCGCACCATCCAAGACCGGCGCGACGCATCCGTTTGTGCTCAAGGCCGCTTCTTCGGCTTGTTGATGATGGACGGCTCCAGGGTTGCCGAGTAGACGAAGCCGTAGGCGTCCCTGACCTGTCCGTATTTTGCCATCAGTTGATCGAGCGGGCCTGCGTCCAGGGCCCTGACAGGACACGCTTCCACACAGATGGGCTTCTTGTTTTCGGCCAACCTGTCCACGCACAGGTCGCACTTTTGCATCTTTGCCTTTTCCTCGGCGGCAAACTGTGGCGCGCTGTAAGGACACACATCCTTGCATAGATGGCCCGCGCAGTTGAGGCATCTCTTGGCCTCCTCCATTGCAGCCTCGGAGCTGTACCCCAGCGCCACCTCCTTGAAACTGGAAAGCCTTTCCGCCTGGCCGAGCAAGGGCATGGCCTGCCGCGGCGCCTTTTGCACGTCCGCCGGGATTTCCGTCTTGATGTCCGCCGGGTCGACTGCCTTTTCCGATAGCACCCTCAGGACGTCGCCCTGGAGATAACGGTTGATATAGAAGGCCGCCTTTTGGCCGCTCGCGATGGCGTCGATCACGCTGGTGGCGCCGGTGACGCAGTCTCCGGCGGCGAAGAGACCGGGACGGGAACTCATCAGGGTTTCGTCGTCGACCGCAACGGCGCCGAGCGCGCCGGCGGTGACGCCTCCCTTTCCGGACAGGCCCGTCAGGTCCGGAGTTTGGCCGATGGCGAAGATGACCGTATCCACCGGGAAGGTCTTCCCGCTTCCGGCCACCGTCTGAAAGCTGGGCCGCCCCTGCGCGTCGAACTGAAGCCCCGACACTCCCAGAACCTCCACTCCGGAAACCTTGCCTCCCTCTCCCAGGATGCGGACAGGCGTGAGCTCGCAGTCCACGCGGACCCCTTCCTGCTCGGCCTGGACGATCTCGTCCGCGTCGGCGGGCAGGTCCGCCCGGCACTCCAGGGTGGCCACCGTCACTTCACGGGCGCCGAGACGGCGGGACGACCGGGCGCAATCCATGGCCACGTTGCCGCCTCCGACCACCAGCACCCTCTCTCCCACCTTGACCTTCTCGGCGAAGTTCACATCCCACATGAAGGCGGTGCCTGTCAGAACGCCCGGCAAATCGGCGCCGGGGATGTCGAGCTTCTGCCCTTTGTGGGCGCCCACGGTGACCAGCACGGCGCCGTAGCCCCCGTTGAAAAGGTCGTCGACGGAGAGACCGGGACCTATCGGTGTGCTCGTCTTTATCTCCACGCCCAGGGCCCGGATGTAGTCGATGTCCTTCTTCAGCGCCGCTCTGGGCAGGCGGTGCTCCGGTATCCCGGCGGAAAGCATGCCTCCGGCAACCGGCATGGATTCAAAGACGGTGACCCCGTATCCGGCCCTGATCAGATCGTAGGCGGCGGCAAGACCTGCCGGCCCGGAACCCACGATGGCCACCTTGTCCTCATGAACCTGGGCAAGGCGCTCGGGGAGCTGCTGGGAAACGTTGTTCGCCACAAAGCCCTTCAGGGCCATGATGGCTATCGGCTCTTCCACGTCCTTGCGGCGGCACGCCGTTTCGCACGGATGGAGGCAGACCCGGCCGCACACGGATGGAAGGGGCATGTTCTGCCTGATCAGGTCGAGGGCCGCCTCGTATTTCCCCTTGGCGATGAGGGCCACATAGCCCGGTATGCGCAGTCCGGCCGGGCAGGCAGCCTGGCAGGGCGCCAATCCTTCGCCATAAAGGTAACCGGGGCCCATGGCGGCTTCGGACACGATTCCGCAGGGTTTATCCCCGCGGCACTTCTCCCGGTCCACGACCACGATCCCGTCCTCCTCACGCTTGGTGAGGGCTTCGTTGGGACACACGTATGCGCACACCGGCTCCTTGCAGTGATAGCAGGGCGAGGCCACGTAGCTAACGAAGACCTTGGGGAATTTCCCGTCTTCCCGGTAGTTGATCCGGATCCAGTTCGCAGGCCCCGCAGGTATGTCGTGCCAATCCTTGCAAGCCACCGAACAGGTGAAACATCCGGTACAACGCGCTTGATCGAAATAGAATCCCGTCTGCATGGTCATCCCTCCTTCACGATCTCGCTACCTGGACGAGGCAGGTCTTCAGGGCCGCGGCTCCTCCCGGTGAATAGGCATCGGGGGTCAGGATATTCACGCACCCACCGCGGTCGATCCCCTCTTCGTCGGGCTGGTAATACTTGCCCTCATAGATGGAAACGACACCCGGAATGATGCGCTTGGTGACCCAGGCCTTTATCGCCAGTTTTCCCCTGTCGTTGAACACGTAAACCAGCTCGCCGTTCCGGATTCCCCTGGCCTCGGCGTCGGCCGGGTTGATCCAGACCGCGTGGGGCTCCACCTCCTCCAGCCAGTCCACGAACTGCAGGGTGGAATGGGCGCGGACTCTGGGGTGCGGAGAGAGAAGCTGGAGAGGATACGTCTTTGACAGCGGATGCCGCCGGTGCTCGCCGTCCGGGATGTACTTGGGGACGGGCGGGCACATGGGGTTGCCGATGTCCGCAACGCGCTGGGAGAAGATCTCGATCTTTCCGGAGGGGGTGTTGAAGGGATTGTTTTCCGGGTCCTCGATCTGCTTTCGGAAGGCGACGTAGGGCTCCTCCATCTGGATTCTGTAGATGCCTTCGCGCTTGAACTCGTCATAGTCCTTGATGTAGGTGGCGTACTCCGGGTTTTGCTTGATGAACAGGCGGAGCCACTCCTCCTCGGTGTTGTTGTCGAAATCCTTGAACCCGAGCTTCTCGGCAAGGAGGTTCCCGATTTCCCAGTCTGTCTTGCACTCCCCGAGCGGCTCGATGACCTTGTTCGCGAAGGTAAAATAGGGGCCGGAAGGCCAGGGACGGGTAAGTTCATTCTTTTCCGCAAAGGTCGAGACGGGAAACACGATGTCCGCATAGCGTGCGGTGGGGCTAAGGAATGGATCCTGCGCCACAATGAACTCCAGGCTCTTTAAAGCCCGGTCCCCCTTGTTGACGTCGCCCCGTTGGGTAAGGATACTGCCTCCTGCCAGCCAGGCCATTCTGAGGTCTGAGGGATACCCTCCGGCCTTCCCTTCCAGGATGGCGTCGAAGATCTTGTTGGTGTGGATGCGGGTCACCAGCCTTAGTTTCAAATCCAGGGTCCCGCGCACCGACGGCCCGCCCTCTTCCACGGGATTCTTCATGCCGGGTATGCCCGCGGCACGAAACATGTGGCCGTAGGGAATTCCCATGAGGCCGCCGCAGGCACTGCCGCCGGGCTTGCCGATGTTGCCCGTCATGGCCGTCAGGGTGATGGCGCACCGGTTGTACTGCTCTCCCTGGGCGGCCCGGGCCGGTCCCTGGCAGTCGTTCAGACACGCCGGTTTGGTCGTGGCATACTCCCTGGCGAGGCTCTCGATCCGCTTTGCCGGGACGCCGCATATCTCCGAGGCCCAGGCAGGGGTCTTCTCGACACCGTCCTCGATTCCGAGAACGTAATCGCGGAACTTGTCGAAGCCCACCGTATACTTGTCGAGAAATGCCTGGTCCTGGAGATTTTCCTTGATCATGACGTAAGCCATGGCGATCATCATGGCCGCGTCCGTACCGGGGATGATGGGGATCCACTCGTCGGCGAAGGTCGCCACGGAATGGGTGCACCGGGGGTCGATGGCGTAGATCTTGATCCCGGCTTCCTTGGCCCTGGTGAGGGTGTAGACGCAATCGGTGCCGGAGATCATCCGCACCGGGTCCCAGCCCCACATGATGATGATGCGGCTGTTGAGGAGGTCTTCGCGGCTGTGCCCGACCATGACGTCCCCGTAGGAGGTCATGACCGCCCAGACGGGGCCTTCCGACGATATGTTGCCGTAGATGGTGGTGTAGCCCCCGAACATGCAGAGGGCTTTGGAGAGCGGTCCTACCGTGTGGAGCGCGCCCAGGTGCCCACCACCGGTAAAGAAAATGCTGGAATTTCCATAGGTATCCCTGACGCGTTTCAGCTCCCGGACGACGGTGTCCATGGCTTCATCCCAGGAAATCCGCACGTACTCGCTTATTCCCTTGCCCCTTTCGCCCACCCGCTTCAGTGGATACTTGAGGCGGTCCGGATGGTATATCCAGTGGCGATAGGCCCGCCCGCGGAGACACGCCCTCAACTGCCTCTCGGGGTCCGGGAAATCGTCCCCCTCGATCCGTGTGATGACGCCGTCCTTGACATGAAATCTGAGCGGGCAGCGTCCGCCGCAGTCAATGGCAGAGGTGCATCTCACGATCGTCTCATCTTCCCTTGAATCCTTTTCTTGCATACTCATCACTCCCCCCTTTTCAATGGTTGCAATCGGTTGACAAGAGATTCCTTTTCCATGGGTTGAGTATGAGCGGACCGGTCTTGCCTGTCAAGGCATGCCATTTTGGACATATGGGGAAAACCGCGGGAAAGATTGAACGCCGCAAAAACCGATGAAATCGAATATACCTTCAGTTGAACTCTTGTGGAAAAGACGGTCCGCCTCAGGGATCGAATTTCGCCCGGCGCTTTTCGATAAAGGCGCGGGTCCCCTCCTGCATCTCCCGGCCGCCAAGGGAATCGACCATGGGCCGGGCCGGATCGGCGACGCCCTCGAGATGCGGATCGGCGGCGCATTCCCTGATGACCCGCTTGGAGCCGCGGATGGCCCGGGAGGCATTTCCGACCAAGCCCTCGACGAGTGCCCGGACCCCTTCCTCAAAAACTTCGTCCGGAAAGACCTTTTCCACGAGGCCGATCAGCCTGGCCTCCCCGGCCGGGAGCCTCTCTCCCGTGAAGACCAGGAAGTTCGCCCGGGCCGGACCCACCGCCTTGACGAGCCGGTTCAGGTAGCCGTAACTCTCCACGATTCCAAGGCGCGAGGAGGGAACGCCCAGCAAGGCACCCGCCGAGGCGATGCGGAAATCGGCGCACAGGGCCATCTCCAGCCCCGTACCCAGGGCGTAGCCCTCGATGACAGCCACGGTGGGGCAGGGGAATGCCTCGATAAGCTCGAAGGTACACTCCCGGACATCGTGGAACCGGCGCAGGGCCCCTTCGTCGGAGGCGCCGATCTGGGAAAGATCTGCGCCGGCGCAGAAATACCCTCCTGCGCCCCGAAGCAGCACCACCCGGACGTCGGTCTCCCGGCGAAGCTCCTCGCAGAGGCCGCCCAGCTCCTCCAGCATCCCGGTATTCACGGCGTTTCGCTTTTCGGGCCGGTTCAGGCAGAGGGTCGCGATACGTTCGGCCCGTTCGCAGATCACGTAGCTCATGGCAGCATCTCCTTATTCTTCCTTTGCCTGCTGTGGCTGCGGCGGTAAAAAAACAGCCCCAGAAGGATCAGCAGCAGGACCTGGTTATAGACCTCCAAACCGAAATAGACGAGAAAGGCCAGAAAGGCACTCAGCAGGATGAAGATATGGATCCTTACCACGGAACCGTAGATGGTCTTGATGTTTTCCCCGGGATTTCCGGCGACAATGTTCCGGCGCCGCGCGATGAGGGTCCCCAGAACCATCGCCCAGTAGTTCGCCATGAGGTACGGGAGGATTTCCCCGAAGTCCGCGTTGATGAACCCGTTGGGACCGAAAAGATGCTCCGGTTCCATGCGGATGAAGACGGACATGAGAAGGCCGTGAATGACATGGAACATGGTGAAGTGAAACCAGGCAAAAAGTCCGAGGCCCACAGCGCCGAGGGAAACGAGGGCGGACGGCCAGACGGCCGTCCGGTCCGGCGCCGAATCCTTGGGTTGGCCCGCGGCCGACCTGCGGAAATAGCCGGCAAGGGAGCCGCTTCCCAGGTCCTCCGCACTCAGGGGAACGATGCCGGCGACGTGCAGGAGCGTCCGCAGGATCGAAAAAACGATCACCACCCAGCCCACCGTCAGGCTCGATATCCACAAACCCCAGCACAGCTCGTTCGGTTTCCATTCCAGGGTGAAGGCGATGCAGGCCGTAACGGCGAAGGCGAACAGATCGAAGAGGCGGTTGTCCATGGTCATGATGGTTTATCAGAAATCGCAGCTTATCCCGGTCTTCGCAGATCTTTCTTCGCCTTGCGGTTCGTCTCTCTACTACAGCCGGCGCGCGTTCAGAACCCGGCCGCCTTTATCCGCTGCCCGGCCGGTTCGATCACCGTCGCTTCGGGAAGCTGCCTCAGATACTCCATGAAGACCTCGGCATCGATGAAACCGGTGTCGTAGCGGTATCCTCGGGTCGTGGCGAAGGAGCGGTTGCCGTCTCCTCCCCGGGCAATGAAGCTGTTTGTCGTCACGCTGCAGAGGCATTCATCCGTCAGCGGAATGAAGCGGCCGTCGCCGTCGTCCACCATGATGCCGCTGATCCGGGAGCCCTTGGGGGCTTCCCTGTCGAGCCGAAAGGTCGCGCCCGAAACGTACAGAGAAGGCGGCGGCCTGAGTGGATCATGGCCGTACGGCCTGTCCGCCCCTTCCTCGAGGGCCGCCTTCAACTCGCGTCCCGAAAGATCCATGACGACCAGCGTGTTGCCGAAGGGAAGCACGGTATAGACGGTGCCCGCGGTGATTTCACCCGCCGGAATGTCCGCCCGGATACCGCCGGCATTCTGGACGGCGACCCGGCAACGGTGACGGGCCAGGGCGGCGGTCTTCCAGCGCATGCTGTCGGCGACGACGGGACCGGGCCCCCGGTTTTCTGCCCGGATCATATCTGTTGCGGCCCGCGCCACCTTCGTCTTCATCAAGATTTCGATGGGCTTCGCATAAGCGGACAGCATCATTTGCGCAACCGGATCTTCGGCATAGATCCTCACCGCCGCCGGCAGGCACCGCAGGACATTCCGGTAGGGGGACGATGTTTCCGGAACGGCCCGGAATCCGCCCGACGCATCCCGGATCATCACCGCCCCGCCGATCACCTCCGGCTCACCTTCGTAACCCTGAACATCGCCGGCGTCGTCGAAGGACACCTTCAGCAGTCCCAGGACCTTCAACCATTCCCAGGCCTGAACTACAAGAACCCGCTTCCCCGTGGGGCCCTGCACCACGGTAGGATAATCTCCTTCCGGGGTAAAGCGGAGGCCGATACCCTCGAAGGCGCCTCTGTTGCCGGCCGTTCCCCCGAGGAGCGTATGGCTGTGGCCTCCCACGATCACATCGATGCCCGGAATCTCCCGCGCCATCTTCAGGTCTTCCCTGTAGCCCTGGTGGGAAAGAACGATCACCTTATTCACACCCCGGCCGGCGAGTTCCCTGACGGCTCTCTCGACACCCGCCTCCGCGTCGGTAAACACGACATCGGGGCCGGGATTGGAAATGACGGGGGTTTCCTCCAGGATGGCGCCGATGACGGCAACCTTTTCATCCCCCAGGGACTTGACGACATACGGTGCAATCCTGCCCCGAAGATTCGGATCGCCCGAGACATCGATATTGGACGAAACGATCGGGAAGCGGACCGCCGATACGAATCGACCCGTAACCGCCGTCCCCCGGTCGAACTCGTGATTTCCAAGGGTCATGGCGTCGAGGCCTATGAGATTCAGGAGTTCGGCGTCCGCCTCCCCGAGATAGCGGACGAAATAGAGCGTTCCCTGAAGGGCGTCTCCGGCGTGGAGAAACAGAAGGTTTTTCTCCCGGTCTCTCAGCGCATCGACCGCTGTCTTGACCCGGGCAATCCCACCCATTTGCAGCCTGGCATCGAAAGCGCCGCACGGGAAGGCGGCGCTTTCCACGGGATCGAGATGGGAGTGGCTGTCATTGAGATGGGCAATGGTCAGGGTAAAGTCGGCGCACGGTTTCGACGCCGGCCCGCCGCCGTGGAGGCATCCCTGGACGACGACGATCATCGCCAGGAATGCCAGGAAACCTTTCGTTTTATTGCGCATTTATCTACTGAATAGCCAGAGATGCAGGCAAAAAGATGCCGTCGTCACTTCAGCCCCATGGCGGAATAAACGGCAATCGCCTCGGCGCTCGCGCCCTGCCCGGCATACAGACCGATGTGGTACAGGGCTTCCTTCACCTCGACGGGCGTCGCGCCGCTGTTCAGCGCCCCCTGAATGTGCATCCTGAGCAACTGTTTGCTCTTCATCATGGCACCGGTGCCGGTCACGAAGCACAATTCCCGGGTCTTGTCGCCGATGGTCGTGCGGGATAGGAATTTCCCATAGAGGTTGGCCACGGTAAATCGGGTCAGTTCAGGATCGACGGAGTTCAGGGCCCTGAGATACTGACCCCAGAGCTTCTTCCCGTAGAGCTTTTCCCCCTTTTCGCTGCCGATCTTGTACCAATCGGCGGTGCGGAATTCCGGCCGCAGTTTCTTGCCAGGCGGCATGGGGACCTTGTTCTTCTCGCACCACTCCCCGAGGAAGCGCATCGCGTCGATGGCCGCCGGCCAGCCGGCGGGAAGGGCGGACAGGATCATGATTTCGCGCAGCTCATCGACCTTCCAGCCCACGCGGAGCCCCGCCATGAGATGGAGATTCAACTCCTCGGGTTTTCCCAGGCAGGTCAGCATCGTGATGGTGCAAAGTTCCCGCGTCTTCAGATCGAGCTGGTTGCGTCCGTAAAGCCCGTTGAACCCGTCCTCGATGGTCACGGCGGTGAATTCTTCATCGATCTGGTTCATCAACGCGGTGATTTTGGGCAGGAGATCCCCCCACATCCGTTCCGCCGCCGTCGGCGTTTCCCCGGCGGCCATCACGGGCCGGACAATCAGGATAACTGCAAGAATGAACAAAAAAACCACAACGCTTTTTATCATCTTCGTTTTCATCGCGCCACCTCCCTATCCTGGATGTTTTTCATCCCTAGGCAATGCGTTCCCCTTTCCATGAAATGAAAGGGCTCCCAAAAGCAAGGGCAACAAGAAAGCGTTGTCTATGTACAATAATTCTCGAAGAACTGTCAATAATGAGCTTGTCTTTCGACTCCTCGATGCTTGCCCTTTCTCATCGCACCCAACCTTTATCTTGAGTTTGTATGGATTGTTTGTTAATCAATTTCCATAGCGATTAAGGAGAGAAAGCGCGGCTGCCTGAAGCAGGAGCATCGAATCCCTCCACGAAGCACCACCCAAGCGCAATCTATCCGGGAAGGAAAAACCGTTATGAACGATAATCATCAATGGAGACTTCTTACGATAGCGATCCTGTCCGCCGCCATGATCGCCGGTTGCAATACCTTCAAAGGCATGGGAAAGGACATCGAGGGGGCAGGCCAGGCTATCCAGAAGGCTTCGGAAAAAACGAAAGAGGCCATCACAAAATAGGCAAACAGAAGCGCGACGTGAGGCGGCTATGAAAAAACAGCATCAGTTTTCCCTCTGGTACGTCCTGATCGGTGTATGGGTCGTGTTGATCATCCAGAGCTATATCGCATCCATGCTCGCCATTCCTACCATCCCTTACAGCCAGTTTCTCAAACTTCTCAAGGCCGGTAAGGTCGTCGAGGTAGCCATCACGGCCAATCAGATCCAGGGCAAGATGAAGGCGGAGGGAGGCGGCCCCGGAGACGTCAAGCAATTCAAGACCATCCGGGTGGATCCCGAACTGTCTGAGGTCCTGGACCAATATCAGGTGGTATTCAAGGGAGAGATCGAATCGACCTTCTTTCGGGATCTTTTGTCCTGGGTTCTGCCCTTGGTGCTGTTCGTCGGCATCTGGTACTTTCTGATGAAACGCATGGGAACCCAGCAGGCCGGTTTCATGACCCTCGGCAAGAACAAGGCCAAGATCTACATGGAGAACGAACTGAACGTCACCTTCGAAGACGTAGCAGGCGTCGACGAGGCCAAACAGGAACTTGTCGAAGTCATTGAATTTTTAAAAACCCCGGCCAAATTCACCGAGTTGGGAGGCAAGATCCCCAAGGGAATACTGCTCGTCGGCCCGCCCGGCACGGGCAAGACGCTGCTGGCCAAGGCCGTGGCAGGAGAAAGCGGGGTTCCTTTCTTCAGCCTCTCGGGCTCCGAGTTCGTGGAGATGTTCGTCGGTCTGGGAGCCGCCCGGGTCCGGGATCTATTCGTCCAGGCCAAGGAAAAGGCCCCCTGCATCATTTTTATCGACGAGTTGGACGCCCTGGGGAAGGCCAGGGGATTCGGCACCATGGGCGGGCACGACGAAAGGGAGCAAACCCTTAACCAGCTCCTGGTGGAGATGGACGGTTTCGACCCGAAGGCCGGGGTCATCCTCATGGCCGCCACGAACCGGCCCGAGATCCTCGATCCGGCACTGCTGAGGCCGGGCCGCTTCGACCGCCATGTCCTCGTGGACCGTCCCGACAAGCTCGGACGAATTGAAATCCTGAAGGTTCACCTGAAGAAGATCAAGACCGTCCCCGATCTCGATGTGGAAAAATTGGCCAACATGACCCCAGGTATGGTGGGAGCGGACCTGGCCAACCTGATCAACGAGGCGGCGCTGCTGGCCGTACGCAGGAACAAGAAGGAAGTCGGGATGCTCGAATTCGAGGAGGCCGTGGAGCGGATCGTCGCCGGCCTGGAAAAGAAAAACCGGCTCATCAATCCCCGGGAAAGGGAGATCGTGGCTTACCACGAAATCGGCCATGCCCTGGTTGCCCTGTCGCTTCCCGGCACCGATCCGGTCCACAAGATCTCCATCATTCCCCGAGGCATTTCCGCTCTGGGCTACACCATGCAGGTGCCGACGGAGGACCGTTTCCTGATGAAGAAGACGGAACTGCTCAACAAGATTGCCACGCTTTTGGGCGGCAGGGCGGCTGAGGAGCTCATCTTCGGCGACGTTTCCACGGGCGCCCACAATGACTTGGCCAGGGCCACCGATATTGCTCGAAGCATGATCAAGGAATACGGCATGAGCAGCAGGGTGGGCCAGGTCTATCTCGCCCGCGAACAGCGGCCGCTGTACCTCAACATGGGGCAGAGGGAACCGGGCGATTACAGCGAGACGACCGCCCAACTCATCGACAGCGAGATCAAGGATACCCTCGACCGGGAATACGAACGTGCCTCGAAAATCCTGAGCGACAGGAAGAATGCCCTCATCCAGGGGGCGAACCTGTTGCTGCAGAAGGAAAAGGTCGAGGGTGCCGAGCTGAAGGCATTGCTTCAGGAGCAGCCGCAGCGGGCTTCTTAGGGCGCTTCGGTCCGTAGCGAATCCTTTTTTTTAAGAACGCAGGAATGATGACCTCGTAAAAAGTCCCAAATCGCCCTCCCCCTCGAGGGGGGAGGGGTAGGGTGGGGGTGAAACATATTGATTGTGCTAAT
>JAFGIO010000035.1 GCA_016929555.1 Deltaproteobacteria bacterium | reverse complement strand
TTGCCGGCAAGAGCATATCGACCGCCTCCGATCGCAGAGGGCCTTCCTCAACTTCGACGCCTACAAACGGTCTGTCATCGACCTCGGCAGGCTTCTCGCCCGTCCTGCGAAGGCCTTGGGTTTGCGGCTTACGTTCAGGGATTTCGAGGATCCCGCCCTGTCGCCTCTCAGGAGTTCCGACCTGATCGAGGCGGCGGAAAGACCGGAGAAAAATCCCTTTTATCCATACTTCCAAGGGCGTTTTCCGGCACTGCTGAAGGCCGCGGCCCCGGAACGCGTCGGCTTTTCCCTGAATTATCTGAGCCAGGCCCTCTGTACCTTTGCCATGATCGGCCATCTTCGGAAGATCGACAGCCGCCTTCCCATCGTCCTGGGAGGGAGCCTCGTCACATCCTGGATGAGACGGCCGGACTGGCGGGATCCCTTTTCGGGTCTCGTCGACCATCTGGTGGCCGGGCCCGGTGAGGCCCCGCTTCTCGCTCTGTGCGGCCGGTCCGGATCGGAAGAAACGTATAGACCCGTCTACGGTCGTTTTCCTCTCGACCAGTACCTGTCGCCGGGTCTTATACTGCCCTACAGCGGCTCCCGCGGCTGCTGGTGGCATCGATGCGCTTTTTGCCCGGAAAGGGCGGAACAGAATCCCTACCGGCCCGCCCGGCCCGCCACAGTTCTCGCCGAACTCCGGGAACTCACCTCTCTGAAGGTGCCGGCGCTTCTCCATTTTACGGACAACGCCCTCAGCCCCCCCCTGCTGGAGGCCCTCGCCGAAGATCCTCCCTTCGCTCCGTGGTACGGCTTCGCCCGCATCACGAGCCATCTTCTCGATGCCGATTTCTGCGCATCCCTGAAACGGGCCGGCTGCGCGATGCTGAAACTCGGCGTGGAATCGGGAGATCAGCGGGTCCTGGACGATCTGAACAAGGGAATCCGTCTCGACGATGCCGCCGCGGCCCTGAAGAATCTTCGGGCGGCAGGCATCGCATCCTATGTCTATCTGCTTTTTGGAACGCCCCGTGAGTCCTATGCAGAGGCCCGGCGAACGCTCGATTTCACGGTCGAACAGGCCGGCAGGATCGATTTCCTGAATCTGGCGATCTTCAACCTGCCGGCCTTCAGCCCGGAAGCGGCCTCCCTTGAAACCGATGATTTCTACCCGGGCGATCTCAGTCTTTACAGAAATTTCCGCCATCCCCAGGGATGGAGCCGGAAGGAGGTGCGATCCTTCATTGAAAAGGAATTCAAGGCACATCCGGCCATCGCCTCGATCCTGCGCAGGGAGCCGCCCTTCTTCGGTTCGAACCATGCGCCTTTCTTTTCCGGCAGAGGCAATGCACCCGATGCCTGGGGGTTCTGAACAGATCTGTTTTCGTCAACGCCTTCAGATTTTCCGACGGCGGATCGTACCCGGGAGGCATTCCATTCAGATTTCCCTTCAGAATTTCATTGCAAAATCCCTGCAGTCACGGTACGTACACCTGCGTGAAGAAACGAAATCAGGGCGCTTTCTCGCCGAGGAGCGTTTCATCCCGGTTCTTCCAATGGCGCAAATAGCAAAAGGCCTGCCATGAAACGAAGCCTCTCCACAATGATGCTCTTTTTCTTCGTCCTTCTCCTGTTATCCTGCTCCAGGAGCGATGATCGGAGCGGCACAGGCAGAAAGGCTGACACGGGTCCGGCCTACGGTGACATTCTGGTGGAAGGGTCCATCGGCGATGCGAGCAACCTGATCCCCATCCTCTCTTCCGACGGCACCTCCCACGAAATCGCGGGTATGATCTACAACGGCCTGGTGAAGTACGACAAGGACATGAACACCGTTGGCGACCTGGCCGAATCCTGGGAAGTCACCGATAACGGCCTCGTCATTACCTTCCACCTCCGCAAGGGGGTGCGCTGGCACGACGGCCATCCCTTCACGGCCGAAGACTGCCTCTATACCTACCGGGTCACCATCGATCCCAAGACCCCCACGGCCTACGCCGGAGATTTTCTCAAGGTCCGCAAGGCCGAGGTTCTCGATCCGCATACCTTTCGGGTTACCTACGACAAGCCCTTCGCCCCCGCCCTGATGAGCTGGGGATCCGCAATCCTGCCGAAGCACCTGCTTGAAGGCCGGGACATCGTCACGAGTCCCCTGACGAGGCGACCCGTCGGCACGGGACCTTATAAATTCAAGGAATGGGTCGCGGGCCAGAAAATTGTCCTCGTCTCCAATCGGGACTACTTTGAGGGGAGACCCTATATTGACGGTTACATCATGAGGATCATCCCGGATATGGCCACCATGTTTCTGGAGCTCCGCACCAAGGGCATCGATCGGATGGGTCTCACGCCCCTTCAATACACAAGGCAGACGGACAGCAACCTGTTCCGGAATCATTTCAACAAATACCGTTATCTCTCCTTTTCCTACACCTACTTGGGGTATAACTTGAAAAACCCCAAGTTCGCCGACAAAAGGGTCCGCCAGGCCATCGCCTACGCCATCAACAAGGAGGAGATCATCCGGGGCGTCCTTCTGGGGCTCGGCAGGGAGGCGGCGGGCCCCTACAAGCCGGGAACCTGGCCGTACAATCCCAAGGTCAGGAAATATTCCCACGATCCGGCAAAGGCGAGGTCTCTGCTGGCCGAGGCCGGCTGGAGGGACGGCGACGGCGACGGCATCCTTGAGAAAGGCGGAGAGCCTTTTGTTTTCGAGATCATCACGAACCAGGGAAACGAGGTCCGGGCCAAAACCGCAGAGATCATTCAGCGGCGTCTTGCCGAAGTGGGGATCCGTGCAAAGATCCGTGTCCTCGAATGGGCCGCCTTCGTGAACGATTTCATCAGCAAGCGGAAATTCGACGCCACAATCCTGGGCTGGACCATCCCGCTGGATCCGGACAGCTATGACGTCTGGCACTCGAGCAAAACGGGTCCCGACGAGCTGAACTTCATCTCTTTTTCAAACAGGGAGGTGGACGACCTGCTGGAGAAGGGACGGAGCACCTTCGATCTCGCACAGCGCAAGCAGGCCTATTTCCGAATTCAGGAGATCCTGGCCGAGGAACAGCCCTACACATTCCTGTATGTCCCCGATGCCCTGCCCATCATCCATGCCAGGATAAGAGGCGTCGAACCGGCCCCGCTGGGGATCGGACACAACTTCATCCGGTGGTACGTCCCCCGGGGGGAACAGCGCTATGTCATGACGAAATAGGGATTATTAGGTTTTTGCGTACCTGTCTAAAATGTCTTCCTTCCTGAAACATGCAGGTTGAACAATTTGAAAAAAAATAGAACATTTCGCTCGTTAACCGATAAAAAAAGGCAGGGCCATTTCTGAACCCTGCCTTCCTACCGATATTAATATTTTCGTTATTGCTTCCCAAACTTTCTCTTCAAGCCAACAATTCCTGTTAAGCCAAAGCCGAAAAGTAACATGGTGGCGGGTTCGGGAACAGGCGTTCCTTTAGTTGCTTGGAACTCCACAAATGTCCAGTTAACAGTCTGGAAAATGTCACTCGTATTTAGGAAGGTATAGGGTTGTCCTATCGGTGAATCGTTATCGTAATAGCTAAAAGATGCCGTGATATGATTAGTTCCTATATTGGACCGTTCAAGAGTTAAGCCGATCTGGTCATAACCTCTGTCGAAATCTGCTTGGACCTCTTCAAGGGTTGTCATAACAACATACGTTATGCCATCTATCACCTGATAGTCACCCCGTCTGAACATTATAGTGGGGAATGAGGTATCATAACGCCATCCCACACTAAGCTGAACAAGTCCACCTGTAGGACCAGTCGGTGACGGCCCCATATCATAAAGTCTGATTGTGTAACCTTCTCCAATCCCAGGTTCTATAAGATCAAAAAGTGCCGTAACGGAAAAAATGTCTGTATTTAATAAGGCAGGTTTATTTAGAGGTTCGCCTGTTCCTGTATCCAGTCTTGCGTTGATAATCCTTCCAATGTACCCGGGCTGTGTGGTCCCGGCAACGGCTGCATTCGCTAAATCTATTTTTAGTTTCCCATCTGCGTCTTCCAGAAATGTATTGGGGTAACCAAAATATCCTGTTGGAAAACCAAAGGGTATTGGTGGTGCTGACATTGTATAGTAAGGGAGTCGTTCTGGATCCAAGTGTCCAGCGTTAAACGGATCATTGTAAAATGTTTGATCGCTTTTTGTGATTAGCAGATCATCGATATAAAATACACTGGCTTTTACCGGCGATAGGCCCATCAACCCTATTACAAGCATAGCAAATAATGATAGTAAAGTCTTTTTCATGTAATTCCCTCTTTGCAGATAAAAGTGAAGTTCATACAATAAGCCTACCGATTATTACCGTCGTTCTTTCTGATTTACAGTCCTTTTACTGATTTCGGAAATTTCTCTGATTATTTTATAACAGAGCTGTTGTGTTAATAGCAATAGGTCAAAAGTATGATTTTATCTAATACTAAAGTATTAAATCTCGTTATCAAGCTTTCTGTTCATAATCCTATATTCAAAACCTAACAAGCCCGAGGCTTTGTAGAGTGCAGCACACACCGGCATTATTTCAATTTTTAGCAATTTCCCTCGAGGAATTCGGGCTGAAACGGTGCATCCCCGCAGTTGCCGGTTCGACGATTAAAGGGTGACGTTTGGTGAACCGGCCCGTTCATTGAATACGGGAGGAAATGTTCACATGTCGACAGCCAATCTTTCGGACGACCGGGGCCATTTTTGCCTTCCTCAGAAAGCGCTATGTGCGGCTATTCATAATGATGCTGGCTTTCATATGGTTATCAATACAATATTTCTTTGACTTGTTAGCGAAGTGGGGATATCTAGTATCTTCGAGTTATTGCGTAAGGTAATGTCTTTAAGAATTTCCAGAAACAGCATTGCCCAACAAAGAGATATGAGCTTTTTTGTTTTGGGGAAATAAGCATGAAGTTGAAATATGTTTCAAAAGGTATATGTATCACACTTTTATTATTCATCTTATTTTGTTTGACTTCCTGTACAACCATTCATTTCAAGACGATCCCTCCGCCGCCTAAGTCCACTAAGTTGCGTGTTGCCATTCTGCCTATTACAGAAAACATGGGATTAAATCCTTTCATACCGAGTACGGAATGGGTACCGCTCATGTTCAAGTTGGTAGGTGAGAATTTGCGGGATACGGGTATATATGAGGTGGTACCCCAAGAAGAAGTAAATTCTGTTATGTCAGAACAGGATCTTGTTGGTGCCGAAGAATACTGGTGGTTAAGAAACGACTGTGCCTTACTGAAACAATATGGCAAAGCCTTGCATGCCGACTATGGAATTCTCATCAGAAGACGGGCACAAATGCCTGCATCTCGTCTTTCGGGCTATGCATACCGTCTTGAATTTATCAATATTGAGACGGGCATGCGATATTCAGCTTCAGACAATGTGGCCAATACCGGTCATTTCGAAAGTACCAGAGACATTGTCATAAAAATGTGGCCCGATCTTTATCGAAAATTATTTTCTGATGCCAAAGGGGATTTGCTGGCAACGGCCCTTCGCAAAGGGCAGCTGATGCCGACAAAAGAGATGATGATAAATAAGAAGGCCAAATCAGATGTCGAATCGGTTTTAACTTCATCGGGCATTCTAAAAGCAAAGGAACCGTCTCCTGTTGTGGAAAAACCGCCCATGACCAGGAGTGAGAAAAAACCGGGAGACGGGCTGCAGAGTCAAATGCCTTCAACAGACAAAACCAGAATTGTAGTCTATGATTTCGATGCCGACGAGAATCTTCATGTGGTTGCGCTCATTCTTACGGATGCTCTTCGGGAGGTAATTTTGAGGTTTGGACTTTTTTCCCTGGTTAATCGAGAAAATATCATGCAGGTGTCGCAGGAACTTAAACTTGAACAATCAGGGCTGGTGAGAGAAAAGCAGATTGCAAAGCTTGGCCAATGGCTGGCAGTGAATGAAGCTATTACGGGAAGAATCAACGCACTGGGAAATTCATACATTTTACAGGCCAAGCGAACCAATATCGAAACCATGGAAACTCTTGGTGCGGGCACGCTCAAGTGTTCGCGCGGGCAGGAAGAGGAATTGCTTTCGGGTATATCGGTCTTAGCAAGGAGCCTCATCGGCTTGGAAGAGTGATTTAAAGTAAACTACGTACCGGCT
>JAFGIO010000224.1 GCA_016929555.1 Deltaproteobacteria bacterium | reverse complement strand
CGGGCATAGGTGAAGCCCTGACACAGGGACCATTCCTCTCCCAGGGCCGAAGGACGGATAATCTTTTCTTTCGGTATTTCCGATACGTCCTTGATGTATTTAATGGCAACAGGCATGCTGGACAGGTGGAGCCTGTCATAGAACATTTGGCCGGCTTCACGGAATTCTTTCAAGTCGGACATGTCATACCTCCCAGTAGATATGTTTTAAAATCGTGACGATTCATCGCGGCTGCTCGTTGACAGGCCGCTGACCGGGCCGAGAGGCCATCAACAGCCGATCGAAGACCATCCGGTCGAAGATCTCATGCGGAACGGTGCTTTGCGAGACCTTCATCTGCATCAATGCGCCCTCCCAACTGCCGATGATGAAAGGGGCGACATCCTCGACGTCAATCGATTCAGGTATCTCCCCAAGTTGCTGGGCCTGCATGAAGACGTCGGTCAGATCCCGTTTCATGTCGGCAAAAATCCGATCCAGCCTCTCTCGAAATTTGGCATTGCGGTCACCCATTTCGAGGGACAAGTTGCCAATGGGACATCCGCCTTTGAAGTTGCCCTTGCGGAAAGATTCCGCCTGAAACCTAAAAAAGCGTCGGATTCTTTCCACATGGGAAAAGCGTTCGTCTCGAAAGAGGTCGGCCGCTATGGCCCGCAAATAGTCCGCAAAGTAGTCGATGAGCTGCAGGCCGAAGTCTTCCTTGTTTTTGAAATAGAAATAGAACGATCCCTTGGGGACTTTCGCCGCCTTGAGTATTTCCGCCAGGCCGGTATCATAGAAGCCCTTTAGATAGACGATCCGGGCGCCGGCTTTCAGGATTCTCGATTTGGCATCCATTGGATATCCCTTCCTCGCATACAACCCTTCCACGAAATCGGGGTTTCAGGAGAGGCGATTGTTGTCGCGTGCGACGGTCGCGAACAGATCTATCATGGTGTCAAAGGGTTTGTTGGGTCTATCGAACCGGTGTAGCTTGAGGGCTTCGGTCGGACAGGCGATGGTACAGACCCCGCAACCGATGCATTTTTCCGGATCGACCACAGACCGGCCCGCCTCTTCGTCCAACGAAAGGGCTCCGAAAAAACAACGATCCACACAAGTTCCACAGGAAATACAATCGTCGCCCGCTCGAGGGATAAACGGA
This sequence comes from Deltaproteobacteria bacterium, assembly GCA_016929555.1. Lineage (GTDB taxonomy): Bacteria > Desulfobacterota > Syntrophia > Syntrophales > JAFGIO01 > JAFGIO01. The sequence goes on along the minus strand of JAFGIO010000224.1, from coordinate 7,384 downwards.
GAAGGCAGCACAGCCGTCGGGTTGTCCCAGCGGGTTCTGCCCCGCACATTGGAGCAGCAGCAACCGCAGCAGAGACAGATGATACCGTGAGGGTCGTCGATATAATTCTCCGAAGTGGGGATCAGGCCAAGTTCCACCATTTCCTCGAGATAGGCGATGGCCTGCCCCTTGTTAACCCGCTTGCCCAGCCCGATATTCATGAAAAGCCGGGCGGCGCTGCCGATAAAAATGCAGGATGCAATCGGAAATCGATCCCGACATTCGCGGATATCCAATTTCTCGGTTCTCGTTCTGCAGGGACAGGGAACCAGGGCCAGGTCTTCCGTTTTCAGATTTTGTATGAACTCATGGGCTTCTTCGGCGGTAAAAACCTTTTCATCCGGATAAAGGGCCCTTTCCACCGGAATCGCCCGCAACACGGGCGTGCCTTTCTCGGAAGTACCGTAATATTTATAATATTTTTCCTTGATGAAAAATTGCTGATAGAGTTCGGCCGCTTTCAAATCATCTGGTTTGATCTCCGGATAAAACATATGAAGATTTACCAGATTGGGAATGACGGGCAAACAGTAGCCTGCCCTTGACCGGTTGATAAACCCTTTCTGGATCAGTGGTTCAAAAACAGCCTCGACGCTTTCAGGATCGCGACCGGAAGCTTCAGCCACGTCAAGAGAGGTTTTCATGATGGGTGCCATGGAAAGATATTGAACGAACTCTGCTTCCTCCGGGGTATAGACTATTTTCAGGTAGGCGATAAAGGCCGGGGAAAGTTCCTGACCGGCCCTTGGCGCTGTCTGATAGCCCTTGTCAACATTTTCGGCGATTTTAAGATACGCATGATCATACGCATTGCTCTCCGGCATGTTGTTTTCTCCTCTCCGTTCAAACAGTGCAGCCAGTGATAAAGAACCGTCTTTCGCAGCCGTCAGGAAATCATTTCCTCGATGATGTCTTTGACGGGTTTGATCTTCTTGATCAGCGCGCTGACCTGGCCGGCGCCGGCTGGAAACAAGTCGAAATCCCCTTCCCGCCATGCCCGCCCTGCATTCATCATGCTATATTCCTTGGCAAGATCGGCACCAGAGGCAATGAGCTGACCCATCTTGGGATTCATGATGGTCCGCATGGCCATGCCACCCATGGGCAGAAGTGTCGTGCCGGCATCTCCGCAGGCGATGATGGCCTCTTTCCACGCCCGTGAAGCTGGACTTTCCTCGGAAACCAAAAACGCGGTCCCGATCTGCACGCCCTGAGCGCCGAGAGCAAAGGCCGCCCGGTACCCCCGCCGGTCGGCGATCCCGCCGGCCGCCACGACCGGAACGTCGACCATGTCGCAAACCAGGGGAATCAGGATCAGGTTCGTGGATTCAGGCCCTGTCGTCCTCAGACCGCCGGATTCCGTTCCGGAAGCGACCACACCGTCCGCGCCCGCTTCGGCAGCTTTGACGGCCAAGGGCGCCGCCAGAGTTACATGCAGCGCCTTCATCCCGAGCTCTTTGATCCTTGGGTAGATTTTTTTCGGTGATCCCGCCGAAGTGGTCACGGTCTTGATGCCCGCTTCGGCCAAGACGTCGAGGATGGCCTCGTTGTTGGGGTTCATGGCGATCATGAGGTTGGCGCCGAACGGTTTATCTGTAAGCGCCTTGACCTCGGCGATCATCTGCTTGATCTTGTCCAAATCCGTGAGAAAGCCCAAAGCCAACATGCCGAGAGCACCGGCCTCGGACACGGCGGCCACCATCTTCGGGTCGTTCAGTTCGCCGATAGGCCCCTGAATGATGGGATACTTGCTGCCTAACACATCCAAAAGTCGAGACATCGCAATACCCTCCTTTACGTTTTGTTTTTGTCCGTTCCATGGACATTTCTTAAAGATATATGTCACCCATTCTGATGAGCTCGTAAAAAATCGCAAACCATGTCACCCCCTTGCAGCCTGCCCCCGCGAAGGCGGGGGAAAGCGGGGGTCCAGTATATAGTGAATTTCCTGGATTCCCGCTTTCGCGGGAATGACAAAAAGGGGTTAATTTGTACTTTTTACGGTTTCATCAATTACGAATCTCTCTGATTTATCGAGGCGTTTGATATAGAGCATAATAGACCAGTCGTCTATTAATATCAAGTTTTTCTTCCCCATGCAATGAGCATGACGGGAGGTCTAAGGAGTTATTCGGCGTTTATGGAACCGGCAGACCGTGACGCCTGTTTTTTGATGGTCCCGTAAAAAGTCGTAAATCACCCCCTAATCCCCTTCCCTCAAGGGAGGGGAAAGGCACTTTTTACGGGTTTGTCTTTTTTGGATTTCAAGTAATTGTACTCTGCCGGAGCAGATGAACTGCTTCATAAAATAACCTCAAAGAACCTTCGCAACTCGGAGACGCTCTTTAAAGCGCCTCCACGCGGCAGGGTACATAGCGGTGCATCGGGGTTCCGACAAAGTCCCGGTTTGTGTTTTTTGCCAGGCGGTTCACGTTGGCCCCGAATTTCACCCCGTTGTAGACCAGGCCGAACCCGTGCGGAATGACGACCTGCCCCGCTCTGGCGTCCTCGGTCACCTCCACCTCGATGGTTTCTTCGCCCGCCTCGGTGATGACCCTCACCGTTTGTCCGTCGGAGAACCCATACTTCTCCGAGTCCGCCGGATTCATCGCCAGGGTGCAGGGCCGCCTGCCTTTGTTCCACGCAGGGTCCCTCATCGCCGTATTGGAATTCATGTCCATATGGCGTCCCGCCATCAGGATCAAGGGAAATTCAGGATCGGATTTCATCCGTTTCTCTTCCTCACCGGGTTCGATTTCCTTGATCCAGTCTTCCGCCTCTGCCGTGTGAAGCCGTATTTTGCCGTCCTTCGTGGCCACTCTGCCCAGGTTTTTCCCCATTTCCTGCACCCCGACCAGCAAGCCTTCCGGACGGTCGACGATGGCCTGGTAAAGGGCCAGCCCCTGGTCCGGTCCGGCCTCGAATCCCGCCTTTGCTGCATCGTCCTGCTTTACCTTGGACCTCTGCAAAAATCCGGTGAAATAGCTGGCCAGGTGGGCGGAGCCGATGGTTTTTCCCAGCGTCTTGACAGCGATGTAGGGCACCCTCATCATGTTCTCGGGATGCTCCATGACATAACCGATCAGCGCATCACGGTATGTCCGCAAGCTGCCGGAAGCGGCTGCCTGGTAAAGCGCGTCGGGCAGTTCGGGCATCAGCCCCATGGCTTCGAGCAGCAGAGTGAATATCTCGCCCGCGTCTTTCTGCTCTCCTTCCGCCTCGACAACGGGCCGGCGCATCCGGCTGTATACGTTCAGGAGGCCCTCGTCGGTTTTGGAGGGGATCATGGCGTCCATAGGCGCCGGGGTCCATGATTCATAGGTCGTCGTGCAGGGCAGGACGTAGTGCGCAAGCGCGGCGGTCTCGCTCATGGCAATCTCGGCTACCACCAGTAGATCGAGCCGCTTGAATGCCTCTTCGTAGGCGGTCGTGTCGGCATAGGACCGCAAGGGATTGGATTCCAGGACGAAGACGGCCCTGAGCCGGTCGGGACGGTCGCCCATGATCTCCTCCGGCATGACGTTGGGAGGGAACATCCCGCCGATGGCCGGGATCTTGGTCGCCGCCGTCCACCACGTCTTCGGATCCTTCGGGTCCGAGTACATCTTCCCGCCCGCCAGGTAGTCCCCTCCCGGCACACCGATGCGGCCGCAGATCGCCAGGAGCACGACGAGCAGATAGGATACGAGGGCGCTGTGCCGGTTCATCAGGATGCCGAGATCGTCGCGCAGGCAGGAGCGGCGTCTGGCGAATTCCCGGCAGACCCGGAATACCTGGTCGTACTCCAGTTCGCAGACCTTCAGCGCCGCCTCCACGTCGAACCCGGCGAACCAGGGCAGTATATCCTCGAACCCGCCAGTGTGCTTGTCGATATATTCCTGGTTGTGCAAACCCTCTCTGAGGATGATGGCGATCATCGATTTCAGCAGCAGGGCATCCGTGCCCGGCCGAAGGGCCAGGTGAATGTCCGCGATTTTCGCCGTTTCCGAGCGCCGCGGGTCGATCACCACCAGCAGCTTGTCCGGGTCTTTGGAAATTCTATTCAATACCCTCCTGGTCTGGGGGATATGGTGGCTCATCATCCCGTTCCAGCCGACGGCCATGAGCATGTCCGTATTCACATAATCAGGTACCAGCTCGAGCAGCTGGCTCCCGAAGGTCAGCCCGTGCGCCCAATAGCGGCCGGAAAACTCCTGGTTGGCGGAGGAATACTGGTATCGCGACCCGAGCGCGTCAACGAAGAGGGCCAGGAAGCGGAGCGGGTAGAAGTTGAATTCACCACCGCCGGCCACCGAGGCCAGGGACCGCGGCCCATGCTCCTGGAGGATCTTCTTGAGTTTTTCCGCGATCTCGCCGATGGCCTGATCCCAGCTTATGCGTTCAAACCTGCCGTCCACCTTTTTCAGAGGGTACAGCACCCGGTCCGCGTTGTGCTGGTGATAGGCGATGTTCAGGCCCTTACGGCAGACGTATCCTTCGGTGACAGGGCTGTCCTTGTCGCCGCGGACTTTGACGATGCGGTTGTTTTCGACCTTGACTTCAAGGCTGCAGCAGACACCGCACATGGTGCAGGTGGTCTTCTTCCATTCTTCCATCGTTGGCTCCTCACTGCTGAATATTCCAATCTTTTAATCACGCTCCCCTTACTCCCCTCCCCAAAGGGAGGGGAGACGGCCTTTTACCGGACCACCGTTATGTAGGGTCCTGGAAATTCGGTTCGCGCTTGGCGAAGTTCGCGGCAATGGCCTCCATTTGGTTGGGGGTTCCCGCCAAGGTCATCTCCAGTTGGGACTCCATCAGCAATCCCCGTGCCGAATCCCCGTGCCAGACTTCGTTCAGAAGCTTCTTGGCGGCACGCACGGCATCGGGGTTCTTCGAGGCAATCTCTTTGGCCAGGGCCATGGCCTCTTCGTGGGGCTTTTCGCACACACGGGTGACCAGTTTCAGCCGGGCGGCCTCTTCGCCGTTGATGATCTTTCCCGTGAAGATCAATTCCTTGGCCACATCGATGGATACCAGGTCGCGGATCGTCTGGGAAGCGCTCATGTCCGGGATCAAACCCCATTTCATTTCCATGATGGAGAATCTTGCGTCGGGCGTGCAGAAACGAATATCGGCCCCCAGGGCGATCTGGCAGCCGCCGCCGAACGCCACCCCATGGATGGCTGCAATCACCGGCATGGGGAGCTGTTTCCACCCATAGGCGACATGCTGAAAGATGTTGGTGATCCGGTTCTCATAGCGATCCCTCAGGTCGGTGGTCGCAACGCCTTCGCCGGACTGCATCGCCGTGAAGTTCGCGAAATCCAGGCCGGCGCAAAAACCCCTGCCTTCGCCGGAGACGACGACCGCCCTTGCCGAGGATTCCGCGGCCAGCCTGTTGATGGCGTTTGCCATGGCCACAATCAAGTCATAGCTTAAGGCGTTGTATTTTTCGGGCCGGTTGAAACGGACGTCCGCCACGTGGTCTTTGATGGAGATGGTTACAAGTTCCGACATGGTTCCTCCTTATGAGGTCAGCGAATTGATTTTTTAAAAGGTCTCCGCTTCAATGGTTACGCGCTTTTGGGGATTTCGAGGAAAGGCGGCAGGTTCGGACGGTGCCGCAAATCCGCTAACACAGGGTATCTGAATCCGGCCTTATGGGTATCCTCCAGGGCTTTCATCATCGGCGCGATTTTGCTTTTCGGTATGGTAAAAATGACTTCGTGATCCTGGGTCGAGCCGAAAACCCGGTCGCCGCCAGAGGGGAGGATCAATTGGTTCAAATCCATTTTCATCGTACGAGCCACAATGTCGCCGCAATCGCCCATGCCCGTCGGGACCATCGGGGCCATACCCCCGCCTCCGTTGGTCGCCGCCTGCGCCAGGCGCATCGCCTGAGCAGAGTCGACATACAAGCAGATCAGGTCAGGTTCGAAATCAGCCCTGTCGATGGGTGCGGATACCATGAAGCGATATTTCCCCGTCTCATGCCTCTTGTCGGCTGGGATAGAATCTTCCTGGGGCGGATTGTCGAGAAAGCCCATCGCGGCGTGGCCGCCGATACAGCACTGGTCCTCCTTCCCGACCGCGATTGTCCAGCCATAGCGCCTGGAAAGGGCCACCGCCTGGCAGAGGGTGATTTGATACCCCAGATCCTTGACGGGGATCCTGACCTTGGCCGGCAGGGTCTCCTGTGCAGTGAAAAGTTTAACGGCAACAGGAAAGGTTTGCGGCCGGATGTATGTGTTTAACGCCTCATTTGCCTGCTTCAAGTCCATCATTACACACTCCTCTCATTCTGTTGGATTTCGTTTTGCTGCACTGGAATCTATGGCGGTTGCCCCGCCTTGCAATCCTTCACTGTTCTGTGCGCCGAATATGTGCCGGAATTCCGCAATTCGTTCCGCACTGCCCCGTGTCTCCATTTCTCGAATCAACCGACTGCGCTCATTGCCTCGTACTGCTACCAGAGTGCCCCATGCTTCCGGCGTTGTCGTTACAATCAAGTCGGCACCCGGTTCCTCTCCTTTTTGGTATGACCACCGACTCTCATCAAAGCATATCGTATAGGTAACCAGCGGGAAGCGGATGGACCATCGTGCCGCCCGCGAGAGGCGCCGGTCTCGCCTGTTGAGCAACGATGTAAAACCGTGCATCAACAATTCCGGGTGAACGGCTTCGCCGGGTACCGGAGGCCGCATCGCATGCCGCAGCCCCCAGATTGAAAGCGCTTCGACAACCGGCATGAGGTCGCGACCGGCGGGAGTCAGGCGGTACCAGACTTCACGGCGGCCGGGTTGACGATCCCGTTCGACAATCCCTGTTGCTTCCAGCTCCCGTAAACGTTGGGTAAGCCAGGCGGGTGTGATATTGTTCAAGCAATTGAGGAGATCGGTGAAACGCTGTGGGCCTCTCAAGAGGTCTCGAATGATGAGCAAAGACCATTTCTCGCCGATTCTCTCCAGCGCCCGCGCAACGGGGCAAAAGTGTCGAAATTTGCGAGCCATAGCTAATTTCTTTCGTTATAATACTATAAAAATTATAGTATAAATCGCATACCGTACAGGGATTCAGCTTGTCAAGAAAAAAATACCGATGCCTGAAGAACGAACCATGCCGGGTTCGGGTGGATCGCTTTTTGGTTGCCACGAAGATACAGGGCAGGGTTGATACAGCTCTCCGGAGATGCGGTCAACAAAGCTGCAGAACACAGTTATTGTAAGCCCTTGGAAAGAAAAAGCCATCTTAGGACAAAATTGTACAGAGGCTGGAAAGATGGTTTTAGGAACTTATCTTATTAACTGAACAGAATTGGCGTCCCCACGGGGAGTCGAACCCCGGTTACCGGCGTGAAAGGCCG
>JAFGIO010000223.1 GCA_016929555.1 Deltaproteobacteria bacterium | reverse complement strand
TTGGTACGCCTGGAGGGATTCGAACCCGCGACCTACGGATTAGAAGTCCGTTGCTCTATCCAGCTGAGCTACAGGCGCACAATTATGCCGCATGCCTCTTTTGAAGCGGGTATTTTCTAATCCCTTGTGAAGGTCTTTGTCAAGATGAAATCCCAAGATGTCCCTCATTTTACATATCCAGCGATTCCTTCGAAACGGTAACCGTTTTTCGCACGCCCTTCGCCGTTACGGTCCGTCGTATAGAAATGGCATTTCTTGAAGGGATGGTACCAGCGATAGAGTTCTCTGCTTCCGGATAGCTTCGATGTGGCGATGTTTCCGATGATACCTTCGAAAACATAGCCCTCCATGGCTTTGCCTGCACCGTCTCGATCATAGGAATAGTAATGATCATCTCTCTGTGGATTGTACCACCTGTAAAAAGGTGTTGTTCCAGGTGCTTCCGAATGATACAAATGAAAGGCAATGCCTTCCTTGATGTATCCTTTCGCAATTAGTGGTTCCGCTTGGGGATTCGACGTGTAAAGATAATCCGTCTTTCGGTTGTAGCGGTATACATCCACCATTTTCAAATGATTATCCGCCAATACCTCAAGGGATAACTCAACGCTCTGCTCGCCGCCATTAGATCTAAACATCAACAACTCTGTGTAATATCCCGGAGGCAATGCCTGTGCACTTGCGGTGATATTGATGTAATCTTTTTCACTTATGGTCGTACCGTTCGTGGGAAATACGGTTATCCAACTATGACCGTGCCTTATGATATGTGACCCATAAATTTTAACACCCTCAATTGAGACGGTTCCATCCTGAAAAACGAACGCGAGTATGTGCTGACCGTCTGTGCCACCGGTAAAACGAACGGTCGCCTTTTCCCCTGTCATCAGCGTTTTGGAATCGAGTTCTGCCGGCCTATCATCTATAAAAGCCGTCCATTGAGCTCTTTCCGTAATCTTCCTGAAAAATACATCGATGAACGTCCCTCTGAAACGAAACTGCATGGAAAGACCGGCGCTGTCGGCTACCGGGTAACCATCGTCTTCACTCCATCGGCCCGATACCTCCAGAACATCCTTCAATCTCCCTGACGGAACATAGCTACCTTTTCCTTCTCTTTCCTCATTCTGAAACGAAACATATCGCCACATCTTGAAATCGTCGTTTTTCTCGCCTTCTACAATAGTTTCGAAACCTGCACGCCACTTGAGGGTATTCCTCCCCCAATTCTCCAATTTCACCAACCTGCTGACCTGCTGTCCCGGTAGAAGGGCACCGAAATCGATCCTAGTTGGCTCCAACATGAGCATGGGCTCGGATTCCTGCTGAATGATCCGGAAACGGACAAAGAGACTTCGATTCCCTCCAGTCGATTCAATTCGGATCACCTCCCGGTGAAGACCGGGCTTCAAATTTTTTCTTGAAACGATTGCGGATTTTTTGTTTTGAACAATAAAGACTACAGGGTATGTGAACCGGTTTTCACGATTTCCCGAACCGATTTCCTCCTGACCCAGGACCTTAAAGTATATTCTCAAATTCGCATGTTTATTTTCTAATACGGTTGATATTTTTTTCCCTTCAAAAATTTGCCAATTTTCCGGACCATTCGTAGACCAATCCAAAAAGCCATCGCCGACATTTTTCAAGACAAAGGAACCCTCCCTAGCCTGTCCCGGTCCGATCTCACCTAGATCCAATTCTCTTGGGGTTACGGTGAGGACCGGTCTTTTGTTTTTTTCGCCGGCATCGATATGGAAGGAACCCGGTGTAATTTCCGATTTTGCGTTTTCTATGGCCAGGATGTGCTTGGGGGTTCCGATCGATAAAACCGCCAGTATGATGATGACGGACAATGAGCAAACATGTCGCAAATAAAAAGTCCTCAGCATAACAACCCCCATTCCACATTTCGCGTCTTTACTAACCTAAAGCCTCAAAGAACGCAACGGTAATGTAGGTAAAAAAACTTGACACCATCTTACCGACCAATATATTTTGAACGCCACTTCATGAGGTGTATATTTTTCACGCATGGATTTTCAGAAATTCAAATACTGGCTAGCCTTGAAAAGGGTCGAGGGCATCGGGAGCAGCCATTTTAAGGTGCTGTTGGATGCCTTTGTCACCCCTGAAGGTGTATTCAATGCCCCTCTTTCTTTTTTGACGGCCATTCCGGGTATAAATCAAAAAACGGCTTCCCATATCAAAACCTTTCGTTCCTGGGATTCCGTCGAAAAAGAAAGCGAACTCATCGAAAAACATGGGGCTGATATCATCACCTTTCAAGACGCGCTTTATCCGAGAAATCTACTCAATATTCATGATTTCCCGCCTTTTCTCTATGTGAAAGGCATCCTCAACCCTGATGATGTCAACATCGCTGTCGTCGGTTCCAGGATGGCAAGTCCCTATGGCAAATACGTAACGGAAACCCTCAGCCGGGAACTTGCCCTCTACGGCGTTACGATCATCAGTGGCCTGGCCCGGGGAATCGATTCTGCAGCACATCGGGGAGCACTTGCCGGCAAGGGTAGAACAATCGCTGTTCTCGGCTGTGGGCTCGATATCATATATCCCCCTGAAAATGAAAAACTATTCATGGATATTGTTCACAGAGGAGCCGTCATCACCGAATACCCCTTCGGTATGCCGCCACAGGGATCTAATTTCCCGGCCCGCAATAGGATTATCAGCGGGATGTCCCTTGGAGTCGTTGTCGTCGAGGCAACTGAAAAAAGCGGTTCCCTGATAACGGCCCGACTCGCTTTAGAACAAAATCGCGAGGTTTTTGCCGTCCCGGGAAGTATCGATTCCGCTGGTTCGAAAGGGACAAATAAGCTCATCAAAGAGGGGGCGAAACTTGTCGAAACGGTCCAAGACATCTTGGAAGAGATTCTTCCCCAGACGGGAAGAATCCCCCTGAGCGCAACAAACCCTACAAAAACCAGATCAAGGGGATGCATCAACGAAACAACAGCTATGGGTCAACCACACTCATCGGAGGTTAACCTGAACGACAGGGAAAACATTGTATTGCAGCTCGTAAGTAACGAACCTGTCTGTATAGACACCATCATTGCCGGGGCAAAGATGAAAGCTGGAGATGTACTGAATATTTTACTATTCCTGGAGCTGCAGGGTCACGTAAAACAACTGCCCGGTAAATTCTTCGTAAGATCGGAGTAACCATGCCGAATTCTCTCATTATCGTCGAATCACCTGCAAAAGTAAAAACCATTAAAAAATACCTCGGTCCGGACTTTGAGGTGCGCGCTTCCATGGGGCATGTCAAGGATCTTCCCAAGAGCAAACTCGGCATCGATACGAAAAATAACTTCGAACCGACCTACCAGATCATCGACAGCAAGAAAAAAACCATAGCAGACCTAAAGAAAGCGGCTTCAAAGGTACGGAACATCTATCTTGCGCCTGATCCCGATCGGGAAGGGGAAGCAATCGCCTGGCACATTTCCCAGGAGATCCGCGGAAAAGAAACACGAATCCAACGTGTCCTCTTTAACGACCTGACAAAAAAAACCATTCTGCAAGCCATTGAAAATCCTCATGAACTGGACTTAAACAAGTACGAAGCACAACAGACGCGACGAATTCTCGACAGGCTTGTAGGGTACCAGATCAGCCCCCTACTCTGGGAAAAGGTTAAAAGGGGCCTTAGCGCAGGCCGTGTTCAATCCGTTGCCGTGCGTCTGATCTGCGATCGCGAAGATGAGATACAAAAGTTCGTTTCGGAAGAATACTGGAACATCACGGCTTTGCTAGAAGGCAGTGTTCCTCCATCCTTTTCTGCCCGTCTTATCAAAACGCAGGGGAAAAAGATCAAGATCAGAAACGAAACGGAGTCTAACCGGATTCTCGAGGAACTCAAGGGGAATTCCTTCGTGGTCAGTCATTTGGAAAAGAAAGAAACGAAGCGCCTACCCCTGCCCCCTTTTTCAACCAGCAAACTTCAGCAGGAAGCCGCGAGAGTCCTCCATTTCCCGGCAAAGAAGACCATGAATATTGCCCAGCAGCTCTATGAAGGCATTGAGCTTGGTCGTGAAGGATCCGTAGGTTTGATTACCTACATGAGGACCGATTCCGTCCGTATAGCCGATGAGGCCATCAGAGACGCAAGGAACTATATCCTGGATCATTACGGCCAGGTCTATCTTCCCGCAAAGTCCAGGATTTTCCGAAATACGGGCAAGGCCCAAGATGCCCATGAGGCCATACGACCATCAAGTATGGCTTACCCGCCTCAGGATATCAAGGACCATCTGAACAGGGATCAGTTCCGCTTATACCAGCTCATCTGGACACGCTTCCTCGCCTGTCAGATGAATCCAGCCCTCTACGATCAGACCATCATCGATGTCGCTGCCGGGGGATATCTCTTCCGAGCCCAGGGTGCAGTCATGAAATTCCCCGGTTATAGAATCGTCTATTCGGAAGGAAAGGAAGAGGACGAGAAACCGAACGATAAAGATTTCGACAATATCTTGCCTGATGTTTCAGAGGGCGAGATATTGCATCTGACTGAGCTGAGGCCCGATCAGAAATTTACCCAGCCACCGCCACGTTTTACCGAAGCGACTCTTGTAAGGGAGCTCGAAGAGAGGGGCATCGGACGTCCCTCAACCTACGCAACAATCTTGAGCACTATACAGGAACGAGACTATGTGAAACTCGACAAAGGCAGGTTCTATCCAACAGATCTTGGAATGCTTGTTACGGAACTGCTGGTTAGAAGCTTCCCAAAAATTTTGGAAGTTGCTTTTACGGCCTCCATGGAAAATCAATTGGATATGATCGAGGAAGGCAGCAAAAACCGTTTCGACACCCTAAACGACTTCTACGCCTCCTTTCAAGGGGAGTTGCAAAGGGCGAAATCTGACATGAAAAACGTTAAGGGTGAGGGAATCTCCACGAATCTTACCTGCGAAAAATGCGGGAGTCCGATGGTCATTAAATTGGGCCGCAACGGAAAATTCCTCGCCTGTTCCGCCTATCCCGGCTGTAAAAATACCAGGAACATCGAGCTAACAGATCAGGGGAATATTCTCAATAATGTCGAAAATGATCCCAAAGTTCTCTGCAGTATCTGCGGCAAGCCCATGCTGATCAAGTCAGGTCGCTTCGGTCGTTTTCTCGGTTGTTCGGGCTACCCCGAATGCAAGAACACAATGAAGATTCCAAAGGAGGGGCAGGAGTCCGCTGCAACGCCCGTAGAAACTTTCGTCACCGACAGGACCTGTTCCCAGTGCGGTAGGCCCATGGTCGTCAAGGAGGGCCGCTTCGGCCGCTTCCTTGGTTGTTCCGGCTATCCAGCCTGCAAGTACATCGAACAAACAAGCCTCGGCATCAAATGTCCACGGGATGGCTGCAACGGCGAAATCAGCGAAAAGCGTTCAAAGCGGGGAAAGCTCTTTTATGGATGCACAAACTATCCAAAGTGTCATTTCACCTCCTGGAATCGACCTGTTCCGGAGGCATGTCCCCAGTGCGGCTATCCTATTCTCGTTGAGAAGTCCTCTCCGAAAAGAGGTACCTACAAAGCCTGTCCCAAAGAGGGATGCGGTTACAAGAGTGAAACTCTATGAATCGGCCCCTGTTCGTCTGTATCATCGGCGGCGGACTGGCCGGTTGCGAGGCCGCATGGCAGCTCGCCCGGAAAGGCATTGAGGTCGAACTCAACGAAATGAAGCCCCACCGTTACTCTCAGGCCCACAGATCTGAACGGCTCGCCGAACTCGTTTGCAGCAATTCCCTAAGATCCAACAGTCTTGACAGTGCCGTTGGCCTCCTCAAGGAAGAAATGCGCTTGATGGGATCGCTCGTCATGGAAGCCGCCGATGCCACGGCTGTACCTGCAGGAAGAGCCCTCGCCGTCGACCGGATGCGGTTTTCCATGTATATAGAGGAAAAATTGGAGTCTCTGCCCAGCCTGCGTATCGTTCGCAAGGAAATGACAGATATTCCTGAGGCACCTCCCGTTATCATCGCCAGCGGCCCCTTGACGTCCGATGCTCTGGCCGAATCCATTGCAGCCAGGACCGGTAAGAAACATCTTTACTTCTACGACGCAATATCTCCCATCATCGAAGGAGATTCGATCAATTACGATAAGACCTTTCGGGCATCGCGATATGATGAAGGTGAAGGGGATTATTTGAATTTTCCCCTCGATGAGGGTCAATACAATCGATTGTGGAAAGCCCTGCTGGAGGGTGAACAGGTTAAATCCCATGCCTTCGAAACCATGCGATATTTTGAAGGTTGTCTGCCTATAGAGATTATTGCTGCAAGAGGTTTGCAAACCCTCGCTTTCGGCCCCATGAAGCCGGTAGGTCTCATAGATCCAAGAACAGGAAGACAGCCTTGCGCCGTCGTTCAGCTCCGCCGAGAGGATCTGGAGGGCCACTTCTATAATATGGTAGGATTTCAAACGAAGCTGACCTGGCCTGAGCAGCGTCGCATCTTCAGGATGATTCCAGGGCTCGAGAGGGCGGAGTTCACCCGTTACGGGAGTATACACCGCAATACCTTCATCGATGCCCCTGAATTACTCCTGGTCACGTTGCAGTTGAAACTGGACAGAAGGATTTTTTTTTCAGGCCAGCTATCCGGTGTCGAAGGCTATGTGGAGTCTGCAGCCATGGGATTGATATCGGGAGTGAACATTTTTTCACAGCACGCCGGCAGAAGTCTCTCTCCGCCCCCCGCCACAACCGCCCTTGGTTCGCTGTTGAGGGCCATCACGAAACCATCGAATAACTTTCAGCCCATCAGTGCCAATTTCAGCCTTTTCCCACCTCTGACGAAAAAGGTCCGGCGAGCTGAAAGGGGAAGCCATTACGCGCAACGGAGCCTGAAGGACCTGCAACAATGGCTCAAAGAAAAGGAATGACTTTCAAACATCGGTCTTCCGGCGCTCTCTCGTTACAAGCTTTACGTACTGCCTGGTTTCGCGAGGCAGCCTATCCGGATTTTTTTCCACGTTGCCCATACCCCAGTTGTAGGCTGCAAGTGCAAGGGCCACATTTCCGTCGTAACGGTTGAGCAGACTTTTCAAATAACGGGTCCCAGCCATGACATTTTCTACTGGATCGTAGGGATCTCCGACGCCGAGATCCCTAGCCGTTGAAGGCATCAACTGCATCAGCCCCATGGCACCTTTCGGAGATGTCGCACGGGAATTGAAGTTGCTCTCCGTTTTGATGACACCCCTGATCAGTGCAGGATCGACGTCGTAAGTTCTCGATGCCTTTTCTATGATTTCCTCCAGCGAATTGCGATCTTCAGAAAATCCGGGATGCTGTTTCAAGGCAGCGTCATATCGGACAAAGGTCGAATCCTTCGCCTCAGTCTCGGGCAGAGGTATTCGCAGCCAACGATCATAGGATCGGAAGGTGCCTTCCGTTTCTCCGTCATCGATGACAGCGCGGAAGAGACGTTCATTCATCTGCACGCGTATCGATTCAACCAGTTGATACAAACGGTCTCTGTCTATTGGTGGCTGCTGTAACGCTGAGGTTTCTGCGGTGGGGCTGATTGCAGCCTTGACGAGTTCTGCAAAGGATTCTTGCGAACCGACGGGGGATTGATCTACCTTTTGCAGGGGCGAACGGTTTATCCGATCATCGCAGGAAAACATAAAGCCTATGATCTGCCCTTTACCAAGGCTCATTTCACACCTCTTTCGAAATATCTAACGGTTATCAAATTTTATGCCAGGAACCGTACGTATCCCACGCCAAGAGAACGACTCCACGGGCAGGCATTTCATTTCCAGCCTGGTTTCCTCACGTCAGCTCCGTGACATTCTTTCAAAAGATGTCAATATTATGACGATTTGTCTTCACGACTTTAATCATGCTCTCTAGTCTATGAAAGATTTCAGCCACGGCTTATGTATCCATTGACGTGGAGAGGGAAATATTTTCCTTCTGAACGTCAGCTTTCACCGTCGACTCGATTCAACGCCTGCATGAATTACACCACCTGTGCTTTGCTGAACCTTTCTTGGGTCGATGGCATATCAATTGCTTTTTGAAGTTGATCTAAAAGTTCAAGGAAACTTCTTCATGTGTGACCGGCATACAATTCTTCATGTCCCGCAACAGCGAAACAGTGGAAGGGTGGTAATTTATGTCTTACAAAATAAGAGAAGTCAGCAGACAGTTAGAGGTTCCGACCTCGACGATCCGATATTGGGAAGCGGTATTCTCCAATGTTATCAGACCGGAACGGACGGAAGGCGGTCAGAGACGATACAGCGTTTCTGATATGCAACTATTTTCAAAAATCAAGGATCTCCTCTATCGGGAAAACCGTTCGATTGCCGAAACAAAGACGATTCTGACCGTTGGGCAGCATGCATCGGATGCGAACTCCTTGGAAAGCAGAATCATCCTTCTGACGGGGGGAACGGGATCTTTCGGCAGGCATTTCTGTAAGGTCATGTTTGAGAATTACCATCCAGCCGTCATAAGGATTTACAGCAGGGATGAACTGAAGCAGCATGAAATGCGTCAGGTTTACGGTGATAAACATATCCGGTACTTTATTGGAGATGTCCGAGATCCCGACCGGCTTAAACGCGCTATGGAAGGCGCCGATGTCGTCGTACATGCCGCCGCCCTTAAGCAAGTGCCTTCTTGTGAATACAACCCTTTCGAGGCCGTTAAAACCAATATCCACGGTGCGGAGAATGTCATTGATGCGGCCATCGACACCGGTGTCAAAAAAGTCGTAGCCTTAAGCACCGACAAGGCCGTAAACCCTGTAAATCTTTATGGAGCCACCAAGCTTTGTGCCGACAAACTGTTCATCCAGGGCAATTCCTATTCGGGCGCGCGAGGCACGCGTTTCTGTTGTGTCCGCTACGGTAACGTCATAGGCAGCCGCGGAAGCGTTATCCCCCTTTTTCGCGAACAGCGCAAGACCGGCAAGATCACGATTACCGATCCGCGTATGAGTCGTTTCTGGATCACCCTTGATCAGGCCGTCGAACTGGTCGTGAAGGCCCTCAGGCATGCCCAGGGCGGCGAGATTTTTGTCCCAAAGATACCAAGCATGAAAATCGTCGATCTAGCCGAGGCAATCGCGCCGGGCTGCGACATCGAATTCACCGGCATTCGCCCCGGCGAAAAGATCCACGAAATCCTGATAACTGAGGAAGAAGGCCGGAATACCGTGGACTACAACGATATGTACGTGATCATGCCGACCCATTCCTGGTGGGAGAGAACCAATTACAACAATGGGCGCTCCTTGCCCGACGGATTCGTATACCGCAGCGACAACAACAGCGAATGGCTAACCGTCGATGATTTGAGGCAATTCATATTCGATTCATCCGCGTCAGAAGAAGACCCGGCTGCCCGATTGCTTTCAACCATCCACCGGCTTAACGAAAAGGTCATTTTGAATCTTCTCAATGCTGAAGAAGGCTATTCCGATATGAATTCCGTCAGATACAGTCATGATCAACGATAGCGCAAGAAAAGACCCGGGAAGATATTCGATATTAGAGGCGTTTTGCCCCCCCCTTCCCTATGGAAGACAATCTATCTCCGATGATGACATCGAGGCTGTCGTCGAAGCGCTGAAGTCCGACTGGCTAACCACGGGCCCAACGGTTGCATCTTTCGAAAAGGCCGTCGCCTCCTTTACGGGCTCTGCGGAAGCCGTCGCCGTATCGAGCGGTACGGCTGCCCTCCATGCAGCTATGTTTGCACTGGGCATCGAAGCTGGAGACGAAGTTATCGTTCCCGCAATGACCTTCGCCTCTACGGCAAACGCCGTCGTTTTTCAAGGGGGTACCCCTGTCTTTGTCGATGTCGATCCCGACACCCTGCTTATCGATCCCGAAAAGATCGAGAAAAAGATCACCGCACATACGAAGGCCGTCATCGCCGTTGACTATGCCGGACAACCCTGTAATTATGACGCGCTGCAAGCTGTCGTGAAGCAACACCACATCGAACTCGTTGCCGATGCCTGCCATTCCCTCGGGGGAAGCTACAGGGGCATGCCTGTGGGGTCCTTGTCATCTCTGAATGTCTTCAGTTTCCATCCCGTCAAGAACATCACAACGGCCGAGGGAGGCATGATAACGACGGACAACCCTGAACTTGCTTCCAGAATGAGGCTGTTCCGCAATCACGGCATCAGTTCGGACCATCGCGAAAGGGAAGCCAAGGGATCCTGGTACTACGAGATGGTCGATCTGGGATACAATTACCGTTTGACGGACATTCAGTGCGCCCTGGGACTTAGCCAGATCAGGAAACTTAGCGATTGGATAGCCCGCCGTCAGCTTCTGGCACTCCGCTACGACGAGGCCTTTGAACTCCAAGACGGCATAAGCCCTCTGAAGGTCGGACCGGATGTATCTCACGCCTACCATCTCTATGTAATACGAATAGATTCTGACGTGCTCGGCATCTGCAGAAACGATATTTTTTATGCTCTCCGAAGTCATGGAATCGGCGTGAACGTCCATTATATCCCAGTTCATCTTCACCCCTATTACCGCAACAGGTTCAAGACAGGCCCCGGTCTATGCCCTGCTGCCGAAGAGGCATATGGAGAAATACTGTCTCTCCCCCTTTTCCCGGCGATGCAAAGTCAGGATCAAGATGGCGTTTTGGAATGCATCCATCAAATCATCGGCACATCGTAATGGTAAGAGAATGAAAAACGTTGACAAAGAATTCTCTCGTCTGGTTTTGGGAACGGCACAACTGGGAATGCCTTACGGTATTGCGAACCGAACCGGCAAACCCGACTATAAAAAAGCCTATGACATAGTGCATGCAGCCTGGGAGGGAGGGGTCAGGTGTTTCGACACGGCCCAAGCCTACGGAGACAGCGAACGGGTCCTCGGACGAGCCCTCTCTTCGCTTCGGAAGCCTCTTCAAGAGCCTTTGATTGTAACGAAGCTCGATCCGATGCTCGATATAACGAATCCGAAGGCAACGGACAAAGCCATTCAAGGCAGCTTGAGGCGATTGAAAGTGGAGAGGCTTTATGCATTGATGTTTCATTTCGAGGAATTGCCGCCTTCTCTTGCTCTTAACAATGGCTTGAAAGACCTGTTGTCAGGTTATCGCCGAGACGGCCTGATCGGCCATATCGGAATCTCCGTCTACACACCGAAAAGCGCTTTGCAAGCGCTTCAATGCGACCTCATCGATCTCGTTCAGGTGCCAACGAACGTATTGGATCGTCGTTTCTTGAATGCCGGCGTTTTCGATCTTGCCATGGAAATGGGTAAGGAAATTTTCATACGAAGCGTCTTTTTACAGGGATTGCTTTTGATGGACAGTGACCGGCTGCCTGCGTCGATGGACTTTGCCGCACCTGTTGTCCGTTCTTTCACGAATGTTTCCGAGAGTGCTGGCGTCCCCCGAATCGTTTTGGCCTTTGGGTATGTCCGCCTGCGCTTTCCCCGGACCCGTGTCATATTCGGTGCCGAGACAGTAGATCAGGTGGAAAACAACTTGAAAAACTGGTGCAGGGATATACCCGACGGCCTTCTTTCAAAGATAGATGAAAATCTTTCCAACACCGACGAACAAATAGTGGATCCACGGCAGTGGCCTCACTGATCCGTGAGTTTAGGCGTTCCCATATTGAAACCGCTGGAGGATTGAAAAAAGATGCGCACCACCGCTATCATTCAGGCGCGAATGGGATCCAGCAGGCTTCCCGGCAAAATCATGGCAGAGATCGCCGGAGAACCTATGCTCTCCCATGTCATAAGACGCGTCGGGCAGGCAAAGATGATCGACACGATTGTCTTAGCTACCACGACCGATCCCGGCGACGATATTACCGAAAGCTTCTGCCGCCTTCATGGGACCCATTGCTTCCGGGGCAGCCCCCACGATGTTCTTGACCGCTATTTTCAGGCAGCAAGGTACTGGCATGCAGACGCAATCGTGAGGTTGACTGCCGATTGTCCCCTGCTCGATCCTTCCATCATTGATCAGGTGGTGAAGCTTTTCATGGATAACGGAGTCGATTACGCGTCCAATACATTGGAATTTTCCTATCCCGATGGTCTGGACACAGAAGTCATGAGCTTCGGCGCCCTTTCGAGAACCTGGCGTGAAGCTAACCTCGCCTCGGAAAGGGAGCATGTCACCCCCTATATCAACAAACATCCTGAATTATTCACCCTGAAATCGCTGCGGCATGATGAAGACCTGTCTCATCTTCGCTGGACCGTTGACGAATCAAGAGACCTCGATTTCGTCCGATCGGTCTTCAAGCATTTAGGCCAAGCTTCCTTCGGCATGAAAGAGATCTTAGAGTTGATCCGCCAACATCCAGATTTGGTCGACCTCAACGAGGGAATCGCCAGAAATGAAGGTTATGCAAAGTCTCTTTCCAATGACCGGATTTGTTTGAAGTGCGAGGTGACGGCATGAATCGGGGTCAACAACTTTACGGCAGAGCGAAAGACCGGATCCCCGGGGGAACGCAACTGCTTTCCAAGCGACCGGAGCTGTTTTTGCCCAATATATGGCCAAGTTACTACAGTCGAGCAAAAGGCATAGAAGTGTGGGATCTGGACGGAAATCGATACCTTGACATGAGTACGAACGGCATCGGAACCTGCATACTCGGAGCCGCCGATCCCGACGTCGATGCCGCAGTCAAGGAAGCAATCGATGCGGGCACGATGTCGACGCTCAATTGTCCGGAGGAAATTGAGCTGGCCGACCTACTCTGTGAACTTCACCCCTGGGCACAAAAGGTGCGCTACGCAAGGTCCGGCGGAGAGGCTATGGCCGTGGCAATCCGTATCGCCCGTGCTAAGACACGGCGCGATCGCGTGGCCTTCTGCGGCTATCATGGCTGGCACGACTGGTATCTTGCCGCCAATCTCGCAGAACAACAAGCACTCGACGGCCATCTACTGCCTGGCCTTGCACCGTCAGGCGTCCCGCGCGGCCTGCTCAACACAGCCCTGCCTTTTCGGTACAACCACATCGAGGACATCTCGTCCATCGTCGAAAAATATGGGGAAGATATGGCCGCCATCGTCATGGAGCCTCTCCGAGACCACGAGCCCGAACCGGGATTTCTTGAACATATCCGTAATGTAGCCGATGAAACGGGGGCCGCTCTGATCTTCGACGAAATAACGGCGGGATTCCGCCTGACAACGGGGGGGGCCCATCTGCTTTTCGGCGTCGATCCGGATATGGCCGTTTTTGCAAAGGCGATCAGCAACGGTTATCCCATGGCTGCCATTCTTGGACGGGACGATGTCATGGAGACGGCCCAGGAGACCTTCATCAGCAGCACCTACTGGACAGAACGAATAGGCCCGACTGCCGCCCTGGCGACGATACGCAAGCACCGTGAATTGGATGTCCCGAAACATCTGATTCGACTCGGCTCGCTGGTTCTGAAGGGGTGGAAAGACGCTGCAGCGGAAGCGGATCTTTCGCTCGAATCCGGCGGCATGGCTCCTCTGGGACACTTCACGTTTCGACATGAACAGAACCAGGAGGCCCAAACCCTTTTCACGCAGGAAATGCTCAGACGGGGATTCCTGGCCTTTCGCGCCTTCTACTGCACCTATGCCCATCAAGAGGAGCACGTCAATGCCTATATGAATGCCGTCAAGGAGGTATTCGTCATCATCGCGGATGCAATGAAAGAAGGGAATCTGGCCAGGCTCCTCGAGGGACCGGTTGCCCATATCGGATTCAAGCGTTTGACCTGATTTGTTCATAGAGGCTCTGCCGGCTGAAGAGATCAACGAGGACATGATATTCTGACGAGACGCAGGAACAGGGATTTCAGGCAAATGGATTTGAACAATTTCCTTCTTCGCGCCGATGCAACAACCGAAATGGGTACGGGTCACATCATGCGTTGTCTTGCCCTGGCTCATGGATTGATTGGACAGGGCAAAGAGGTGACGCTTCTCGGCCGTTGCACGCATGAGGGTCTTCGTGATCGCATAGAAACTTCCGGTGTCCGCTTCATAGCGATCGACAGGCCGCATCCGGATCCCGCCGATTTGCAGAGGACAATCGAAATCGTCAGTGAGCTTCGAATCCACTGGGTGATCCTGGACGGTTACCATTTCGATGTCAACTTTCATCGTACGATTCGCAAAACAGGTTGTCGGCTGCTGGTCGTCGATGATTCTTCAAACCTTGCAGCGTATCAAGCCGACATTCTCTTGAACCAGAACATCACCGCCCGGCAAGAGCTATATGCGGGCTCATCCATAAATACGTTTCTTCTCGGCTTGAAGTATGTACTGCTTCGTCCCGAGTTTCTCAGAAAACGACAGTGGCTGCGTGAGTTGCCCGAGGTGGCACATAAAGTGCTTGTAACGATGGGCGGCGCTGATCCGGACAACGCGACCCTCAAGGTAATTCAGGCCCTGCAACGGGTGAATGGTATCGAGCTTGAGTCTCGTGTCGTCGTTGGCTTCACCAATCCGCATTTGAAAACACTTAGGAATGCAGTGGAAAAGTCGCCCTGCAATATCGACTTTTTCGTTAACGTTCAGGATATGTCGGATCAGATGGCATGGGCCGATCTGGCTGTCGCCGCAGCAGGAAGCACCTGTTGGGAATTGGCCTTCATGGGTCTTCCCACCTGCACCATCGTTATCGCAAAGAATCAATGGCCCGTCGCCGAGAGGTTGCACGAAGAGGGGTTTTCCCTGAACCTTGGTTGGTACCACTCATTCGATCTCGATCACTGTGCAAAGACAATCGGCGATTTAGCGACAGATCTTGGGAAGCGAACCTTTATGAGCCGACGCGGCCGTCAGCTCGTAGATGGCAAGGGAGTGCAAGCGGTCATAACGGCACTGCGGAAATTCAAAGAACGGAGACGATAGAAAGATAGTGCAGGATTTAAGCAAAGACGTTCTTACCTTCTGGAATAGTCGAGCCGGGCTCGGCCGGTGGGCCGGTAGCCGCGATGTCATAGCCAAGCAGTTGGAGATTGAGGCGATCGCCTCCTATGTAACCGACGGCATGCACCTTCTCGATGTCGGGTGCGGCAACGGCATCACTGCCATGGAACTGGCGCGTCGCTACGATATTCACGTTACGGGCATAGATTACGCGGAAGAAATGATTGATGCGGCCCGCGTCCTTGCCGCTGGCCAACGAATGAAAGGATCGGTGAACTTCAAGGTCAATGACGTCAAACGTCTTCATCATTTTTCTGAAAAGTTCGATCTGATAT
Organism: Deltaproteobacteria bacterium; assembly: GCA_016929555.1. Taxonomy (GTDB): domain Bacteria; phylum Desulfobacterota; class Syntrophia; order Syntrophales; family JAFGIO01; genus JAFGIO01. Next base: position 3,206 of record JAFGIO010000223.1, on the reverse strand, counting down.
ACACGGAGAGGACTTTGATCAACCTGCCCGACTGGGCATCCCAGAAGGAAGCAATTGTAGGCATAACCTCTCTTTTGAAAAACGGAGGCGCCTATCTCATGTGTGAAAACAGTCAGGACGCCCTCGACAGGATCAACGACTGCCGCGAGAGAATCGGTCTTCCCCGCATAAATCCTCCGTGGCACAATTGCTACTTTCATGAAGCCGATGTGCAGAAGCTTCACATTCACGGTGTCCGTCTGGAACACACCGACTGCTTCAGTTCGACCTACTATTTCTTGAGCCGGATCGTAAATGCCTGGCTCGCCCAGGAGCAAAACAGAGAACCTGAATATGAAGCATCCATAAACCACCTGGCCCTCAAGCTGCCTTCCTTTGGCGACATGGGACAGGTAAAAATTTGGTATTGGCGAAAATGCATTGAATGATTGAAATGAATGGAATTTTTAAAAAAGATATGGAGCATGTTGCATTTCCTACGGCCTTTATGAAGGGAAAGCAGATTTTTCTGCGGGAGGTTCGCCTCTCTGACGTGGACGATAACTATTATCGCTGGCTGAACGATCCCGACGTGACCCAATATCTTGAAATAAGGCACATTCCGAGATCTCGGGAAAACATCGGTAAGTATGTAACGGCCATGGATGGAAATCCCGATGAGATCCTTCTTGCCATCTGCCTGAAAGAAAATGGACGCCATATCGGCAATATCAAACTGGGGCCTGTTAATTGGATTCACCGCTTTGCCGAAGTGAGTTTGATGATCGGCGAGAAAACGCTCTGGCGCAAAGGCATCGCCACAGAAGCCATATTTTTGATAACCCGTTATGCCTTCGATGTCTTAAATCTCAACAAGCTGAGAGCCGGCTGCTATGAAAGCAACATTGGATCATCCAAGGCCTTCCTCAAGGTCGGTTTCCTACAGGAAGGCGCCCTCAAGAATCATTGGTACGTGAACGGATCTTACCAGAATGAAATCGTTCTCGGCTTGTGTCGTGAAGATTTTCGTGACAGGCCAGGGTCGTGAAAAGTTGGGTGCCATAAGTTTTTTCCAATGCATTACTGCTATTTTCGACTGACGAGATAAACATGAATTTCAACATTGGCGACAGGAAGGTTGGAGACGAAGCTCCCGTATTGATCGTGGCCGAACTATCCTGCAACCACATGCAGGATTTTCAGACAGCCATGGACACGATAGCGGCCATGAAAGAAGCGGGAGCGGACGCCGTTAAAGTTCAGACCTATACTCCCGACACCATCACGATCGATTCCGAACGTGAATATTTTCAAATAAGACAGGGAACCCTCTGGGACGGCACCACCTTGTATCGATTATACAGAAAGGCCTATACACCCTGGGACTGGCAGCCTGCTCTAAAAGAAAGGGCTCAAGACCTCGGCCTGATCTTCTTCTCGTCTCCCTTTGACAAAACGGCAATCGATTTTCTTGAAAACATGGATGTTCCGGCCTATAAGATCGCCTCCTTCGAAATTACCGATTTGCCCCTGATAGAATACGCGGCATCCAAGATGAAACCCCTCATCATATCGACGGGTATCGCCACTTTTTCGGATATTGAAGAGGCCGTAAAAGCCTGCCGCATTACCGGGAACCAGCAAATAGCGCTGCTGAAATGCACCTCTGCCTACCCTGCTCCGTTCGATGAAATCAATCTCAAATCGATTCCGCATCTTTCGAATACCTTCAATGCTGTGGTCGGTGTCTCAGACCACACGTTGGGCATCTCTGTTCCCATTGCCGCTGCGGCGTTGGGCGCTAAGATCATAGAAAAGCACTTCATCCTGGACAGAAGATTCGCAAGCCCTGATGCACCATTCTCTCTTGAACCCGATGAATTCCGTTCAATGGTAAAAGCTGTGAGAGAGGCGGAAATGGCCCTCGGACACGCGTCTTACGAATTGACGGATAAGACCAAGAGAAGTCGAACATTCTGCCGCTCCCTCTTTGCCGTTTCGAACATCAGGAAGGGGGAGACGATAACAGTATCAAATGTAAGATCGATACGACCGGGCTATGGACTTCCTCCAAAATATTTAAAGGATATATTAGGCAAAACCGTCCAACGGGACATTGAAAGGGGTACACCCATGGCATGGGAGTATTTTGACGGCGAATGACGGAAGACACTTTAAATAACGATAGGATATCCAAGGTGATGTTCGGTGCCAGAGTGCAAACGCTCGAAAGATTGAAACTCCTTTATAATCAGGAATACTTCGGAAACGAAGAACTCGCAAAAGACAGAGAAATGATGTATCGGCAGGAATTTCAACGACTCCGAGCCTACTTCAATTTGGACATGGGCGGCAACATCCTGGACATCGGATGTGGAACAGGGGGGTTCCTATCGCAATTCGATGCAACCTGGAGAAAATACGGCATCGAGATCTCTGATTATGCGCGCGGGATCGCCCGCAGCAGGGGAATCGTCACGGATTTTGAACTTCAGGACGATTTTTTTGACTTGATCCTTTTCAGAGGAACGCTTCAACACATCCCTGATCCTGTGAGCAAAATTGAAGATTGCTACTACTGGTTGAAAAACGGGGGGGGCATCGCATTTTTGGCCACCCCCAACACCAACTCCATCTACTATAAGTTCTTCAATAGCTTGCCCATGCTTGGCGAGGCCTATAACTTTCTTCTCCCCTCGGACACCATGCTGCAGCAAATCCTTACCAACTTCGGATTCAAAATCAAGGGATTTGAATACCCTTACGCGGATACCCCCTATGCTCGTCCCATGAAAGACGTCATGCTTTTTCTAATGAAGCTTTTAAGAATTAGAAAGGATGCCACGTTCGCTTTCTATAGAAATGTGATGGAATGCTATGCCGCCAAAGAACATGTCCACAATGATGACCATCATTGAAGACCTGTGGTTCAAGCGTCGGGATATCATCTCCGACGGATATGATGAGGCCTTGGAATACCTGACAAAGTCCCTTCCCTTTGTCATCCATACCATTCCCTCGGGAACGGAATGCTGGACCTGGATCGTACCCGACAAATGGACCGTAAAGGATGCCTATGTTGAAGATTTGGACGGTAACAGGATCATTGAGCTTAAGGACCATCCCCTCCATGTCCTTTCCTATTCCCTGCCGATTGATAAAGTGGTGTCCAAAGAAGAACTGATGAAACACCTTCACAGGAACCCTAAAAACCCCAATTCGATTCC
>JAFGIO010000222.1 GCA_016929555.1 Deltaproteobacteria bacterium | reverse complement strand
TGGTGCCCTTTCTGTACGAGGTTCCTGCCGGTGTTTATGAAGCAGACCGAACAGGCGAGACGGCCTTTCGTTCTCGTGAAGGACGATCAGGAGGCCATGGCCGGCGTCTACTCGGTGATGATCTATCCGACCGTGCTGTTCTTCGAAAACGGCGCCGTGGCAAAGCGGCTGGTCGCCGCACCCCATGTCGGCCTGGACGAAAAGCAATTGACGGAGTTCCTCGGCCAGTGTCCTTCCTGATCCTCAAGATTCATGCCCGCCTTATGTTCGCAATTCGCGAATAGCGCAAGCAATATTTCTGCTGAAGTGTCGTGAAAATGTTCCGGAAAGCCGAAAGTATTGCATCTATCGGGGACATGTTCCGGAAGCCCGAAGGTATCGGAACGGGTTCCAGCAATAGCTATTCTTCTGAAATCCCGCAGAGGCGCTTGGCTGCCGCCTGCTTTGCCTTCATGTTCACCCCGCGGGCGATCATGACCCGCTGCGTCTGCGGCGAGCCCGCGCCGTGCATCGATTCCGTCAGGTAGCCGACCGCCGCCGCCCCCAGCGTCAGGTTCTCGATCAGCCGCAGGATCCGCATCCGGTGTTCCGTTGGAACGTCGGTCCTGCCCTTGCAATACTTCTCCAGCCAGCGGCCGGTCTCCGGCGCCTTCAAATCCTTTTCAGACGGCAGCGTGACGAGCAGCCCCCCGGCGATATCCTGGGCGAGCCGGGCGATCTCGTAGGGGAAGCGGGTCACATTCTGCTTGTGGACGTTGGCCAGAAGCGTGTCCACCATCCAGGTCCCGCTCGTCTCCCGGTGGCCCTCCGCGGCGCAGGCGATGCAGCCGCAGAAGAGGGTCTCGTTCAGGTGGTTCATCTCGACGATCTTGTCTCGGATGTGCGCCGCCTTCTCGATGCCGTTGTACTCCGCCGCCGTCTGGGCCGCGCCGATCAGGACATCCCCCACCCCGACCTTGCAGGCGTAGCTCTGACGGTGGTAGGAGGCGAACTGCTCGACAAGCGGGCCTGCGAATTCATATTCGCCGCAGAGGAAAACCCGCTCCCACGGAACGAAGACGTCGTCGAAGATGACGAGGGCCTCGTGCCCGCCGAAGGAGAGGTTTCCCCGGTCGAACGTCTCCCCTTCGAGCTTCCGCGTATCGCAGGACTGGCGGCCGATGATGTAGGTGATCCCCCTGGTGTCGCTCGGAAGCGCGAAGGCGACGGCGTAATCCCGATCCGCCTCGCGCATCGCGACCGTCGGCATGACGATGATCTCGTGCGAGTTCACAGCGCCCGTCTGATGGACCTTGGCCCCGCGGACGACGATCCCGTCCTTCCCTCGTTCCACCACGCGGAGATAGAGGTCCGGGTCCGCCTGGGCATGCGGCGGCAGTGAGCGGTCTCCTTTCGGATCGGTCATCGCGCCGTCGCAGGTCAGGTCGCGTTCCTGCACATATTCCAAGTATTTCAGAAAACGGCGGTTGTAGTCCGTTCCGAGGCGGGCATCGATGTCATGCGTCGTGATCGACAGGGCATTCAGGGCGTCCATCCCCACGCAGCGCTGGAAGCAGCAGCCCGTGAGCGATCCCAAGAGACGCCCCATCTTGCTCTTCTTCACGAGGTCTTCGGCGCTCTGGTGGATGTGGGTGAAGCGGTTGATCGCCCGGCCGGTGAGGTGGGAGGTGGCCGTCATGATCTCCGCGTATTCCGGCAGGTGGGCAAGGTCGTAGGTCAGCGCAACGGCGTTCATCGACGGCCGGATCATGGGATGATCCACGACATTTAAGACCCGCTCGCCGAAGAGGTAAACCGTCAGGTCCAGCTTCCGCAGACTCTCCTCGTATTGGCTTCCCATCATCATCATCGTGTACCTCCCGTCCGGTCATGGTTTAAGGTGCGGCCATTATACGCGGGACCGCCCAGTTTTTGCACCTATATTTCATGCAACGTTTTTTCTGGGATGGACAAATGCCGAAAATGAATGTAGGGTTTCATCATGAAGTTGAACTACTACGAGGAAACAGATTCTCTTTATATCGACTTGGCGGAAAGACCGAGTACGGAAAGTAAGGAAATCTCTGAGGGCATCGTTCTCGATTATGATGCGGATGGCAATTTGGTAGGCATTGATATTGACAATGCCAGCAAGAAAGTCCAGCTTAAAGACCTTACTTTACGAAAACTGCCGTTTGAAACTCACACATTCGCGGCATAACATGGTCCACGACGTTCCGGACCCGCTCGCCGAAGAGGTAAACCGTCAGGTCCAGCTTCCGCAGGCTCTCCTCGTATTGGCTTCCCGTCATCATCATGGCAAACCTCCTGTCCGGTAATGGTTTAAGGTGCGGCCATTATACGCGGAACAACCCTATTTTTGCACCCGTATTCGTGCACGGTACTGGAGAGATGTCTTGCCCTTGCCTTTTTAATCGGATGTTGCTACAAGCAAACATCGTTTAATAACAGGAATTTTAAATGGGATCACGTCAACGGGCGGTCATAAACCTTTCGCTTTCACCGGATACGATAAAGGAATACAGGGAACTCGCCAATGCCGAAGGCAAGACGGCCGGCGACCTTTTCCGCGACATGTTTTCCTTCTACAAGCGAGAGAAACGGCTCAAGGAATATAGCGCTCTCCAAGATCACGGTGCCGGCAAGGCACGGGCGCTGAACATCACCGAAAAGGAGATCGAGCGGCTCATCCTTGAGGGACGATAGCGGTCGTCCATCTCTGAAAAGAAGAAGACCGTGATTCTAGTGTTCCGACTATCTCGAAATATCTTAAGGCGGTTTTTATTGAAGCCTTCCTGAAATGTTGTTTTTACTACTTTCCGAATTTCTGATATGATTTATATGAGATATAAATATGATAATTTTATAATGGCGAGGGGAAACCATGCCGGCAAGTATTACTGATCCTGCGAAGTGGTTTGACTTTCTGCAAAAGCATTGGCATCGGCGTATAGCGTTAATAGGAACACTCCTTTTTCTTACACCATTCCTTATCCTGATTATGAATTTTATGAAATTCAATCCCGTCAACGGCGGGCTCACATACATAATCGTCGTGCTATTTGTTATTCTGTGTTGGTTACGAAGTAATCAGTTGCCTCGTACTGCCAAAGGAAAGATTGGCTTCGTAATTAGTATTAGTGCCAGCGATGAAGCAGAACGCATCAAGATCAAAGAAGACTTTATAACAATACTGTACCAACTCCTCAAAAGCGGTACATCTGGTCACTCTTTTCATATCATCACTGTTCCAGAACATATCGCTTCCACTATTGTGACTCACGATGACGCTCAGAAATTAAGGATTCAGTGTCGCGCTCACTTTGTTATCTTTGGCCGCGTTCGGCTAAGAACAATTAATGGCAAAGAGGAGCACGTGCTTGACTTTGAGGGCATGGTTGCACACAGGCCAGTACCAATAGATGTCAAAGAATTTCTTTCCATGGAATTTACGGAACTATACCCGAGACGATTGCGAATCGGAACGGAGAACGATGTATTTTCATTTGAATTCACATCAGAGTGGATGAACTGTGTTGCAAAATACATAATAGGGATTGCTGCAGCATGTTCCGGCGACCTAGACTACGCAGAAATATTGCAAAACGACGTACTTCGACTTATGGAAGGTCGAGACCAAGCATTTCCAGTCTTTGCAAAGCTTAAACAGCGTGTACCTATACGTTTGGGAGAGGTACGGTATGAACGCGCAAAGCGAGCCTATGGAAATTGGCTTACAACACGTGATCCGGCTGACATTGCAGCAATGGGGAACCACCTAAATAGTATCCCACCGGCTTATGCGAAAGAATATCAGCCTATTATTCTCAAATCTATTCACCTTTTCTTAAGCAAACGTGATGTCAATGGGGCAATTTCAATTCTTAAAAATTATAAAAATAAATCGGAGGGCATATGGTTATTTAACATGGCTTTTCTGAACGCCTACGTTGGTAACCTCCGCACTGCAATTCGGCAATATCGAGCCGCAATGAAGTTGAAAGTCGATGAACATGCTCCCCATGACGTAGAAGAGTTTATGCGGTGGCTCCTTGAGCAAGAACCAGATAAGTACCAGTTCTATTACTGTTTAGGTTTCGTAAGCTGGAAATTTAGAGGAGATTTAGCCCGAGCCATCAGCTATCTTGAGAATTTCTTGTCCGCAGGTGACACGCACGACTTTGAAACAGAAAGACAGTTGGCAAATAGCTGGATAGCAGAAATTAGACAGACGACACCTGAACACACAGATGGGGGGATGAAACTCGACCCATATAAGACCACCCCTGAAACTTAGCTAACCGCTTCAGTTGTGTGGCTGTACTGGTTTCCGAGTGTCGACAGTTAGATTAATCGTTTTAAATGCAAACCCAAAAATATTTTCCACCATGTTTGTTGCTTCGTAGGTGAACGAGAGAGAAGTACGCATCGAAAGGATATTCGACACATGACACAGACCGATCTATCCCTCCCATCCGATTTCATCCGGGACATCATCGACGATGAATTGAAGTCCGGCAAGCTCCAGGGGCGCGTGGCCACGCGCTTCCCGCCGGAGCCG
>JAFGIO010000221.1 GCA_016929555.1 Deltaproteobacteria bacterium | reverse complement strand
GTGATCAGTTTCATGAGTGAATTTGGTGTCAACAACCTGGATAAGGCTGTGTTGATGGAAAACCTTAACAATGAGCTTAAATCCGATCCCGAATTCGCAAGCGAATTTATGGCCGAGCGTGATGCAAGGCAGAAATGCATAAAAGATGTAATCCGCTTGGGAATACGGCAGGGAGTTATGAAAAAGGATCTGGATGCCGATATGGCAGGCGCCATCCTCTTTGCAATGGTCTCCGGAATGTATCAGCATTGGGCCGTGAATCGTGCGCGAATCGATGGAGAACAATTCGTAAGAATGGCCCGCAGGATCTTCATGGAAGGCGTCAAATCTTAAGGGAGAATCTTGAAAGAAAGAGCGTTGACGGTCCGGTAAGGGACACTTCCGGCTCCGGCGGCGACGGAAGCACTTATCAATATCAATGTAAGGGAGGACCGTACTTATGGAAAGGGGTTTCTTAACGGAGGAGCACATCATTTTCAGGGATAATTTCAGGAAGTTCATTGCCCAAGAGATAACGCCCCACACAGAGGAATGGGAAGAAAACAGGCAGGTGTCTAGAGACGTGTGGTTGAAAATGGGAGAGCAGGGTTATCTCTGTCCCTGGCTGGATGAAAAGTATGGCGGCTGCAATGCCGGATTTGAATACTCCGTAATCATAACCGAGGAACTGGCGTACGCTAATGAAGTCGGACTCGCAGCAGGTTTGCACAACGACATGATCGTTCCATATATCGATACGTTTGGGAATGAAGAACAAAAGATGAAATGGCTTCCGGGTTGCACAACCGGCGAAATCCTTACCGCCGTTGCCATGACGGAACCGAATGCGGGGTCCGATTTGGCGGCCATACGAACGACTGCCGTCAGGAACGGTAACGGGTACATCGTCAACGGTCAAAAAACGTTTATTTCCAATGGAATCTCCTGCGACATTGCGATCGTCGCTGTCAAGACCGATCCGAAGGCCGGTGCGAAAGGCATCAGCCTGTTGGTTGTTGAAGACGGCACGCCAGGATTCAGCAAGGGCCGTAAACTGAAGAAGATGGGTGCGCACAGTCAAGATACGGCTGAACTCTATTTTGAAGATTGCACGGTGTCTGCTTCGAATCTCCTCGGCGAAGAGAATAAGGGGTTTTTTTACCTCATGCACCAACTCGCGAAAGAGAGGCTCCTCATTGCCGCGACGGCGCAATCGATGGCGGAAGGCATGCTCGATGCCACGATGAAATACTGCAAAGAGAGGACCGTCTTTGGCAAGCCTGTCAGTTCGTATCAGTATAATGCCTTCAAGCTCGTTGACATGGCCACGGAAGTTGAACTGGGCCGGGCATTCGTCGATTCTCTCATTGTCGATTATCTTGCCGGCAAAGATATTCTCAAAAAGGTTTCGATGGCGAAATCCTGGATCTGCGAAATGTCCAATCGCGTGGCCTATGACGGCGTTCAGCTTCATGGCGGATACGGATATATGGATGAATACCCGATATGCAGGTTCGCGAGAAACGCCAGAGTCAACACGATTGTAGGCGGCACAACGGAAGTTATGAAAGTGATCTTAAGTCGAATGATGGGATTGTGACTCTCCCCGAAAATGGGCAGTTCAATGATCAGACCGGGCGTTTAAAGAAAGCAACATGAAGGAAAGGAGATGCGGCATATGGGGAAAAAAGCGTTAAGCGGCGTAAAGGTTGTAGAGTATGCAAATAACATCGGGGCTCCATATTGCTCGAAACTAATGGCCGATATGGGTGCCGAGGTCATCAAAATTGAGAAACCGGTCGTCGGTGACGAGGCGCGCAGGAGAGGTCCTTTCCTCGGTGATGTCCCTCATCCGGAGAAAAGCGTCATTTTCTGCTATGTCAATTCGAATAAATTGAGCGTCACCCTCGATATCGAAAAACCTGAGGGGCGTGAGATTTTCAAGAGGCTGGCCGGAGAGGCGGATATACTCATCAAGGAGGGATTGCCTGAAGAGTTCGAACGATTGGGACTCGGCTACAGAGACCTGAAAGAAATCAACCCCCGTCTCATCATGGCCTCTTTTACACCTTACGGAGAAAGCGGACCGTATAGGAATTATAAGGCCTATCCTCTAAACCTGTCTCATGTATGCGGCATCGGCAACCAGTATCCGCTTCCATCGCCCGACCTCAGTCGCGAACCTACCAAACTTGGCGGCAATTGCCAGGAATATCATCCCGGGGTAATGGCAATCACGGCCATCCTGGCGGCATTGTTCTGGCAGCGAAAAACGAACAAAGGACAATATATCGAGATGTCGCTCCAGGACATGCAACTATGCTTTGCGAAGACGGAGAATGCCGTTTATGCGGTCTACGGCAAAACCATGACCCGGATGTCGGAAAATCTTCAGAAGTTTCCGCTGGCCGTGGTTCCCTGCAAGGACGGTTACGTCAACACTATGATTTTACAGGATGTCGAATGGGGTCGTTTTGTTGAATTAATGGGGAGTCCGGAGTGGTCGAAGGAAGAGTGGACAAAGTCCATCATGACCAGGATTCCGCATATGCCAATGGTCAACAGCCACATCGTGGACTGGATGAAGAACCAGACAAAGGCGGAAATCGTCGATAAAGCCCAGAAGGCGAGGTGTCCCGTGGGTCCCGTCAATACGGCGAAGGATATCGTCGAATCAGAACAGTTTCATTCCCGAGGGTTTTTTGCGGAGGTACAACATCCGGTAATGGGGAAATTCAAATTTCCGGGACGGCCTTTCCTTTGCAGCGAAACACCGTGCAGTTATGAGAGTCCCGCACCTGTTCTTGGGCAAGATAACGACATGATATATCGGGAAAGACTTGGTTATGGCGATGCTGATCTGGCGCGTCTGAAAGAAAAGCGGATTATCTGAGAATCATGGGAGGGTTGAAAATGAATGGTGGACCATTGCAAGGCGTGAGGATTTTGGAATTGTCCTATTTCTTGGCAGGGCCGGCAGCGACATCGCTGATGGCACAATTGGGTGCAGAGGTTATCAAGGTGGAAAGCATTCAGCGTCCGGATCCCTGGCGTATGTTCCAGTCGTTGCCTGTCGCTCCTCCTGATATCAGATATGGGTCAAGTGCATACGATCTGGCGAACACGGACAAGCTTTGCGTAGGCATCAATATTTCAAAGCCGAAAGGGGCGGAAGTCGCAAGGCGATTGGCCGCGAAGGTCGACATTGTGTCGGAGAACTTTACTCCGGGTGTCGTTGACCGCCTGGGTCTGGGGTATGAAGACATTAGGAAGGTAAAGCCCGATATTATCTATGTGTCTTCGTCGTCATGCGGGAATACCGGTCCTCTTAGAGACTATGTCGGTTATGCGCCGATATTTGCGTCCATGTCAGGGGCCAGTCACTGCACGGGATATGAAGACGGACCTCCCAGTTTTTTCTTGGGCGGCGTTGATCAGTGGAGCGCCTACGTTGCAACCTTTGGAATGATGGCGGCATTGATTCATCATCAATCCACCGGCGAGGGTCAATTTATCCAACATGCCTCCGTGGAGGCCATCGCTTTGTACTTTGGAGATCAATATCTCGACTACATTTTAAATAACCGGATAGCCAATCGAAAAGGGAACAGGCATGGTTCATGTGCGCCGCACAATTGCTATCGATGCGCGGGAGAAGACAAATGGGTGACCATTGCCGTGATGAATGAACGAGAGTGGCTGTCTTTGTGCCGGGTCATGGAGAAGCCGGAACTGGCGAACGATAGCAGATTCTCCACTTCAACAGATCGTTGGACGAATCAAAAGGAGCTGGACGCCATCATTACGGAGTGGACAAAAGACAAGGACTATTACGAGGCAACGGAAATACTTCAGGGTGCAGGTGTGGCTGCAGCACCTTCGCTGGACCCCGAGGGACTTTTTAAAGATCCTCATGTGAAGCAACGCGGCATGTTCGTGCAAATCGATCACCCCGCAACGGTTGGCATCAATGAGAAGAAGGATTGGGTTTTTGCGCCGCCATGGCGTCTTTCGGAAACCCCCGGCTCGGTAAAACGTCACGCCCCCATTCTATGTGAGCATACGGATCGGATCTTCGAAGAGATCGTAGGCATGCCAAAAAAAGAGATCCAAAGTTTAAGGGAAGAAGGTATCCTCAGCTAAGCTCTCACCCGGTTATAGCCTCGAGAAGGGCAACGGCGAGGGG
>JAFGIO010000220.1 GCA_016929555.1 Deltaproteobacteria bacterium | reverse complement strand
ATTGGCGTCCCCACGGGGAGTCGAACCCCGGTTACCGGCGTGAAAGGCCGGTGTCCTAGGCCACTAGACGATGGGGACGCACGTGAAAGATGGCGTATGTCGAAAGGTACTGCCCCTGCTGCTCGGGAAAATTTGAACGCCCTTAATAGCCGTTGTGCGCGGATATGTCAAGCGACAAATACTCGATTGGGCGTTTCATTCCTGCTGAAATCCCTCATTCGAAGACGACGGGCTCCCGCAGGATCGCCTCCCTCGCCTTGACGGCCAGGGCCGCCATTTCGGGATGGGTTTCCCGGAGCGAGGTGATCTGCCGGAGATTGTCGGCCGTTCGCGAGATGAGGCTGGCCAGATCGCCGTCGGCGATTCCGGTTTCATCGACGATGTTGTCCCAGTCGCCTCCCCGGGCCCAGTCATAGATTACCGCCGCTGTCCAGAGCAGCAGGGGCGCGACGCTGAAACCCGCCGCCTTCATCCGCCGGGCAATCTCCTCAATGGAGTTTGTGACGTGCCTGAAGGCCCGCATCAGCTTGCGGGGCAGGCGCTGCCGGCTCAACGCGATTTCCTGATCGCCGTCATAGACGAAAGGGGCAATGACGGCGGCGAGGAGCTTCTCGTCCGTTTCCGGGAAGGCATGGCGTCTCAGGCATTCGGCGATGAGCAGGGGCTGGTCCAGCCGGAGCTTCGAGGACCAGATGCCGTTTTCGGTGAGACGGTCCCTTTCATCGACGAACCCTTCCTGCTTCAGAAAGGCGACATGCCGGAGGAAGTCGGCCCACAGATCCCCGCCTTGGACTTCGAGGGCTTTCGCCCTGCTGCGATGCGAGCGCTGGTAGGCGGCCAGGGAACGGCTGAAGATATCCTTGATCGCCTCCGGCGTCTGGGACAGCAGGAGATTCAGGGTCATGGTAAAATCATTTCTAATCCGGCTGATGATGTCCTCCGGCTCCCGATAAAGGAGGCGCCTGATATGGACGATGTCCATGAAACGGCCCGGAACGGCCAGCATGAAGCCGATCTTGTCTTGTCCCCGCCGTCCCGCCCTTCCCGTCATCTGGTGGAAAGCGGTCCCGCTCAGGGGCTGGAAGGCGTGACCGTTGAAGACGTCCGAATTGAACAGGACGATGGTCCGGGCCGGATAATCCACGCCGGCGGCGACGGTGGACGTGGCGAAGATGGCCCGCAGGTGGCCCTTTTTCATCATGGTTTCCACGAAGAACTTCCAGGCGGGAAGCTGGCCGCCGTGGTGGGACGCCACCCGAAAGACCTTGAGGTCGCGGAGCTGCTTGTGGTTTGACAGGTAAGGAAATCTCTCCATCAGGTCGGCCGTTTCGGTTTCGAAGGCCTCATCGAAAGGAAGCGCCGCCGGTCCCCTGCAGGTCTTCAGGGCCGCATCGCACTCGGAGCGCGATTTGAGGAAAAAGATCGCCGGCAGCAGGTCGAACCGATCGAGTACCCGGATGATTTCCCCGAAATGGGGCGGCCTGCCTCCTCTCGAAGGTCTCGCAATGAATTCGCTTACCCGGCTGTAGAGCTTCCGTTTTTCCAGGTAGGGCATGATCCGCCCCGATGGATGGAGAAAGAGGGGATAGAGCGGCACGGGACGCCTTTTCTCCTGGATCACCGTGCATTCCTTCCCCCGGATGCCGGAAAGCCAGGAGGCAATCTCCTCGCCGTTTCCGATCGTCGCCGAAAGCATCAGCAGGTTGATCCGGGGGGGGAGATAGATCATCACCTCCTCCCAGACGACGCCCCGGTCCTCGTCGCCCAGGTAATGGGCCTCATCGAGGATGACGAGGTCGCAGTTGAGATCCTCGCCTCGGTACATGGCGTCGTAGAGCTGGTTCCGCAGGATCTCCGTCGTTCCCACGATGATCGGGGCGTCGGTGTTCTCCTTCGTGTCGCCCGTCAGGATGCCCACGTTGGCGCTGTCGAACTGCAGACCGAATTCCACCCATTTGGCATTGGTCAGGGCCTTCAGCGGCGAGGCGTACCAGCAGCGCCCGCCCCTGTCGAAGACGGCCTGGATGGCCTCGCGGGCGATCCAGGTTTTTCCTGAGCCTGTGGGGGCCATCACGAGACAGTCCGACTTTCCGATGGCCTCCAGGGCTTCGATTTGAAAGGGATCGGGCTGAAAAGGCGCCTCGGGGGGCTTACCGATCCGTGCAAAGACATGACTGAGGGCCGGATCCGCCGCCGGCTTCATTCGGAAAGGCTGATGGAACGTCTTCTGGTTAAGGGCGGACCGATTTTCGATATCGTGTCGGTGGCGCTGCCTGATCGCGGCCGGCCTGTGCATCCTGCGTTTTTTCTGACAGATGGTCTTTCCCATCGTCCCCCTGTCGGTGGTTCGGGCACCGATTCCGAAATTCTGCAGAATGCATTAGCATAGATCACCATCGGGGTAAAGAACGGACCCGCCGCCGGAATGGTACGGCTGAAGCTTTGTCGTTGAGAGAAGCCGCCCGTAATCTTAAAGTTCGCAGCGACCATGCGGAACAGCAACCTGCGGGAGTGTCGCAGGCGGTTCCGTGAAGAAGGGATGGAAAATCGACGCGTGGAATCTCCTGGGATCGGTACGTCGTTCGGGGGCTTCTTCCTGAAGCTGAAACCGAGGCAGGCAGGCAGCACGGGCGATCGATATTGAAATATAGAAGGGCAGCGGCACACTCCCTCCGGGAGGTGCGACTGCCCCTCGCTGCCGATACGCCGTCACTTCCTCCCTCTGCGAGTGGGGGACCGTGGCGTGCTCTTTCTGTTTGCTCTACCCGAGCACGACCAGGGCATCCACGGCCACGGGCTTGCCCTTGGAGATGATGACGGGGTTGATGTCGATTTCTTTGACGGCGTCGTTTTCCAAGCCGATCCGGCCCACATCGATCAGCATCTGGGCCAGGACGTTCTTATCTACGGCCTCCATGCCCCGGACCGCCTCGAGGATCTTGCGGCCCTTGATTTCCTCCATCATTTCGAGGGCGTCCCTTTTCTCCAGCGGCGCCTTCCGGAAGGAGACGTCCCTGAGGATTTCCGTGAAGATGCCGCCCAGGCCGAACATGACGCAGGGGCCGAACTGGGGATCGCGCGTCATACCCAGAACCAGCTCGCGCTGTCCCTTGATCATTTCCTGGACGAGGACCGCCCCCTTGCCGCCGTTCATCGCGGCCATGATGTCCTTGAAGGCGGCCTTGGCCTCGTCGTCGTTGCGGATATCGACCCGGATGAGACCCTTTTCCGTCTTGTGGGCGATCTCGGCGGCGCATCCCTTCATCACCAGGGGGAAGCCGATCTTCTTGGTGGCCTTGGGGAGATCGGCCGCTTTTTCCACGAGGACTTCCTTGGTCACCGCGATCTTGTATGCGGCCAGAACCTGCTTGGATTCGTACTCGGAAAGCGTCGAGCGGCCTTCTTTTACAGCCTTTTCTATGATTTTCATCTTTGCCTCCTTATCCATGATACCTTTCATCCCTCGGTTTTATTCCTTTTCTGCTGTCTTGGGCTTCCCGGACTGCCGGGAAACGATATATAGGCCATAATAAAAAAATATTCAATGAAAAGCCGCTCTGCCGTTTTTACGGACCGTGTAGTCCGACACGTGATTGATGGCCGTGAAGGCCCTCTGGAGATCATCGAACACCGGTATCCCCCTGTCGATGAATGCCTGCCTCGCCTCCCGCATCAGTTCCTCGATGTCCAGATACTCCAGATCCTGCTTATGGTTGGGAAGAACGAGGACGACGGGCTTCCCCGTCTCGTCGACGACCTGCCTCACCATGTCGGCCAGTGCCTCGTAGGGGATCAGATCCCGCATCGATTCGGCGCCCATCCTAATGGCCGTGTTCCTGTGATGATAGAGGAGCTGGATCATGAGTT
>JAFGIO010000219.1 GCA_016929555.1 Deltaproteobacteria bacterium | reverse complement strand
GGACGGAAGGCATTCAGGCCTGGCTGCACCGCTCTCCGGGAATCATAATCAGGAAGAAGGATCCGCCTATGCCCAACAGCCAGATAAATCCGGAGAGTAACCGAAAAGACACCGCTTCGCTGCCTGCAGGAGGCGTCAAGATCACCGAGGCCCTCAAGACGCTCCTCGGCAGAAAGGAATTCGGCGCCATCACCGTCGCCGACATCGCCGCCACTTCGGGCGTCAACGCCGCCTTGATCTACAAGTATTTCGGGGATAAGCGGGGCCTTCTCCATCACGTTCTGGGCGACATCATCGACGAGTATCTCGAGAACCTTGATCGGGACCTGAAAGGGATCAAGGGCGCCCTCAACAAACTGAGAAAGCTTGTCTGGTCACACCTCTACATGTACGAAACCAACCGGGTTCTTGCCCGCATGCTCCTGCTCGAGGTCAGGAACCATCACGGCTATTTCGAGAGCAAGAGCTATCAGAAGGTCCAATGGTACAGTTCCATGGTGAGAGAGATCATCGAAGAGGGCATCCGGGACGGCGAGATCCGCGACGACATCCCGGTCTGGTCCATCCGACAGGTCCTGTTCGGCGCGATCGAGCACCAATGCCTGCCCGGTGTAATCCAGGGAAAGGCCTTCAATGCGGAGGATCTGACGGACGATCTCTGCAACATCATCTTCAGCGGCATCGAAAGGCGCAAATAAACAGAAATCACGGCACTTATTGGAAAACCAGGGTTCTGCGTGAGGAAGGAGACAGGCGGCATGGAACGGAAATTGTTCAAGGAGGAGCACGGCATCTTTCGGGACGCCTTCAGGAAATATCTGGCGAAGGAGGTAACCCCTCATCTGGAGCAGTGGGAAGAGGACGGGATCGTGCCCAAGGCCGCCTGGAAGAAGATGGGGGAGAACGGATACCTGTGTCCATGGCTGGAGGAGCAGTACGGCGGCTTCGGCGCGGGATTCGAATACGCCGTCATCATCAACGAGGAGCTGGCCTACATCGGCGCCTCGGGCCTTGTCCTGGGCCTGCACAGCGATATCATCGTTCCCTACATCTACGAATTCGGCAACGACGAGCAGAAGATGCGATGGCTGCCTGGCTGCGTCTCCGGGGATATCGTGACGGCCGTCGCCATGACGGAACCCTTCACCGGATCGGACCTGGCGGCGATACGCGCCACGGCCGTCAGAGACGGAGACGAATACGTGATCAACGGTTCGAAGACCTTCATCTCCAACGGCATTCACTGCGACCTCTGCATCGTTGCCGTAAAGACGGAAACAAAGACCGATCCGCCGACCCGGGGCGTGAGCCTGATCTGCGTGGAAGCGGGCACCCCCGGCTTCAACAAGGGCAGGAAGCTCAGGAAGATGGGCCTCCACAGCCAGGACACGGCGGAGCTCAGCTTCGAGGACTGCCGCGTGCCCGCCGCAAACCTCCTGGGCCAGGAAGGCCACGGGTTCTACTACCTCATGCACCAGTTGCAGGGCGAGCGTCTCGTCGTGTCCATCATGGCCCAGGCCATGGCCGAGGCCATGCTGGAAATGACGATCCGATACTGCAAGGAGAGAACGGTCTTCGGAAAACGCATCAGCGCCTTCCAGCACAACAACTTCAAGATCGTGGACATGGCAACGGAAATCGAACTGGGCAGGGCCTTTCTGGACAATCTCATCGAAAGCTACATCGAAAAGAAGGACATCGTGAAGGAGGTGTCCATGGCAAAGGCCTGGATCTGCGAGATGGCCAACCGCGTCGCCTATCAATGCGTCCAGCTCCACGGCGGCTACGGCTACATGGAGGAGTACCCCATCTGCCGCTTCGCCCGGGATGCGCGGGCCTTCCCCATCTTCGCCGGGACCAGCGAGGTGATGAAGCTCATCGTGGGGCGAATGATGGGGCTGTGAACTCGCACATCCGCGGCGGTTGTGAGAGCCCCCGACAGACGAAGCGATTAGGGTGAGAATCGTTAACGGTGAAACCGAACTTGACGAACTCGTAACGGGTCGAAAATTCTCCCATTTTGTCATTCTCGTGAAAACGGGAATCCAATATTATCAAATAATTACATGGTCAATGGATTCCCGCTTGCGCGGGAATGACATGGATTATTTTCACGCGTCATGGTTCCCTACGGGGCATTGGCGTTTTATGAGACCTTAACTCGAATTTCAAAAAAAGGAGGAACAGCCATGGGACAGAAGGCAACGGGAACAATGGCCATTGGGAATTTAGCGAAGGTAGCGGCGATACGATACGGTGACCGGGAGGCCCTCGTCTGTACGGCCACCGGCCGCCGATTCACCTTCCGGCAGCTCAACGACCGGATCAACAGGCTGGCCAACGGGCTGATGGACCTGGGCCTCAAAAAGGGGGATACGGCCGCCTTCCTCTGTACGAACCGGGCCGAGATCGTGGAGATCTACTTCGCCCTGGCCAAGACCGGAGTGATCGGCATCC
Source organism: Deltaproteobacteria bacterium (assembly GCA_016929555.1). Classification (GTDB taxonomy): domain Bacteria; phylum Desulfobacterota; class Syntrophia; order Syntrophales; family JAFGIO01; genus JAFGIO01. The sequence goes on along the minus strand of JAFGIO010000219.1, from coordinate 5,716 downwards.
CCCTCAACTACCGGCTGGCGCCGGCGGAGATGATCGAGCTGATGACGCACTGCGAGGCGAAGGCCTTCCTCTTCGATATCCCCTTTTTCGAGGTGGCCCAAAAAGTGAAGGCGGAGTTGCCGGCCATCACCGTTTTCGCGGGCCTGGGCGACTGCCCCGATTTCGCGGTCAAGTACGAAGAGCTTCTCGCCCGCTCCTCCGCGAAGGAACCGGACGTAGAAGTTTTCGAGGAGGATTACCAGTACTATAATTTGACTTCCGGCACGACGGGCCATCCCAAATCCTACCTTCTCACCCATTACAGCAACGCCGCGGCGGCGCTCATCCTGCCTCAAATGGTCCATCTGACGCAGGACGACGTCATTCTCACCGTCTTTCCCATGTTCGGCAGGGTCGGCTTCGCCTGGACGGCAGCGGGGATATGCATCGGTGCGAAGAGCGTGATCCACAACTTCAATCCCCAGCAGGTGCTGGAGTTGATCGGGCAGGAAAAAGTCACCATCACCAACTGGGTTCCGACCATGGCGATCTTTGTCCTTTCCGTACCGGAACTGGAAAAATACGACCTGTCATCGCTTCGCGGCATCGTCTATGCCGGTTCCGTCCTGCCCCCCAAGATCTACGAGGAAACGGTACGGCGCCTCTGCCCGAACATCTACGAGTACTACGGCCTGCAGGAGACGGGAGCGCTGGTTGCCATGGGTCCCGAGGAAAAAAAGAGAAAGCCTCATTCCGTGGGGCAGCCGCTGTTCTTCGGAGACGTCCGGATCGTCGATCCCCAGGGGAAGGATGTGCCGGAAGGCGAAGTGGGCGAGGTCATCGGCAGGCATCCCGCCACCACGGCCGGGTATTACAAGAACGAGGAAAAAACGAAGGAGACCTTCAGGGACGGCTGGTTCCACACGGGAGACCTGGGCAGATTCGACGAGGATGGATTCCTCTATATCTCCGGCAGGACCAAGGACATGATCATCTCGGGCGGGCAGAACGTCTTCGCCGTAGAGGTCGAAAATCTCCTTCTGACCCATCCCGCCGTCGCCGACTGCGCTGTCATCGGACTTCCCCATGACACCTGGGTCGAGATGGTGACGGCCGTCCTCGTCAAGAGGCCGGGCGTCGAGGCATCGGACAACGATATCACAGCGTTCTGCAAGGAGAGGATCGCCGGGTTCAAGGTGCCCAAGAGGATCATCTGGATCGACGCCATCCCCAGAACGGCCACGGGGAAGGTCACCAAATTCGTCCTGGTGGAGCAGTTCTCGAAGAAATGAGGTACGGACGACCGTCCAATCCGTAATGGCAGTAGCAGCCAGTCGCCGTCCAATCCGCGCATCCGGAAGCCGCGACCAGGCCGGCGGATCAAAAAGGAGGAGAGAACATGGGAACGGACACCGTCCTCGTGGAGAACTGCGGTTCCATTTATACGATCACACTCAACCGTCCCCGTGTGAAGAACGCCTTCGACATCGAGATGCTTGCGTCGCTGGCGGCCGTCCTGGAACGGGTCGCGCGTGCTCAGGAAGTTAGGGTGGTCGTGCTCGCAGGCGCGGGGGGAAACTTCTCGGCAGGGGCGGACATCTCCCTCCTGGCACGGCAGCGCAGCTCCGACGAGTACCTGCGGGAGGTGATGCAGGTGGTTTCGCACGCCGTTAGGACGATGCGGGAGATGCCCCTGCCGATCATCGCCGCCGTGAGAGGCGCGGCGTACGGTGGCGGTATGAACCTTGCGTTGGCAACCGATTTCGTCATTGCGACCCACGAAGCTCGCCTGTCCGAGGTCTTCGTGAACCTCGGCGTCGTCCTCGATACGGGGGGAACATATTTCCTGCCCCGCATCGTCGGCATGGCGAAAGCGAAGGCGCTCGCCCTGCTCGGCGAGGAAATCGACGGCCGCACGGCGGCGGCCATGGGCCTCATCTACCGCTCTGTCGCTGCGGCGGACCTCGACGCCGAGGTCGCGGCGCTGGCGGCCAAGCTGCTGCAGAAGCCGCCGTCCGCCCTGGCGCTGATCAAGCGGGGCCTCGAGAGCAGCCTCGACATGACCCTCGAGCAGGCTCTCGCCTGGGAGGCAGCCTATCAAGCGATCATGCTGCAGACCGGGGCTGTGAAAGAAGTTGCCGCCCGGTTCCTGCAGTCGCGGGGAAAGCGATCGCCTGAATCACTGACGGCGGACGAGACTTTAAAAGGTGGTTGTTAAATCTTTAGGACTTGTCCGCAAAGAAGACGTCGGGTTCTTATGAGTCCCGGTTTGAATTGAAATTAAAAATCCTTCAAAGCGTCTTTCAGCTTGTCGATGTCGGCCTCTGCTACGTGCACTACGTAATCGGCGTCCTGGGACGCGCCTATGGAAGACCCATAGACATAGTCGATGTTGATATGGGCATTGCCGACAATTTCCGCAACTTTTCCCAGCGTTCCCGGTTTGTTTAACAATGTGAGGACAAGGACATGATCCTCATCGAATAGGTATTTTGCCTTGGTCAATACTTTTTCGCATTCCTTGGGTTGGTCCACCAGGATCCGGATCAGGGAATAGTTCGAAGATTCTTTTGAAATGCCGCGATAACTCGCCTCCATCTCCATCCTGCTTTTTGTTTTTACTTTTATATTGTAAAGGTCTTTGACGGCATCCTTCGCATTTTGAATGGTCATGGCCAGGATATTGATATTTTTTGCCTTCAAAACATCGCAGAGCTTCGAGAGCTCCCCGGGAACATTTGTCAAAATCACGGAAAATTGGGTTTCCTTCTTCATCTCTTATCTCCTCTTATTCCTGTCTCATCCCCATGCCTGGGCAGGCACACCGAAGGATGAAAAGCACCATCCCTTTCCTCCCCCATCCGGGGAGAGGGATACAGCAAGGGGGATTTTCATACAAACCGAATCAAAACGGCTTCCTAATATTCTATGCCCGCCCGGTCCTTGATGCCGGCGGCGTAATGGTGCTTAATCTCCTTAACTTCGCTGACAAGGTCGGCCAGGGCGATGATCTCGGGATCGGCGTAGCGGCCCGTTAGGATCAGATCGAGCTCGGGGGGCTTGTTGCGGACCATGTCGAGGACCTCCGCCAAAGGAACGAGCTTGAAGTCCACCGCAACGTTGATCTCGTCGAGGACGATCATATCGTAGCGCTTTGAAGCGATGGCCTTCCTGGCCAGCTCCAGCCCCTGTTTTGCCAGTTCGATGTCGGCCGGGGCGGGATTGTCCCTCATGACGAAACTGTCCAGCCCCGTCAGTTCAATCGTTATATTGGGAAGATACCGCTCCGCCGCCTGGAACTCGCCGTATTTCCTTCCCTTCATGAACTGCAGAACATAGACGCGATACCCCTGGCCCAGGGCGCGAAGGGCCTGCCCGAAAGCGGCCGTCGTCTTGCCCTTGCCGTTGCCGGTATATACCTGGACAAGCCCCCGCTGAAAGGCATCCAAATGGGGATTTTTGCCCTTGCCGGCGGCCTCTCCCGATGCGTTCTTCGCCGCTTCCGCTTTTTTCCTTCGAACCGGACTCATGGGTATTCCTCTTATTTCAGATAGGGTTTGGTCGCTTCCTCGGCCAAACTGTAGGGATCGCATTCCTTACGAACGATCTTGTCCAACATCCTCTCCAGTTCGCCTGACGAGACGAGGTCCCGCAGAACCGGCTCGAGCAGGCAAGCGCTCAGGGCCTCGTTGATTTCCACCAGGCTCTTCCGGCGCAGGCGGTCGCCGAGGAGCTGGTTCTCCACGAGATGCCGGTAATGCTTATCGATCTTCTCCGCCAGTTCTCCCACCTGCCCTTTGAAGGTGACGGCATCGAAGACATTCTCGACCTTGATGATCGGAGGCCGCCATCCGCCGGGAAATTCGGGCGCCATATCCAGCATGGCCATCAGCAGGGTCTGAAGCTGGCGGGTGCCGTCCCGGTCCGCCTTGTTGATGACGAAGAGATCGGCGATCTCCATGATTCCCGCCTTCATGGCCTGGATCTCGTCCCCCATGCCGGGAACCAGAACGACGACGACCGTGTGGGAATGGTTCATGATCTCCACTTCCTGCTGTCCCGTCCCCACGGTTTCCACCATGATCACGTCCTTGCCCATGGCATCGAGGACGTGAATCGCGTCGCCCACGGCCTTGGAGAGACCGCCCAGGGCCCCCCGGGTGGCCAGGGACCGCACGAACACTTCGGCATCCTCGGCATGGCGCTGCATCCGTATGCGGTCCCCGAGAATCGCACCTCCCGTAAAGGGACTGGTCGGATCCACGGCCAGCACGCCCACGGTCTTGCCCTGCTTACGGTAGGACTCGATCAGGGCATCGGTCAGGGTGCTCTTGCCGGCCCCGGGGGAACCCGTAACCCCGATAATGTGCGCCTTGCCGGTATGGGGAAAGATGCGCCGGATCGTCGATTTCGCCTCCGGCATATGATCCTCCAGGTTCCGGATCAGCCGGGAAGCCGTCCGGACATCCCCTTCCCTGATTCTCTGTACTTCATCTTTATCGTTGTTCACTTTCAACTCCAAGATCCTCGATTCGGATCTTTCCTGCAGTTATGCTCTCGGTTTGATGTGCGATTTCACCCAATCCACGATCGAATCCAAGGATGCGCCGGGGGTAAAGATCTCTTTGATGCCGGCGTCGTAAAGCATCTTGAAATCCTGATCGGGGATGATCCCGCCACCGATCACCGTAATATCGTCGGCCTTTCGTTCCCTCAACAACTCCACGACCCGGGGAAAGAGGTAACGATGGGCTCCTGACAGGCAGCTCAGACCCACCATATCCACATCCTCCTGTATCGCCCCCGCCACGATCTGCTCCGGTGTCTGGTGGCAGCCCGTATAGATCACCTCGAAACCCGCATCCCGGAAACACCGGGCCAGAACCCTGGCCCCGCGGTCATGTCCGTCCAAACCGGGTTTCGCTACCATGATACGTATCTTTCTTTCCGACATTCGTTAGCTCCTAACCAAGGTGACCTCGCAAGACGTCATGAACCACCCTCCCCTCAATCCCCTCGATGGAGGGGAGACGGACTCTCTACGAGTTCACCAACCAAGATGCTTTAGAAAAGCCCGGGGTCTCGGTACTCGCCGTAGACCTCCCGATAGACATCGCAGATCTCGCCGACGGTCGCCAGATTCTTCACGGCCTCGATGCAGGAAGGCATGACATTCTCGCCTCGTTTGCAGGCGCCCCGTATATCGTCCAGGCTCTTCAAAACGGTGCGCCCGTCCCGCTTGCGGCGCACGGCGTTCAACCTTTCAACCTGTTCCTCTTCGACACGCTCGTCGATCTCCAGCACGGGGATCTCGTGTTTTTCCGCGGTGGCGTACTTGTTGACGCCCACCATGATCTTCTCGTTGGCATCGATCTGTTTCTGGAAATTGTAGGCGGCTTCGGCGATTTCCATCTGGGGATAGCCCCGTTCGATCGCGGCGATCATGCCGCCCATGTCATCGATCTTGCGGATGTATTCCCAGGCAGCCTCCTCCATCTGGTTGGTCAGGTCCTCTATGAAATAGGAGCCCCCCAGAGGATCGATGGTGTTGGCGACGCCCGTCTCTTCGGCGATGATCTGCTGCGTCCGCAGGGCGATCTCCACGGCGTGGTCCGAGGGCAGGCAGAGCACCTCGTCCAGGGAGTTCGTATGCAGGGACTGGGTGCCGCCGAGGACCGCCGACAGGGCCTCGATGGTGGTCCGCACCACGTTGTTGTAAGGCTGCTGCGCCGTCAGG
>JAFGIO010000034.1 GCA_016929555.1 Deltaproteobacteria bacterium | reverse complement strand
GTCCGAACATGTTGCGGGCAGCGTCCGTCGCCGTGGCGGTCAGTTGGTAGGTTGTTGCCTGCGCGGGTGCGGCGATAGCAAGGATGGCCATCAAACACAACAACCCGTAAAGGAACAAGGATTTAACGATCCGAGGCATAGATGACTCCTTTCTTACTAAAATTTTATACAGGCGGCTTCCCTTTAGGGTACCGATACAACAGCCGGACTGCCTTTTATAAAATTGATAAGAGCTTCCTTTCCCGCGGGGGGCGATTCATGGCATGGCGTCGTCTTTGCTTCGCTCTTTCAATCATATTGCTGCCCCCTCATCCTGTCTTTCTTAAACTACCATGGCATAAGTATAATGAAAAGCAATCGGTCGCAAGTATGATTTTGTCTAATACTAAAGTATGAAACTTCGTATATACGGAACCTGATACAGGCTGATCAGTCTGTCCGCTCCTACAGAAAAAATTGAAATTGCTTGTCAAATGCAGATGACAGTTTTCCAGCCATAATCCTCAATACTCAAAGTCTAATGCACCCGTGGACTCGTAGGTGTTGTCAAGTTCCATTAATGCAAGCTTTTTTTTACGATCCTCCTGCGAAATACTGGTTGTAATCTGCTATGCAAGCTGTTTCTCCCAAAATCTCGCTTTCAATAATATTCGTTATTCTTTGTAAAATCAAAGGAGTGGATAAGTAGATAACGTCAACGTCTGCGTTTCATCATTTTTTTCTTTGTTTACTCGATCCATTGAATCCATGCGGCTTTTCTGCATGCGATATATGCCCGTCAAGATTGCCAGATGTTCGGTTGCCCCGCTACAAGGACCAAAGCTGATTGAAATATTCTTCTATGAGGGCGGCTGAACAACCTTGGGTATGGCGACGTTTATGATTGTCCAGTTCTACGAGGCCATTACGCCTGACGATAGGAGTCGATGCAAAATCCCGTATTTTTTATGGCCCATCTTTCATTGACATACAAAGTCCGTTCTTCTCATACTTTCTCCACACAGGAGCGATGTCCTATAATCCGTGCCAGGGGTGGAGTCGGTGAATTCAGAGCGGATGGGAACAGAAGTGACAGCTGGCGACCACGAGTCCCGGCTGATAAGGACCGTCTGTCCGGCCAATTGCGGCGTTGACGCCTGCAGTATTTTAGCCCATGTTCTCTGCGGCCGAAAAAAAGAGGAGTTTATGCATCTTTTCCTTCTCGCCGCCTCCCGCCGAGGTCATTGCGTCCCTGATCCAGGATCGAAGCATTGTCGATCTCAAGGTTATCAGCGTACACGGAAAGTCCCGTTAACAGATCCTGGACGCGGTTGCTCAAGCGGATCTCATTCCGGGCCGCGAGGGAGATTTTCAGGGTGGCGAAGACGGCCGTTCCGAAACGAAGCCCCAGGCGATGCAGAACTGGGCGGCGTAGTAGGTGGCCATGACGAGCAGGTCCGCGGCCGGCAGGGGCATCCTGAACCTGTTGACGGCAAGGAGCGAATCGGAGGCCATGAAGAGCAATGCCCCAGCAAGGACGAGATAGCCCGGCGGGGACCGAAAAGCGGCCAGCGAGGCCATCACGGTGATGACGGCGAGATAGAAAAACACGGGCAGTGTCATCGGTCCGAGGGTGGGCTTCAGGTAACAGCCCATGGCGGTCGAATAGAGGACCAGAAGAATCACTATGGACAGGCGGGAGAGCTGCCGGTGGAAATCCATGGCGAAGAGGGCCGTATACACGAGGTGCGCAAACAGGAACAGGACAAGGCCGGCCATAAAATAGGTGACGCCCTCGCCCACGGCCAGGGCGATGTCGCCGCCGGCGGAAAGGACCAGGGCCGCTGTCAGGAGCCGGCCCCGGATGCCCTTGACGGAACTCAGGGCCAGGTAGGCAAGGGCGAGCACCGGCAGGGCCTTGACGAGGAAGCTTCCCGGGTAGGGCCGAACGGGCAGCAAACCGATGTAGGCCGCCCCAAACAGAAGAAAGATCCCGATACAAACCCGCTGTGTCATGGCTTTCGCCTCCTTTCCAGCCGTTGCCTGCAGATTGATGAGGGGGATATGGACGGGACAGGCCCTCCCCATGCTGTCCCTTTATGCCATGAATCTTCCGGAAATGGTACCGGAATGATCATTCGGGAAATCATTGACGTCCATCCGGTCATCGCACTGCCGGTCAAAGGTCTTTCCTGCTGCCCGAGGTTAGACAGACACGGAAAAGCAGCATTTTTTTCTTGGCGACAATCGGCAGCCCGGATCGCATCCCATGAAATCCCTTGATTTATTCGATAGCGCAACTACAATGTCACCGTACCGGAATAAAAGCGGTATGCGATCCAATCTTGTTTCTTAATGCGGCTTTAGCGCGAAATAGGCGGCAGGCGGTTCCTTCATGAATAAAGGTGCACGACTTTGAGGAGGTGACATTATGGCAGGCAATCAGAAGGCCCTTCTTCCCGAAGCCCGGTTCCTCGTCCCCGTCGCCGGGGGCGAGTTGGCGGTTTTCCGTTACGGGCCGGAGGGAGGGAAGCCGATCCTGGCGATTCACGGGATCACATCGTCGAACAGGGCGTGGCAGTGTTTCGCCGGTGCGCTCGTTCCCCGTGGCTACAGTGTCTATGCGGTGGATCTGCGCGGTCGCGGCGACTCCAATGCCCTTCCCGGCCCCTTCGGCATGAAGGCGCATGTAGGCGACATGGTGGCGGTCCTCGATTTTTTCTCGCTTCCCGCGAGCGATGTCATCGGCCATTCCATGGGCGGTTTCGTCACGGTGGCGATGTTGAGTCTGGCGCCGGGGCGCGTCTCGCGGCCCGTTCTCATCGACGGCGGCGTTCCCCTTCCCCTGCCGCCGGGGCTCACGCCCGAACAGGTTCTGCCGCTCATCCTGGGTCCCGCCCTGGCGCGCCTGGCCATGACCTTCCCGTCCCGCGAGGCCTATCGGGATTACTGGCGGTCACAGGCGGCGTTCGTGAAGGGCTGGACCCCGGTTCACGATGAATACGTCGATTACGACCTGCGCGGCGAACCGCCGGAAATGCGTCCCAGCACGAATCCCAAGGCCGTGGAGGAAGACAGCGCCGACCTTTTCGCCACCGATCTCATCGAGAGCACCCTGCGGGATCTTCCCCGGGAAGTCCTCATGCTGCGCGCGGTCCGGGGCCTGCAGAACGAGGAGGTCCCGCTCTACCCGGAACCGGTCATCATCACCGTCTTGGAGAACTATCCAAGGATAAGGCTGGAGACCGTCGCCGATACCAATCATTACGATATTCTCCTGGATCAGCGCAGTGCCGAAGCCTGTGCGGAGATCATATACGGCGCGCAGTAGAATCGCGGCGAAGGTCGCGCGCCGCCCTCCGGGGGGAAGCGCTTCGTCCCGGGAGCCGGCGGCCGCGCCGCCGGAGAAAGAGGAGATTGCCCATGACGAATCACGTAGAACATCCCCTGCCGTCCGATCTGAAGGCTCACATGAAGCGGGGCAAGGTCGTCTCGGCCGAAGAAGCGGTCCGGCTGATCCGGGACGGCGATACCCTCGCCACGGAAGGCTTCGTCGGTACCGGTTTTGCGGAGGAGCTTGCCGTCGCGCTGGAGCGGTATTTCCTGGAGACGGGAAAGCCCCGGGGTCTCACACTGCTCTACGCCGCAGGGCAGGGGGACGGAAGGGACCGGGGGTTGAATCACCTGGCCCATGACGGGCTGATCAGGCGCGTGATCGGCGGCCATTGGGGCCTGGCCCCGAAACTCCAGCAGATGGCCTTCGACAACAAGGTGGAAGCCTACAACCTTCCCCAGGGGGTCATCAGCCATCTGTTCCGGGACATCGCCGCCCGCAGGCCCAGAACGATTTCCCGGGTCGGGCTGGGGACCTTCGTCGATCCGCGGCAGGGCGGAGGGAAAATCAATGCCGTCACAACGGAAGACATCGTCGAGCTGATTAGGTTCGACGGGAAGGATTATCTGGCCTACAAAACCATGCCCATCAATGTCGCCTTCATCCGGGGCACGACGGCCGATTTGGACGGCAACGTCACGATGGAAAAGGAAGCCCTGACGCTGGAAACCCTCGCCATCGCCATGGCGGCGAGGAATTCGAACGGTTTCGTGATCGTCCAGGTCGAGCGGATCGCCGGACGGGGCACCCTGAACGCCCGGGAGATCAAGGTCCCCGGCATACTCGTCGACTGCGTCGTCGCGGCCGAGCCCGAGAACCACTGGCAGACCTTCGCGGTGAGGCACAATCCCGCCTTCAGTTCGGAAATCAAGGTGCCCCTCGAGACCCTCGAGGCGATGGCCCTGGACGAAAGGAAGGTCATCGCCCGCCGGGCCGCCTTTGAGCTGAAGCTGAACGGCGTCGTCAACCTGGGCATCGGCATGCCCGAAGGGGTTGCCAACGTGGCGAACGAAGAGGGCATCCTGGACTATCTGACCCTGACAACGGAGCCGGGAACCATCGGCGGTATTCCGGCGGGAGGACTGAATTTCGGGGCGGCTGCGAACATGGATGCGCTCATCGATCAGCCGGCCCAGTTCGACTTCTACGACGGCGGAGGGCTCGATGTGGCGTTCCTCGGTCTCGCTCAGGCCGATCGGCGGGGAAACCTGAATGTCAGCAAGTTCGGACCGAGGCTCGCCGGCGCCGGAGGTTTCATCAACATCAGCCAGAATGCGAAGAAGGTCGTTTTCGTGGGCACATTCACGGCCGGCGACCTGAAGGTCGTCATCGAAAAGGGAGGGCTGAAAATCGTCAAAGAGGGACCGAACAGGAAGTTCGTCGAGCAGGTGGAGCATGTGACCTTCAGCGGCGAGACGGCCGTCATGACGGGGCAGCCCGTCGTCTATATCACGGAGCGCTGCGTCTTCCGCCTGACGCCGGAGGGGATGGAACTGACGGAAATCGCCCCCGGGGTGGACCTCCGGAAGGATATTCTGGAGCGCATGGATTTCCCCCCGGTCATGAAAGGCCCGCCCGCTTTGATGGACGAGCGGATCTTTTGGCCAGAGCCCATGGGGCTCAAGGATCAGCTTATCGCAGTGCCTCTGGAAGACCGGCTGGCCTACAATGCCGAAGAAAACGTATTCTTCGTCAATTTCGAAGGCCTCGCCATCCGAAGCAGCGGGCAGATAGCGGAAATCCGCCGGAAGGTGGACGAGATGCTGGGAACTCTGGGCAGGAAGGTCTACACCATCGTCAACTACGACAACTTCTCCATCGTTCCCGAACTGGAGGACGAGTACATCGGGATGGTGAAGGACGTCGTGGACCGCTATTACCTGAGGACGACCCGCTATACAACCAGCGCGTTTTTGCGAATGAAACTGGGAAGGGCCCTGGAAAAGCGGGAAGTGCCGCCCTACATCTTCGAGGACCCGGGCGAGGCCCTGGAGGCCCTGAAGAAAAGGGATTGACGCCGATGCGCATTCCGTGTCCCTTTATGGACGCGGGATGTTGCGATGCGCCTTGAGGGCGAAAAATCATAAGAAAGGCCTCTTGATCGGCAGCGTGATTGTTGACGTAAAGGGCGTTTCCGGTGGCGGCTGTGTACGCTGTCACAGGTTTTCGGAAAATAAAGTTCCGACAGGCGATCCGAAGGTCAACCGGGAGCGCATGGGCAAAAACCCCTGGGAGGAGGTCGACATGGAAGAGCATGATGTCACGATAAACGGAATTAACATGCATTATGCGGACTGGAACGGCGCCGGCGAAGCCTTGGTGTGCGTACATGGATTGACGGCCAACTGCCGGTATTTCGACAGTCTCGGCGAGAGATTGTCGCCCGAATACCGGGTCATCGCCTATGATTTGAGAGGCAGGGGAAACAGTGGCAAACCGCCCAAAGGATACAATGTCATCCGCCATGCCGCAGATTTGGAGGCACTGCTCGATGCGCTGTCCCTGAAAAGTGTCACACTGGCCGGTCATTCCCTCGGTGCCGGGATTTCCGCCTTCTTCACGGCGCATTTCCCGGAGAGGGTTCACAAACTCGTCCTGATCGACGGGGGCGGCGGCGGCCCGCTGGCGGACTACGATGTCCTCTTCGAGAGCATCCGGCCCATGGTGGACAGATTGCGGGCGAAGTACCCATCCGTCGCAGAGTATTTGAAGTTCATGAGATCCGAATACGGCGAGGAAAACTGGACCGGATATATGGAGAGTGTCTACGCCTACGACGCAGGACTGAACGATGACGGCAGCGTCAGCCCCAAGATGTCCGCCGAAACGGCCATCGAGGATTTCTATGCCTTGAAGAATTACGATGCCCTCAACGCCTTCCCGCGGATACAATGCCCGACCCTCTTCTTGCGGGCCCCCGAGAACTACCTGGGCAGTCCGCCCATTGTGAACCGGGCGGCGGCGGAGTTCATTGCCCAGGCCATTGCGAACTGCACGCTGGTCGATGTGGAGGGAACGAATCACGCAACCCTTCTCCTCGGTGAGGGAAGCACGGCAAGCGAAGCCATCAGGGCCTTTCTGAAAGTGTGACGGTCCTCGCGCAGTTCAGACAGTTCGGGACCGCGGGAAAAAGGAAGGCACCGCTCGGTCGTATCTCCGGCCGCTTCCGGGATGCACATATCTTGCATCTGCGCATCGTGAAATAGGGTGTGAAGGGAAATTACGATTTCAGAGAGAAAGGGAAAGAATGGCTGAAAGAATCTCCAGACGGAATCTGATGAAATGATCGCTTCGGGCCGGGCTGGTCATCGGCGGGGTCGCTGCCCTCGGCGCGGGGGGCTACAAACTGTTCGGCAATCCATCGGTCGATGAGGTGTACGGGCCCTATCCCGATGAATCCGGGCTGAAACCCCTGAGCGTCGTGAATCCCGCCGCCCCGAAGCCGAACGTCATCATCGTCTACTGCGACGATCTGGGGTACGGCGACCTCGGCTGCTACGGCAGCGGGGCGATACGCACCCCCAACATCGACCGGCTGTCCCGCGACGGCATGAAGCTCACCGACTACTACGCCTGCAATGCCGTCTGCGCGCCGTCGCGGGCGGGCCTGCTGACCGGACGCCATCCCTTCCGCACGGGCATCATCGGGAATCCCTATCCCGCCGATTCGCCGTTGATGCGCAGGGTCGAGCGGAAAATCGCCTACGCCTTCACGCCGCTGGGGTCCGTCGATCTGCACGAGGACGTCGTTGCCGCAGGGCTCGCAAGCCAGGAGGTTACCGTCGCCGAAGCCTTGAAGACCGCAGGCTACCGGACCGCCATGATGGGCAAATGGCATCTGGGCGACTACAGCCGGCAGCCCGAGTTCAATCCGCGGAGGCACGGCTTCGACCATTACCTGGGCGTTCCCCACAGCAACGACATGCAGCCCTGTCCGCTCTTCCGCAATGAGACGCAGCTTGAGGCGGACATCGGAACCGACCAGGCCAGGCTGACGGGCCTATACACGAAGGAGGCGCTGGCATTCATCGAAGAGCAGAAGGACCGGCGGTTCTTCCTCTATTTCGCCCATACCTTTCCCCATCAGCCGCTGTATGCCTCGGAGAGGTTTTCCGGCAAGTCGAAGGCCGGGAAATTCGGCGACGCCGTCGAGGAAATCGACTGGAGCGTCGGAGAAATCGTCGACACCCTGCGAAGGCTGAAGATCGAAAGGGACACGCTCATCTTCTTCACCAGCGACAACGGCCCCTGGTACGAAGGAAGTCCGGGCGTCTTCCGGGGCCGGAAGGGACAGAGCTACGAGGGCGGTTTCCGGGTGCCCTTCCTTGCCAAATGGCCGGGGCAAATCCGGCCCGGCTCGGTCTCTTCCGAACCGGCCGTCAACCTTGACCTCTTCCCCACGCTGCTTACGCTGGCGGGAATCGGTCTTCCCTCCGACAGGATCATCGATGGAAAGAACATCGCGGACCTTCTTTCCGGCCGGAATCCCCGCTCGCCGCCATCTTCTTCTATCATTACGACCAGTTAGAAGGCGTGCGCTCGGGTCGTTGGAAGTACCTCCGCAGCTTGAATCGGTACGTCTGGCCGGTGCCCCTCGATGCCGAGTCTCTCCCCCGAGCGATGGGGAAAAAGCAGCTTGGAAACCGCGCGCCCCTGCTTTACGATCTGTCCGTCGACCCGGGCGAGAACTACAACGTCATCGCGACCTATCCCGACGTCGCCGAGAAGATGAGGGGCCTGCTTGTCGAGTGGGAACGGTGGGCCAAAAAAAATCCGCGGGGATTCCTCGTGTAGAGCAGAGGCGAAACCCGAACATCGCCAGGAAATGAACAAGCACATCGAGCCGCCATCGATATCGCTGTTTTTGAAACCGGCCTCCGGTCTGTGCAATCTTTCCTGCAGCTGCTGTTTCTACCGCTACGATGATCCGGATTGCCGTATACCGGAAAGCATCACCGTTAAGAAGCAAAAGAACGTGTTGAGATCGTGCCGCTTCCTGCCGCTGTTTATTGTCCACGGAATCCCCAATTATCCGATTGTTATCGCTGCGTGGGGGAGTGCTTCGAGACCTTCGTCCGGGTCTATGAGGAGAATTTTTCAGGGGTTGTCCTTGAACGGTACATCAGAGAATCGTGCAATCCTGAAAGCTGGATTCGCATGGCATTTCAAGAAGGATTCAAACGATCCTGATCCGGCGTCGCTTGAGGATGAGGCCAAGAGAAACGGGGCTGGCCTCTGGAGCGATCCTCGTTCCATCCCTCCCTGGGACTATCGGAAATCAAGTCTTTGAATGTTTTGGATTGCAATCGTCACATTGATCAAGGTATGTCAAGGCCGTAACGGCGGAGGCCTATATCGAATAGCGGCAAACCTTTGAGTTCAGGAAAAGATTGAAGCTTGAGCTGTCATTGGAGGTGCACCATGAGTGATAAGATACAGAGATGGCTGGACATCAGAAAATCCATGGTCCCAGAGATCAAGCCGGACAAGGCAGCGCTTCTGATTATCGACATGCAGGAGTATCAGGTTAGGAAAGACTGGGGCGCCTATAAGATAACGGATTACGGAGTTCCGGGGATGCTGGACTACTTCATGGAGCAAACAGCGACCGTCGCTGAGCCGAACATCAAGAAACTGATCGATTTTTTCAGGGCGCAAAACCTCCGGATCATCTACACCATGTATTGTTCTTTCGATAAGGGCGGAAGCGATCTGCCGCAGGCGGCACGTGCGCTTAACCGGAGGGCGCAGCGGCGAGTGGGGGATGTCGTTTTCCCCCCGGTGAATCATCCCGGTTCGAAGATTATTGACCTTCTTAAGCCTGAAGATCGCGACCTCGTTATCGTCAAGAATACCAGCAGCGTATTCACGGCCACCAAGCTGGAATTCATTCTGAAGAATATGGAAATCGAGCAGCTCTTCGTGACGGGAGTCGTCACCAACATGTGCGTTGAGGGATCGGCCAGGACGGCCTTCGAGCTGGGATTCGATGTCTTTCTCATCGATGATGCCTGTGCTGCCTGGAGCCCGGAGATTCATCAGCATACCCTCCAATCGTTTTCCCTGCTTTTTGGACATGTGTTGACAACCGAAGGGGCGCTGTCCGAATTACGTGAAAAAATTTCAAGATAGGTTCTATGGATGCGCTGTTGAACAGATACCTCGGGTGTCTTTTCGGATTGGCGATCGGAGACGCCCTTGGAGCCCCAGTAGAGTTCCTTTCCCTGTCCCAGATCGGGAAAACATACGGTGAGAACGGTATCACCGGTTTTCAGGGCTGGAGCGGCTTCCAGCCGGGTTCGTACACCGACGACACTCAGATGTCCCTGGCGACTGCCTGGGGATGCCTGGACTTCAAAAAAAGGCTCAATAGGGGAGAAACGGTAGAGCCCTCTTTGATCGTTTACCGGTATTATCTTGATTGGCTGAAATCTCAGAACGACCCTTATCAACGAAGAGCTCCGGGCAATACCTGCCTATCGGCATTGCAAAGCGGTAAGATGGGCAGCGTTGCAAAACGGATCAACAACAGCAAGGGCTGTGGCGGGGTGATGCGGACAGCCCCCGCCGGTCTATCCTTCCCTCCCTGGGATGCTTTCAAATGGGGTGCCGAGTTTGCCGCCATCACCCATGGCCACCCATCGGGATATCTGCCTGCGGGCTTTCTGTCGGAGCTGATCGCCTGGATCATTTCTGGCAAGCCTCTTCCGGAAGCAATCGATCTTACCATGCAGGAACTGGTCAAGTACGAAGACTTCGAAGAAACCTTAGATAAGGTCAGAACGGCCTTGAAACTGGCCGGCGCCAACAGGCCTGTGGCGGATTCGATCAGGGCACTTGGCGAGGGTTGGGTAGGCGAAGAGGCCCTTGCGGTTTCTCTCTATTGTTCCCTGGTGTATCCGGACCATTGGCGCGAGGGCGTTCTCGCGGCATTGAACCATACCGGAGACAGCGATTCCACAGGTTCGATCACGGGGGCTATCTTAGGCGCATCCCTCGGCATCGAGGCAATCCCCGCCCAGTGGGTCGGCGATGTGGAGAATCCAGAGGCCATTGAGAAGACAGCCACCGATATGTTCAATCTCTTTGCAATTGCTCAGTCTTTATCATAGTAATCCTTAACAGAATATCTTCCCAAAAGGAGGTAAATCATGGCTATCACCAAAAAAGAGCTTTTAGACATGGCATGCGACAACATAGGGATACCGAAGAAAGATTGCGCGAAGCTAATCGAAAGCGCCTTCGAGATCATCAAGGCCGAATTGGAAAAGGGCAATGACGTCAAGATTTCCGGCTTTGGCAAGTGGACGGTCAAATCGAAGAAACAGCGAAGAGGTCGTAATCCTAGGACGGGTGAGGATTTGACGATCTGTGCAAGAAGCGTTGTCACATTTAAACCGTCTGTAAGCTTAAAGAATCAGCTGAATAAATAAAGAAAGTATCCGAAAGCCAAAGAAACAATGCCGATCCCAGAACCCACGAAGAGGCTGGTGGAAGCCAGATTGGAAAGGTATTGCCGGGAAAAAGTTCCCGAGTATCCGAGAAACTTTGGCAAGCTGGGATTCAAGTTTGACGGTAAGACGGTGACTCTTTTCCAGGAGGGGTATCCAACATAGAATCCTTCAAACAAACTTGTTCATAGCGATATCGCCCAATTCCGGTATTATGAAAAAGAAAACCAATGGATTTTATACTGTTACGATGTTGAAAAAACAATTTGGCGTTTGTACATGGGCTCTGAACGAGAAACTGATTTTGAATATCTGTTGGAAGCAGTGGACAGAGACATTTATGGAATCTTCTGGAATCTGGGTCTTATATTTTGGAAACTTGAGGATGAAGTCGACTACGAAATATGATCAAGGGTTGGAACGGTTTTAAAATTAACCACTGCTGATGGTCCCGTAAAAAGTCCGAGAGGCCCCATTTTTGTCATACCCTCGAAAACGGGAATCCAGCATTTTCGATACGTTCTGGACCCCCGCTTTCCCCCGCTTTCGCGGGGGCAGGCTGCAAGGGGGTGACACGGTTTGTGATTCGTAAGAAAATCCCCTTCCCTGTATCCCTCCCGATCGAGGGGGTAGGATTGGGGTGGGGGTGATTTTCATGCTTCGTGGTGCCCCACGGGGCAGGGGTTTTTTACGAGGTCATCATGATGGAAAATATGATATCGGTGGGAACAATTATCCGCACCTGTACTCCGATTCACATTTAAAAAACGACCTTTGGCGACCATGTATTCTTTACGCTTAGACGCTAAATCATAATTCCGAAATAGATTAAGATATATTTTAAGGACACATACAGAAAAAGCAATCCGAAGAGGAACTTGAGGGCTGCTGGTTTGAACTTTGCCACAAGCTTTGCACCATAGATCGCGCCAATCAGAGCACCGATGCCGAGGGTTATTGCCACGGGGATGTTCACTACGTTCTGATAAAATTTAAAGATGGCTCCGATCAAGGCCATCCAGAAAAAAGAAGCCATGGATGTCCCGATGGCAAGTTTCATCGGTGCCTTGAAAAGATAAAGAAAGGACGGCACCAAAGCGTACCCACCTCCGAGCCCGACAATCCCGGTGAGCGTACCGATGGCTGTTCCCAAGATACTTTTCTGGATGGACGAACCCGGCATCCTCTCCTCGGCCAACGGTTGCGGAAGGGGGTTTTTACCAAACAGCCCTTCGCCTCCCTCATAGAGCATCCGCAGGGTGACCAGCAAAAAGGCACACCCGATGATTAAATCGATTAGCTTCCCGTAAGGCATGAGGTAAAAAAAGACGAGAGAGCCAACAATCACACCAAGAACACCGCTGGCCCCGGTAACCGAAGCCGTCGATTTGTCCACATTCCCCATGCGGATATGCTGGAAAGCGCCGGAACCGGCTGTAAAAACAACGGCGGTGAGCGTCGTTCCCACAGCAACGGCCGGATCGAAATGAAATCCAAATCGAATCACCGGCATAATGAGCGCACAACCGCCCGTACCCAGCAATCCCCCCACCACGCCCGCTAAAAGACCTGTAATCAGATAAAGAATGAAAACCATGTCAAACCTCCCGATGCATTAGACACGCTTCGAAATACTTTTTTGATCTTGGCTGCAAAATTTCATAAATTTAACAGCATTCTCCGCTTACACCGAGCAGTCGGTGATCACGAAGCCACTCCTTTATGAGGCCGGCTGCGCAGCCTACACCTGAACCAACCTGAAGAGCATCAGTCGGGCAATTCTTCGCGCAGGCACCACACTCCATGCAGGAATCGAAATTGATGAAAGTGGCCTTATCGCCGTTAAGTGCGAACACTTGGTGTAGGCATACCTCTAAACATTTGCCACATCCAATGCATTTCTCCGGTTCTATCTTCAGAGTAGCTACATTTCTCAAGTAGCTGAAACCTTTCATACAGTCACCCGATTATTCATAGAATTATATCCAATAGTGCGACGAGGACGCCAACAAGAAGCGTGCATGCAATGGCCGGAAGTGCAATTCGCATTTCTTTCTTGACCCCGGAGCGGGATGTAAAAGGTGTGCATCCGGTGAAATTCAGAGCATAGAATGCACTTATGGTTGGAAGTGTCAGAAAGGCAGCAATGGCCATGAATGGGCTCCATCCGATACCTCCGGCAAATACGCAGAAAACCATGCTCCAAACCAATCCTGTCAGAACCCCCTTGAAAGCAAAGCTCCGGCCGGGGAGCCATGGAAGGAAGAGCGGTGTAACTACAATACCTGCCATCACTGCACCGAGGTAGCCATATACGGCTATGAGGCCTGTATTACGGCCATGCAGTGCTGCCAATACAACAAATATGACCGCTGCGGCGATGACTGTCGGTTTCAGCGCCTCTGCAAGTTCCACGGGTATAAGCACGGCTCTCTCCCAGGTTGTGAAAGTGATTTCCCGCATCAGAGGGGTCGTTGTCATTCCGTTGTCCAGATACTCCGGAATATCCTCGGCTCGTATCGCTGCATATCGGATGTTGAAGCTGGTTTGTTTTGTGACCTTGTGAGCCGCCACGCCGGCTGCACCCAGTATCGGCAGAACGAGCTGCCGGTGGTTGACTACCTCGGCCAATTCCGAAATCCTGATGCGCCGAATCAATTCTTCCGTACCAAAGGTTCCTTTACCCGCCGCACACCACACATTGATTCCATAAGTTTCAAGGACGAGCACCCAGCAATTCCGCCCCTCCAAGACGCTACGAACGATGTCATAGCTCATTTTATAGTTTGCCGTCACCAGAACCGGTGAATCGGGGTTCGGGTTGCCGATGGCGTAGAGGCCGGGCGGAACCATATAATGCATCCGGCCGACACCCCAGCGTACTTTCCATGCGCCGAGACGGTCGATAAAGGTGAGAGTCGTCGAAATTCTCGGCACTTTTCTTTCTCCGATCGTCAGCCATTCAATAAAGCCGGGAACCCGCTCGCTGATTTCTCCGCCACCGGCTGAGGTTGGCGGGCCTCAACACGGTGGCTTGTCCGGAGTATCTCCTGCGACTTCAATATCACATCCTGACGGGGCAAGCGGAAGTTGCCCCTTTTCAAGTTTATTCATACCTTAAACCTCCCTCTAAGTGAACATCTTCCTCCGAAACCAAAAGGCTACATTGACCAATCCTATCATCACCGGCACTTCCACAAGGGGGCCTATCACCGCTGCAAAGGCCACGCCGGAACCAAGTCCAAAAACAGCCACCGCTACTGCAATCGCAAGCTCAAAATTGTTGCTCGCTGCCGTGAAAGCGAGGGTTGTTGTGCGGGTATAATCCGCCCCCATCTTCTTGCCCATCAGGAATGAAACAACGAACATGACGATGAAGTAGATCCCCAAGGGTATCGCAATACGCAGAACATCCAGAGGGATGGTAACGATTAGTTCCCCTTTTAGGCTGAACATGACCACAATGGTAAAAAGGAGGGCGATAAAGGTAATAGGACTGATTTTCGGAACGAAGAATTTGTGGTAGCGCTCCTTACCTACCAGCTTTAAGCCGATAAGGCGTGTCAATGCTCCAGCGATACACGGAACACCCAGATAGATGAGCACGCTCTCAGCAATCTGTCGTATGCTGACCTTCACGATGCTCCCCGAGAGACCGAATAAGGGGGGCAGAACGGTGATGAAGAACCAGGCATATAGGCTAAAGAAGAGCACTTGAAAGATGCTGTTGAAGGCCACCAATCCGGCGGCATATTCGGTGCTGCCCTTGGCCAATTCATTCCATACGATTACCATAGCAATGCATCGGGCCAAACCGATCATGATCAGGCCAATCATGTACTCGGGTTTGTCGGGCAGAAACATGATGGCCAGTACGAACATCAGTGCTGGCCCAATCAGCCAGTTCTGAACGAGAGAGAGTCCCAACACCTTTTTGTTTTGGAAGACTTCCGGCATCTCCTCATACTTTACCTTTGCGAAAGGCGGATACATCATTAAAATTAGCCCGATGGCAATGGGGATATTTGTTGTCCCGACCTGAAATCGGTTGATGAACTGTTCCACCCCTGAAAAGAAATATCCAAGCCCTACACCAAAAGCCATCGCTGAAAATATCCATATGGTAAGATAACGGTCAAGAAATGAGAGTTTTTTACTGACGTCGGTTGTCACTTGTGACTCCTTCGCGTTTCATTATATTATTTCCCTATATCCGGATCAGCGGATAGATAATAGTAAAAAAAATTATGTACAGCAATTCATTGGGCCAAGTTTCGTTAATCGCTTTTTATCGTTCCATGCCATGTCATTTTTCTCTAAGACAGTCCGCAATGTTTCTATTAAGATCTTATGGATCGGGCTTAAATCAGGATTTATGGAATAGTGAATCCATACCCCTTCCCGACGATCCTTTAGCCATCCGGAATTTTTTAATATAGCAAGATGTCGGGAAACAGTGGATTGAGGAAGCTGCAACACTTCTATAATATGGCATACACAAAGTTCCCCGACTCCGAGCAGAAGTCCCATGATGCGGAGACGCGTTTCGTCTTCCAACGATTTGAACAGAGTAGCAATGTTTTTCATGCATCGTATATATCCGGATGTGCGGATATATGCAAGCGTTTTTTGCTACCACTCCGCATCGTGGATCTGCTGTTGTTTCATAATCGCATCCGATCTCTTAACAGTTCTCAAGCAAGACGCTTCCATGAGGCAATTAATGTAGGACCCTGAGACGCTTCTTCAATCCCTTGTTTCCATCGGTAATTGATAACTTCTAACGTCCGTAATTTCGGTTGTTATTGCTATCGAGTTGTAAACGCCCTCTCTTTTTTGAGGTCGGAGGATCGCGTCCCGGATGCATCGGTATAGAAAGCTTGAGTCTTTAGTTTGAGCGGATAAAGGCCCAGGCGGCGAAGCGGCCGTCGTGGCTGAGGCTGATGTCGAAGCCGGCGGGCCGGCCCTTTAGGAAAACGACAGGCGGGCCGAGACCTTCCAGTGCGGCGAACCGGTGAATCGAGATATTCTCGGGGATGAGGCCCAGGCAGGCGGCAATGGCCCGGCTGGCGCTTGTCCGGACATGGCGGGAAGGACCCTCGGGAGAAGCCGCCGTCATCGGGTCCATTTCCTCGGCCAGCCAGTGATCGGTTTCAGGCGCGGACGCCTGGTCGGCGGCGAGGCAATGGACGTAGTCGTTCCCTAAGGTCACCCGGATGAGGACGATCCCTGCCGGTGTTGCCACCCATCCGGCCAGTTCCTGCCCGGCGAGGTCCTGATCTCCGAGCCATTCCCCGGCGCGTTTTTCGTCCACCAGGACCTTATAGCGACGGGGACGCGAGGAGATCGCCGGATGTGTCTTGCTGACCGCCTTGTAAGCCGCCTCCTTGCAGGCCCAGAAGGCCCACAGGACGGCGTCGGGCCGTTTTGCCGCGCGGATCAGCCGACATTCCTCAGCGGTGAAGACCCGTTCCAGAAAGCGCGTATCCCCGCTCTTGCCCAGGTTCCGCGGCTCCCTCAGGTCCACGATATCGTTGCCCACGTGTATCAAAATAGGATTCCTCCATCTCGGCAAGGCGCCCGATGATTTGTGCGGCATAGCCGCGCTGCGCCCTGAGCCCCCCCGAATCCAGCCTTTCGGGCACGAAAGACTCCATCAGCACGGTGAAACGCTCCCCGAATCTCGGGATGGTGCCATAGGCGGATTGGCTGTCGCCCCTCAGGTACAGGCACATCACCTTGCAATTGTCGAGATCCTTGATGAAGCGGCCAACGCCGTAAGAGAAGTTTTCCCTGTCGATCCGGCCTGTACGGGAGCGGTGCCCTTCGGGGAAGATCGTCAGGGCGTGCCCGTTCTGCAGCAGGTAGGTGCATTTCTCGAGGACTTCGGCAATCTTTTCGCGGTTTCCGCCCCGCTGGAGTGGGATGCATTTCATCAGGTAGCACAGGACGACCAGGAATGGATTCCCGTAAAAATTGTCCCGTTCCGGGAGATTCCAGGGGATTCGGCGGTACTGGAATAGCTGCCGGTGCAGGGGCATCATCGCATAGGCGACGATTGCCGAATCGATCATCGTCAGATGGTTGGGGCAGAAAATCCAGGGGCCTTTGTGTTTGGCGAATTCGCGGGCGCAACGCCGCCGGAGCTCCGAAAGTTCCCGGATTCTGTATCCCAGCAGCCGGATCACGAGGAAATACAAAGGTCCGAGAACAAAGGCAGCAAGCTGCCCCAGCAGGATCTGCAGGCGCAATAGTGCCAATGTTTTTCCGTCCATGGCGATCAGTGGAGCTTCTTTTTGATCAGGGCCACGGCATCGCCGACGAGCCGGATCTTGTCTGCTTCGTCATCCTCTACGGTGATGTCGAAGGTGTCCTCGCACTTGATGATGACATCGACGAGCCTTGCCGAGTTGACCTTGAGGTCGTTGAGGATGTGGGTCTCGCCCGTGGCCGCCGCCAGCATGTCCGTGTCCTTCGCATAGGGACGCAGGATGTCGAGAAAGGCATCGAAAATCTGTTGTTCTTCCATGTTTTACTCCTTTTATGGTTATTTTTTGCTTTTCTGGGCGTACTGTTTTCTGCCCTTTTCTGCTTCAGGCCAACTTCCCCGGGCAGGTGGGAAAAGCCTGCCGTTCAATGCTTTCTTGCCCGGATTCTGCCTGAACGGTTCCGAGTATGGATGTTTCCGATGTTCAGTCCTCCCATTTGCTGAAGATCAGACAGCTGTTGACGTCGCCGAAACCAAAACCGGCCTTGGCGATGATGCTCACCCCGGCGTTTTCCAGGCATTTCTGGGGGATCCTGTGGGCGAAGTCCTCGATGTCCGGGTGGGGATTTTCGCAATTCAGCGAGGGATGGATGAAATCCCGGTAAAGCTGCAAAACGACGGCCACGGATTCAATGGCCCCGGCCGCACCCAGGCAGTGGCCGACCATGGACTTCGTGGAATTGATGTAGGGGAAATGGGCGGCATCGCGGTCCAGGGCCTCGGACCAGTTCTTGACTTCATAAGGATCGGCGAAAGTGGCCGTGAGGTGACCGTTGACGACGTCGACCTCCGGGGCCCCGATGCCCGCATCGTTCAGGGCGGCCCGGATGCAGCGCTTGACCCCTTCCGGATTCGGGGCCGTCATGGAACCTCCCATGCGGTGGCCCCCGCAGTTGACGGCTCCGCCCAGAATCTCGGCATAGATGCGGGCGCCCCGCCGCCGGGCGCTTTCCAGGTCTTCCAGCATTACAAAGGCGGCGCCGGCGCCGGGGACGAAGCCGGCGGCCGTGGCGCTCATGGGCCGGGAGGCCGCCTCGGGACGGTCGTTGAACTTGCGGCAGATGACGCGCATGGCGTCGAACCCGGCCCAGATGTAGGGGGAGGCCCCTTCGGACCCGCCGGCCAGCATCCTTGCGGCCTGGCCCGCCCGGATCTTCCAGACCCCTTCCATGATCGCCTCGTTGCCCGTGCTGCAAGCCGATGAGTTGGAGGTGACCTGATTTCCCAGGGCCAAGAGGCCCGCGATTCGGGCGCTGGTGCCGCTGTTCATCACCTGTTCGACGATGCTGCTGCCCATGCGGCGGACCTTGCCTTCCTTGACGTAAGGAACGACGACCGATTCAATGGTATCCATGCCGCCGATGCCGCAGCCGGCCACGACGCCCGTTTCCCAGTCCACCCGGTCCTCGGTCGCCGCAGGCACCTCGAAACCGGCATCCTTCCAGGTGTCGATGGCTGCAATGGCTGCATAGCCGATATTTTCATTGATGGTCAGGAGTTCCTCTTCATTGAAGTATCGCTTTCGCGTCTCCGCGATGTCCTGTGGGATGCCGCCTACATGGCAGCCGAAGTTCAACGCCTCCATTTCGGGGACGAAACGGATCCCCGAGCGCCCCTCCCGAAGGGCCTCCTCGAAGGGACCGAGCCCGTGGGCGTTCGGCGCGACAACCCCCATGCCCGTGATCACCACCCTCTTGTTTGCAGCCATCACTTCCTCCCGATCGTCAGCCCTCAGGGCCTCGTTGCCTTCATGGTTTCAGCGGGCACGGCCATGCCGGAGAGAATGCCCGAACAGACCTGCTCGCCGCTTTCCCGCTCCATGGTGATTTGCGCCTTCAGCATTTTTCTCCGCAGATAGATTTTCTGCCCTCGGACGATGACCCGCTCTCCGGGCAGGAGGATGCCCCTGAACTCGATCTCCTCCGCGTGGGTGAAGAGGGTCGTCATGGACCGGATCTCCTCCAGAGAGAGCCGCCATTGCGTCATGGCCAGGTAGATGCCGAAGGCGACGACGCCCGTCTGGGCCATGGTCTCGATCATGATCACCCCGGGCGTGACCGGCTGGCCCGGGAAGTGACCCCGGTAGAAAAACTCGTCGGGACGGAAACGGTAAGCGCCGACGATATGCGCATCGTCAAGCTCCAGGATCTCGTCAATGAAACGAAAAGGGACCTGCTGGGGGACCGCCTTGAGGACCATCTCCCGGGTGGATGGATCAGCCGCCATAGAGCCCTCCGTTCACATGGATCACGCTGCCGGTAATGTAGGACCCCTTGCGGGCGAGGAAGGCAACCACCTCGGCAACCTCCTCCGGCCGACCCATACGGCCCAGGGGAATACCGGCGAGGATCTGTTCCTTGATCTGTTCGGGGAGAGCTGCCGTCATCTCCGTATCGATGAAGCCCGGTGCGACGGCGTTGACCAGGATGTCCCGTCCCGCCAGCTCCCTGGCCAGGGATTTCGTGAAGGCGTCCAGCGCGGCCTTCTCCATGGTGTAGGGGATCTGGCCCGCGTTTCCCATGTGGCCGACGACGCTGGTGATGCTGATGATGCGGCCGCTTCCCCTGCGCAGCATGAAGAGACGAAGGATTCGCTTGGTCAGATACCAGGTGCCGCGCGTCAGCGCCCTCTGTGTGTCGAACTGTTCGACGCTCATGCTGTGAATGTCGGCATTGACGGACATTCCGGCGTTGTTGACCAGGACGTCCACCCGTCCGGCTTTTTCTTTTATCCTGGCCGCAAGGGCGTCGATGTCCTCGATCCGGGCAAGATCGGCCTGCAGGAGGAAACTGTTCCCGATCTCGTCGGCAAGGGCCTCGGCGGCCTTGGCGCTGCTGCGGTAATGAAGGCCCACCCGGAACCCGCCTCCTGCGAGGGCACGGCAGCAGGCAGCCCCGATGCCCGTGGCGCCTCCCGTTACGATGGCTACCGGTTTTTCATCCATAGATCACAACCTTTCTTTGATCATGCCGCCTACCGAGTTGCGGGATCGCTTCGGGTAGTCGGGATAGGTGATCCCCTTGAAGATGCCGGTCCGTGCCAGGGAGATCTGGGTGATGGATTCATCGTCCACGAAAACCTCACCGTCTCCGATGATGATGCTGGCGCCCGATTCCTTGAGCTGGGCGAAGCGCTTCACCGCGATTTCATAGCGGACGACCTTGTTGAAAGGACGGATCTGGCCGTTGAAGGCCACTTCCCCGCATCCCAGCGCGCGGCCGGAGCCCAGCCCTCCCCGCCAGAGTCCGTAAAATCCGAGGAGCTGCCAGATGGCGTCCACGCAAAGGCAGCCCGGCTGGACGGGGTCGCCCCGGAAATGGCACTGGAAGTACCAGGCATCGATGTGGATAT
Organism: Deltaproteobacteria bacterium; assembly: GCA_016929555.1. Classification (GTDB taxonomy): domain Bacteria; phylum Desulfobacterota; class Syntrophia; order Syntrophales; family JAFGIO01; genus JAFGIO01. Next base: position 5,388 of record JAFGIO010000034.1, on the reverse strand, counting down.
CCTGCTCGGCGACGATGGTTCCCTGCCTTCCTTCCACCGTCATGGATAGGACGCGGTCCATCATCAGAAAGGGCGGCGCAGGAAGCTTTGCCTCAAAGTCCCGGGGCGGGTCCTCTATGAGCAGGCCCTGGGAAAAGGCGAGCAGTTCTTCCAGCCCGAAGGATGGACATTCTCTGAATTCGTTGTAGGTCATGGAGCCTCCCGCACCTTCAGCATCATGTGCACCCAGGTCAGCCCCGCCCCCACCAGGGAAAGGGCCACATGGCATCCCGGAACCAGATCGTCCCAATGTTGGCTCAGGACCGACGGGGCGCCCGCACAGCCCGTGTTGCCGAAGTCGGCAACGTTGTACCAGTGATTCCGATCCTCGATGCCCGCCCGCTCGCAGACCGTGGCGAGCATGCCCAGATTGGCCTGATGGCCGACGAACTTCAGGCGGTTTCCGTTGAGGGAATATTCGGATTGCAGCAATCGCAGGGAATCCGTCGATTTGCGTATGGCGAAGCCTTGGACGGCCTTGCCGTCCTGCTGGAAATAGCCCTGACGGGGGATCTGCACCTTGGTCCAGGCCGAGGGATTCGATTCGCAGGCGCAGGAGTCGAAAGCCGCCCGGGCGGGAACGCTCGCCGAGACGACGGCGGCGGCGCTGCCGTCGCCGAAGAGCACGGCCGAGTTGCGATCCCCATAGTCCACGCAGCGGGTGAGGCTCTCGGGGTTGACCAGCAGGATGAAGGACGGCAGGGTCTCCGGTTTCATCCGATCCAGGAAGGTCACCTGCATGCCGAAACTGCTGCAGGCGGAATTCAGATCGAAGCCGGGCACCTCGATGCCCAGGGCCGCCGCGACGGATGCGGCCTCGGCGGGACAGGTGTAGTCGGGGCTGCAGCTTCCGGAGATCACAAGGCCGATGTCCGACGGCTTCAGACCGGCCCGGTCAAGGGCCATCCGTGCGGCGTCGGCAGCCATTTCGGCATTGCCGTACAGGGCCGCTTCGGAGGCCTCCCGGAGATTCCGGTTCCTGGTCTGCCGGATGTAATCGAGGGGCAGAACGGTTCGTCTCGTCTGGATGCCCACCCGCTCCATGATCCACTCGCAGCTCGTCCCGATGTCAAGCGACTCCAGAAAAACGTTGTCGATGACGTTCTCGGGATGGAAGTGGCCTATGCCGTGGAGATGAATCATCAGACGATCTCCCTGCCGATGATCATATTCTGGATCTCCCGGACGCCCTCGTAAATGTCGATGATGTGGGCGTCCCTGGCCAGCTTCGAGATCTCGTATTCCGACACGAAGCCGTAGCCGCCGTGGAGATGAAGGCCCTCGTGGGCGCAGAACAGGGCCGCCTCGGCGGCCACGTTCTTGGCCAGGGAGGAGTAAAGCCCGCTCTCGGGCGCCTGGTGCTGGATCATGAAGGCGGCCTTCATCAGGGCGAGCTCGGCCAGCTCCACCTTTCGCCACATGGCCACCAGCGTCTCACGGGCGACGGGCAGATCGCAGATCCTCTTGCCGAACTGCTTGCGCTCCCTGGTATAGGCCAGGGTCAGATCCAGGGCCCTTCTGGCCAGGCCGACGCCGATGGCGGCCACCATGGGTCGCGCGTAGTCGAGGACATTGAGAAGGTATTTGAAGCCCAGCCTCCGGTCGCCGATGATCTGGTGAGGCTTGATGATCACATCCTCGAAGATCACGCTGGCCGTATTGGAAAGCCGCTGGCCCAGCTTGTCCTCGGGTTTCCCGAGCAGGATCCGGCCTCCTTCCAGGGGGGTCCGCTCCCGCGGCGGTTCCGACGTCTCTTCGTCGCCGGCCTTGCCGATGGCCTCCGTTGGAACGATCACGCAGGCGATGAAGGCGCTCGTCGGTTTTCCGACCTTGCAAAAAACGGTGAACTGGGAGGCGTAGGAGGCGTTCGTGATGAAGCACTTCTCGCCGTTGAGAACGTAGGAGCCGTTCTCCCTCTTCTCCATGAAGGCGCTCATGGAGCTGTTGTCGGAGCCGGCGCCCGGTTCGGTCAGACCGAAAGAGGCAAGCAGGGGCCGCTCGACGAAGGGACTGAGGAAGAGGTGCTGCTGTTCTTCCGTGCCCTGCTGGGCGATGACGACATTTGCCAGGTCGTTGCACATGGCCGATGTCGATATGCCCGTATCGCCGTAGGAGAGCTCCTCGATGATCAGTGCCGCAGAGATCATATCGACCTCGTATCCCTTGACGGATTCGGGAATCGTGAGGTTCATGATGCCCATATCCCAGGCCTTCCGGATGATGTTCCAGGGGAAGGCGTGGTCTTTCTCCATGGCCATGACCTGGGGGGTGATCTCGGCCTTGACGAACCGCCTCACCGTATCGAGGTACTCGTGCTGCTGTTCCGTTAGATTGAAATCCATGGATCCATCCTTATAGGAAAAGGGCCGATGCCCTTACCGGTCCTTGCCGCCGAAAAGCCGCTCCGCGGACTGCAGGGTCGTGATCGAGCTGCAGCCAATCCCCAGGGTCTTGAAGAAGTCCCGCAGGGGACGGCCCGGCCCCACCTCGTAGACGGATCCGGCGGCCTCCGCCAGGGTCCGCATGTTGTCCGTCCAGCGGACCGGATGGCTTAACTGGGAGACGAGGCTGCCGACGACGGCAGCCTTTTCTCCGGTGTGGAATCCGCCCGTGAAATTCGCCGTCACCGCCGTCGCCCGTCCGGGATCGAGACCCGGCCCCAGGGAGGCGAGGGTTTCCGCGAAGGGTTCCTCGATCGCCCTCATGAAACGGCTGTGGAAGGGTGCGCTTACGTTGAGTGTGACGAAACGCAGCGGCTTTTCCTTTCCCAGGGTTTCCGTCAGTCTCTTTTCCGCCTCGATCATCGCCGATGCTTTCCCGCTGATGACCGCCTGGTTGGCGGAGTTGATGTTGGCCACGTCGAGGGGCAGGTCGCCGAGAACGTCCCGGAGGGTTTCCAGATTCAGATCCTCGGAGATGACGGCCGCCATGGCCCCCTCGCCCGGGGGAACGGCTTCCTGCATGAGCTTTCCCCGGCGGTGCACGATCCGAAGGGCCTCCGGAAAGGGAAGGGCGCCGGCGGCGACCAGGGCGGTGAATTCGCCGAGGCTGTGGCCGCCGAAGCACGAGGGTGCAAAGCCATACAGGACTTCCATGGCCCGGAACATGGCGATTTCCGTTGCGAGGATGCAGGGCTGAGTGAAGGCCGTCAGGTTGAGCCTTTCATCCTCGCCGAAGCACAGCGCCGCCACATCCCATCCCAGGGCCTCCGAGGCCTCCTCGAAGCTCTGCCGGGACCGGGCGATCCCGTCGAAAAAGTCCTTGCCCATTCCGGGACGCTGCGAGCCCTGACCGGGAAAGACCAGGGCGATCTTTTGTTCCTGTCCGCTCATTCTTTCTTATGATGCCTCCTGCCTGAAGGCTCCGTCCGGTTACGACCCGGAACGCTGCAGGCCAACCCAGCAGGTCGCATGATCCATGCCAGAAAGGGCAGGCAAGGGTTGTTGTTCTCTAACCTCTCAGGGTCGTTGGAAAACGAATCGGAAGCCGCTTCGGGAGAAGCAGCAACAGGCAAGGCAACAGCGGTCCTCTCGTGCATATCCTCCTTCACGGTGTGAAGTACATTACGCAGAGATGGACCGATCGGGATCGAAATTGGATGGGTTCGTTGGATCTTTGTCCGTTTTATTCATGCCTGGAGAAAAAGGCTTTTTTCCTGAAATGATCATGCGGCAGCTCTCCACAGGAACGCTGGCTTTCAATCGTCAATCAATAGAATTAGTGTCCAGGGATCATAGGATCGAATGATTCGTGTTAGCCTTGATCCACCGTCAAAAAAATAAAGAACATCGATGATCCTGGTGAATCAGGGTGATAGGTTTCTGTGCAAAAAAAAGCATCATCAACGAGGTGAAGCGATTCTTTCACAAGAGGTTTTGGGATTCAAGTACCAGGATTATTGAGCGATCTCGGGAGCTGATCATCTGTTTGGCGAAGGGTCATCCTGTTTTGGGTCTTTACCTGGAGGCTAGGGGTCCGATTATGGGAATGAATTCCGTTCCTGGGTGAAAACAATGGGGAATTACTGAGATTGATTTGGTGGTGGGTTACGGATACCCCAACTATTTGACAAGTACACCTCGATACGATATAGAGTTCCCGAGCACATGCCAAGTATGGCATATATATTTATCAGAAAGGATTATATCATGAAAAGATTCATAATCATTTTGAGCTTTTTGCTTCTCTGGACGGGTCAGTGCATTGCTGCGGATCTCGTTGTCTTCAGTGGCGCCGGCCTTATGAAACCCATGGAAGAGATGAGAAAAAACTTCGAATCGACCCATAGTATAACGGTGGATGTCCACTACGGAGGCTCGGGAGAGATATTTGCCCAAGTGGCTGCTGGTCAGCCCTGCGATGTCCTTATCCCGGGGGCTGAAAAGTATACGAAGGATGCCCTGAAGAACGGTTGGATTATAGGAGATACGATTCGTCCCCTCGTCCTTCATATCCCTCTCATTGCCGTACCGAAGGGGAATCCCGCGAAGGTTACCTGTCTGGAAGATCTCGCCCGCAAGGGCGTGCGCGTCGCCATTGGTGATCCCAAGGCCCCTGCCATCGGCCGTGTTGCCAAGCAGATTCTCGAGAAAAATAAGCTGTGGGAGCGCACCACCCCGAATATCACCGTCTATGCACCGACCGTCAATCAACTTCTGATTTACGTGGCCCTAAAACAGGTCGATGCCGCCATCATATGGGGAGACCTCGTTACCTGGGCGGAAGGAAAGGGAAAACTCGAAATAGTTCGGATCGCCGATGGTAAAAATATCATCAAGACCATTCCGACCGCCGTTTGCACAAAGGCGCTCCATAAAGATCTGGCGGTGAAGTTCAACGATTATGTATCATCGCCTGAGGGCCTCGCCATCTGGCAAAAATGGGGTTTTGAACTGTGCGGGCAGTAGCGGCGCAGCGATACACGGGACAGCTGAACGTCTTCAAGGCAGCACTGATTTTTGTGTCGTTTCTCATCACCGTCATCCTCGTCCTGGCAATCGGGGCGCTCTTTATGGTCCCCGATGTCAAAGATGTCTGGGAAAGCTTGAAGAGCGAAGAGATGATATACTCCCTCAAGCTCTCCCTCTGGACGGGGATGTTATCGACGGCGCTGGTAGCTCTGTTCGCCCTCCCCGTCGGATATACCCTCTCCCGATTCAAGTTCATCGGGAAGGGATTCGTCAAAACGATTATCGATCTGCCCGTCGCTTTTCCCGAACTGGTCCTGGGACTTTGCCTTTTGCTCCTCTTCGGTAATACCTTCGTCGGGAAGATCTTCGGCAGCATTGGTCTCCACTTTGTCTTTACCATAGAGGGGATCATCGCCGCCCAGTTTTTCACGGCCCTCCC
>JAFGIO010000218.1 GCA_016929555.1 Deltaproteobacteria bacterium | reverse complement strand
CCATTTCCCGTTTTGTAAGGAGAGAATAATGAAGAGAGCCCTCGCAGCAATTCAGATAGGGATTTTCGTCATCCTTGCGGCCAAGATCCTTTCACTGGGGGGTGTGCTGGCCAATCAAGGCCATTCCATGGAATCGCTCCTGTCTGTAAAAAAGGCCATGGCCGCCGCTTCGGAACAGAACGTTTCGGTATCTCCTCTAAAGGACATAACCGACGACGGACTGCAGACGGAAAGGGAGCTCATCAAGGCGCTGGAATTGAAGAAAACCAGCCTGGAAAGCCGTGAAAGCGCCTTGAAATCGGAAGAGATACGGCTCGCTGCCCTCAAGAAGGAGATCATGGAGAAGATCGATGCGCTGCAGAACCTCCAAAAGCAGCTGACGACCATTCTGGAGGCAGACAAGGAAGAAAACGCAAAAAAATTCAAGAACCTTGCCAAAGTTTACGAGTCGGCTCCTCCTGCAAAGGCGGGTTCCATGCTGGAAAAACTGGATATCAAGACCGCCGCAGGCATCACCATGAACATGAAGCGCGAAAAGGCCGGCATCATTTGGGGCTACATAGATACACAGAAAGCGGTAGAAATCACGAAAGAAATCACGCGCGCCGGCGGGGCTCTCCCGCAGTAACCCCGGACAGGCATCCCGGATTCCTCATACCCGCCGCAAAGGCGGGTATTTTTTTTCTCCCCATGGTGCCGGCACAGGCAATCTTTTCCCATCTCGCATCACCGTCTAGCTGGGTAAATCATAACTAATTGATTATATTAGTTATTGTATGATAGTTTTCGTGGCATGTCTCTTGCTCAAGGACGTACAACAACAAAACCGAGTGGGGATCCATGGAGAAAATACCGGTCATCTCCGGCATTGATGATTCACAGAGACGGAGCGGGGGGGATGGCGCCTCCGGTCTCGCGCAGGCTGGAATGCAACGAACTCTTTCGGCTAAAGCTGGAAAGGGTTGGTCGATTGGCTTGCCGGACCTTCTGTCCTTTTATCCGATCCTGACAAACAGGATGACGCCGCAGTCCACAGATGAAACCTCGAAGGACGACCTGTTGAGAGGTTCAAGACCACCGGGTGCTCTCGAAGACATGCATGGAAATGAACTTCAGAAACAGGGGACGGATGGCAAAAAGCGCGAAGCACGTAAAGCATTTTACGAAGATATCGAGCAAAGCCTGAAGGGGTGCGACCGTTCCATGGAGTTTGCCATGGAGGGTCGGGAAACAGCGTTCGTCAAAGGGCTCCGGAATGAAGTGAATCTTTCTGTGATCGAAAGGCCTAATGATCTCCCCGGTTCCCTCGAAGGAACGTATGAACAGAAGGGGATTTTCGGCGATACGATGGGTGAAAACCGTCCTGTATCACTCGAGAGTGGATTCGACGGTGTATTCAGTGACAAGCTTCGTAAGACGTCTTTGTCGGATGGGCATCAATCAGGAAAGACGCAACTGCTGGAAGTCGCGATGAATCGTACAAAAATGATCGAGCCGGCGGGTGGGATGGACGGCATGGAACGACAGGCCCCGCCGGTCGAATCACCCTCCATTGCGGGAACGGCTGCTTCGAAAAACGGAGCAGTGACAGACGGCCGGATGGACGACCAAGCCCATCCATATCTGCGCCTTTTCAGCGAGGCCATGACTACCGGCACCGAAAACCGGAAGGATCTTCTCGTGGAGCGCCTTGCGGGGCTTGTGAACGATCGAGACAAGAGCAGTGAAAAGACGAGCGGGACTTCCATCCAAATCCGGGATGCCGTTAAAGTGGCCGCGCCAAACGATAAAATACCCCTTGTCGACCTTCAGGAACTGCCAAGAGCCTCCGTTGAAGAGCGGCCGGCAACCTTACGGACGACGGTCTTGCAAGGGGCAGACGGTTCCCGCGAAAGAATCGATGCCGTCCTCATTGGCAACGGCGCAGGGTTTGGCACGGGGCAAGGTGAGGAGAACAGGAACATGTCGATGCAGGACGAAGCGAATGACTGGACAGGCAGCACCGAATCGGAAGGTATGAAGTCCTTCTATCGATCGGCGGTGAATGGGTCCGGAACAGAAGGTACCCAGGCAACTTCGGAAAACCTCCGGTCGATGGATTTGCTCTCGCAGATCCAGGAGGCGAGAAGCATCCTGATGAGGGATTTCGGAAGGGTAAGAATCGCATTGAATCCGCCCAGTCTTGGAAACCTCGATTTGGAGATCATGGTCAGGCGTAACAGGGTTGAGGTCGTCATTCGGGTGGACAACCTGCTCGTGCAGCAGACTCTCCAGGCGAATGCCGATGAACTGAAGACGAGCCTACAGGGGCAGGGCCTGCACATCGAAGGATTGAGCATCCTGAACAGCGGCACTGCGGACCGGCAGGATTACGCCTTTTCAAACAATGGAAGCCTTCAGCGTGACGATCAGGACTGGAGGAACGCGGGACGAAATGACGGCGAAGAGGAAGAGGCACCCTTGAGCCCTTTCATGGAACGGTCTCCAGGAAGGTACGATTCCTCATCCGGTACGATCAGTTTGTTTGTATGATGAAATTTACAAGATGGGGGTGAACGATGACAACCGTAAGCAACATCGCTCAAAGCGCAACGACCGCAACGGCCTCGGCAAGTCAGAAGACCCTGGGCAAGGATGATTTTCTAAAGATGTTGGTGGCCCAATTGAAAAATCAGGATCCTCTGAATCCCATGGACGGGACGGATTTCGCCGCTCAACTGGCTCAATTCTCGAGCCTGGAGCAGCTCACCAACATGAACGAGGGCATCAAGTCGCTTGGGATTTACCAAATGAGCATGAACAACGCGCAGGCGGTGAACCTGTTGGGCAAGGAAGTCACCATCGGTCAGGGAAATACGGTCAGCGCGGAGGGGCCTTCGGTGGATCTGGGCTATGAACTTGCCAAAGATGCGAAACAGGTCACGGTGGTTATTTACGACGATAAGGGAGATGTCGTCAAAACCATCGAAAGGACCGATCAGAAAGCAGGCGTCAACACGGTGACATGGAACCGCGGGGACGAGGAGGATGGGATTTATACCTACGCAGTGATGGCCCAGGACGCCGATGGCAACAATGTATCCGTCACCACGAAGATGACCGGAAAGGTCACGGGCGTTCACTTCAAGGATCAGACGATCTACCTGACCGTTAACGGTCAGGATATCGCCTTCGATGACGTAACGGATGTCAAGTGATGCCGCTGGCGGGGGAGGAGATTTCAACGGCGGGTCGTGAGATTCGGTAAAACAGAACCATCATCAATAAAAATTTCAATGGGAGGACAGGGATATGTCAAGCGCATTATGGATTGGAACGACGGGGCTTACCGCCTGCAACAGGCAAATGGACGTCATCGGCAACAACCTTGCCAATGCAAATACGATAGGCTACAAGGCGGGAAACATTTCTTTTGAAAGCATGTTGAGCCAGAGTCTTTCCGGAGGCTTGGGCAACGGTCAGGTAGGTCAGGGTGTCAGCGT
>JAFGIO010000217.1 GCA_016929555.1 Deltaproteobacteria bacterium | reverse complement strand
CCGAGGGATAAGAAGGAACTCGATGCCCTGGAGGAACTGGTACGTAAATCGGCGGGCTTTAATCCAAACCGGGGCGATCAGGTCGTCGTGAGCAGCATGCCCTTCAACAACGGATCCATGGATGGGGATCTCGAAGGTCAGTCCTGGCGGGACAGTCTGGTTCCCTTTCTGCCACTGATCCGCTATGCTTTCATTGTTTTGCTGGGAGCGGCGGTCTTCTTTTTCTTTGTGAGGCCGGTGATCAGGTCCCTGACCATTATGGAGAGATCCGGTCGCACAGAAATGCAGGCCGCAACACCGCTTGCCTATGATCTGAGAGGCGAAAGCAGGCCTCTGGCGATTGGAAACCAACAGGAGCAAGCCCTTAATGACGCAGAGATCGCCAGGCAGCTCGCCATGGCCGACTCGAAAAAATTCGCCGAAATTTTGAGAAATTGGCTTAAATAACCCTTCGGACATTGCGGGCGGGTATCGGTGACCTGCGGGATGAAACCGTATCGCCTGTGAGCGGGTCTCACAAGGCAAGGCGGAATCGGGGAAATTATGACCAGCGAAGAAAAGGCAGCGATCCTTCTTCTGTCCCTTGATGAGGATCTGGCGGCGGAAGTGATGAAAAATCTCAATTCTTCCGAGATCAGGCGCGTCGGCAAGTATATGAACCGCATTACTTCGATTACCGGCGATACCCTGAATACAATCGCACGAGAATTCTGTCTGCTCGCCAAGGAAAAAGGGGGGACACTATCGATCGGGGAAGAGACACCCCGTAAGATCATCACCAAAGCCCTGGGGGAAAAAAGTGCGGAAGCCTTCATGAACGAGGTCGGTTTCGAAAAGATTTCCGAAAATCCGATCATCGATAAGATCAGGGACCTCGATCCCAAAGTACTGACCGATTTTACGCGGACGGAGCATCCCCAGACAATCGCACTGATCCTTGCCCATCTGCGTACCGAACAGGCAGCGGAGATCCTCGAGAATTTCACGCCGGAAATGCAGTATGAAATCACGAAAAGGATGGCCACTCTCAAAAGCGTTCCCAACGAATTTCTCGACGAACTCGCCAAAACACTGGAAAAAGAGATCGTAGCCGGCGATGTGGCGGAACAGCAGCTGGGAGGCGTCCGCATGATATCCGAGATTCTCAACCGAATGAGCCGGGCCAACGAGAACGCCATCATGTCTGCCATGGAGGATGGCGATCCCGAGTTGGCAGCCCAGATCAGGAACCTGATGTTCACCTTCGAGGATGTGCTGCAGCTGGATGACAGGAGCATTCAGGAGCTGCTGCGGGAAGTCAGCAGCGAAGATCTTGCCAGGGCGCTCAAACCCTTCGATGACGGCATGAAATCGAAATTCTTCAAGAACATGTCGAAGAGGGGTGCGGAAATGCTAAAAGAGGATATCGAGATGATGCCGCCGATTCGACTCTCCGAGGTGGAGGCTGCGCAACGTGCGATTCTGGATACCACGAAGCGCCTCGAATCCGAGGGAAGGATCATGATTCTCCGGGGCAGCGAGGGGGATGAGTTTGTCTAACAGAAAGGTCATTAAATCACAACACATCAAATATGTGGACCAGGTGCAGAAAATATCCCCCGAATTTCAGAGGATTCCACTGACGTCCGCAAACGGTGTCTCTGGTTGGCAGGGTACGGCGAATGGGCGGGAGACGGAAACGCTTCGCCTGCAATGGGAAGAGATGCTCCACAAGGCGGAGCGTGAATCCTTCAGCCGAGGTTTTTCAGAGGGTATGCAGCAGGGCAGGGAACTTGAGAAGAAAGAGGCTTTGCTGGCCCTCAGGGCCTGCGGCGATCTTCTTCGGGAAACGGCCACCCTGAAGAGCGGCATCCTGCAAAATGTCGAGAGAGAGATCCTCCAGTTGGCCTTTTCCATCGCCAGGAAGGTTCTGCACCAGGAGGTAACCGTACGCAGAGACGTCGTCCAGGGCGTCCTGAAATCGGCGATAAAGAATATCGTGGACAGGGAAGATATCACGGTTCGGTTGCATCCGGAGGATTTTCATTACATGATGGAAATAAAGCCGGATTTCCTAAGCAATTTCGATGGAATCAAAAATATCATCTTTGAAGAGGACACCAGCATCAGGCGCGGCGGAGCCGTGTTGGAGACGCGATTCGGGGAAGTGGATGCACGCCTGGAGCAACAGCTCCAGGAGGTCGAGAGGGTCCTGACGGCGCCCTGATCGTTTTGCCTGTTCGGAGACATGGGGGCGGAGAGAAGGCAAAAGAGGATGATTCAACTCGCCAAATACGAGAAAAAACTCGAGGGGATCAATCCCATTCGCGTCAACGGCAAAATCAGCGAAATTGTGGGTCTTGTCGTCGAGGGTCACGGGCCGGCGGCTTCCATCGGGGAGGTATGCGGTATCTTCCCGACGGGCGAACGGAGCCCCCTCAGTGCCGAGGTGGTTGGCTTCAGGAGAGGCAAGGTTCTGTTGATGCCCCTGGAGAGCGTTCATGGACTGGGGCCGGGATGCAGGATCATGTCCCTGGGGAGAAAGGCGAGCATCAGAGTGGGTGACAAGCTCCTGGGAAGGGTGATCGACGGGTTGGGGAATCCAATCGACAACCAGGGAACAATCGACTGCGATGAAGAGTACCCCATCTATGCCGATCCCATCAACCCCCTCGACAGAGGGCGGATCAGGGAGCCCATGGATCTCGGCATCAAGTCCATCAATGGGCTTCTCAGTTGCGGCAAGGGGCAGCGGATGGGTATCTTCTCGGGTTCCGGCGTCGGCAAAAGCGTGCTGTTGGGGATGATTGCCCGAAATACGAAGGCCGATGTGAATGTTATCGGGCTCATCGGGGAGCGGGGCCGGGAAGTGCGGGAGTTCCTCGAAAAAAATCTTGGAAGGGAAGGGTTAAACCGCTCCGTTACCGTTGTTGCGGCATCGGACATGCATCCGCTGATACGGATGCGGGCCGCCTATGTAGCGACTTCCATCGCCGAATATTTCCGTGATCGGGGCCAGGATGTCCTTCTCATGGTCGATTCCTTGACCCGTTTTGCCATGGCCCAGAGAGAAATCGGGCTTTCCGTGGGGGAACCGCCCGCAACGAAGGGATATACGCCATCGGTATTCAGCCTGCTTCCAAAGCTGCTCGAACGATCGGGAAGCCTCGAGGGCAGCGGAAGCATTACGGGGCTGTATACGATTCTCGTCGAAGGAGACGACTTCAATGAGCCCATTGCCGATGCCGCACGTTCCATTCTTGACGGGCACATCACCCTAAGCCGCGATCTGGCAAACAAGAATCACTATCCAGCCGTATCTCTGCTGGAAAGTGTCAGCAGGGTTATGATCGACATCGTCGACGATGACCACAGAACGACCGCGAACAGGCTGTTGAATATTCTTGCCACGTATAAGAAGGCCGAAGACCTGATAAATATCGGCGCCTATGTCAAAGGCAGCAATCCGGAAATCGACTATGCCATCGAGATGATCGAAAAGGTCAACGCCTTTCTGCGGCAGGATATCGGCGAAAAGGTGGATTTCGAGGAGACAAGGGCCATGATGTCGGCGGTCTTTAGCCAGTGATGAGGGATGTTTACTTTTCGTCTACAGTCACTGCTCGATGCCAGGATCGCCTGCGAGGAAAAGGCCGTTTCAGAGGTCTCCGAGGCGGTTCGTCGATTGATGCGGGAGGAGAAAATCCTTCAAGATGTGAAGAATGAGAGGTCAACGCTCAGCGGGCAACTGAAGATGCTGCAGGGAAATCAGACACGGGCTCTCGATTTGTCCCTTCTGGTATCCCACCTGTGGAAATGCCATGAACGTGAAAAGGCACAGGAGAATCTCATCGACGGGATGCGCAGGGATCTCGATACGAAAAGGGAGGAACTGCTTGAAGCCGTCAAGGACCGGAAGATCATGGAAAACCTCAGAACGCGCCATCTGGAACAATACCGTGAACATATCGAGGATCAGGAAAGAAAAAACCTGGATGAGATGGCCATTTCCCGTTTTGTAAGGAGAGAATAATGAAGAGAGCCCTCGCAGCAATTCAGATAGGGATTTTCGTCATCCTTGCGGCCAAGAT
>JAFGIO010000216.1 GCA_016929555.1 Deltaproteobacteria bacterium | reverse complement strand
TTCGTCGGACTACTTCGTTCGGATCAGGAAACGCAGATGCCTTATGACTGATAAGGCGGTCATTTTGTCAACGTAAGACAAACGGTCCGTTCTGTCAATGGATAATTCCATATCCGGGACATATAGTTATTTATGATTGTTATCTGAGAGTTGAGATGAACAGAAGATATTTTATTGACAAAAAAAACCGCTTCATTCTATGAACTGAAAACCGATATACGGGGTATCGATCTATCCGGTAACCCGTAGGTGGTAGAATCAGAGGACGGAAGGAAGAGATTGGAAGACAAGAGAAAAAAGCGAATCGGCCTTATCGCCGACAGTCATGGCAATCTCGAAGCTACAGCGGAAGCGATCCATCTCCTGAAATGGCGAGGAGCAGATCTTCTGATCCACCTGGGCGATTTCTGTGATTCTATGCATCCAGACAGGACAGCCGTAATGATCAACCTTCTTCGAGAGAACGGCGTTCTTGCGGTGAAAGGGAACAACGACTGGCTCGTGGAAAATATTCTCTCCGATCCCCGCCGGTCTACCGATGAGGAAGAGAAACAAACACTGGAATTCTTACTGGGTGTGCCGATAGTGCGTGGATACAGCGACATTCTCTTTGCTCATTCCTTGCCGTTCGACATGCCTCGCGCCTTTCACACGCCGATCGATACGGGGAACACCCGGAGGGCGGAAGACCTTTTCAACACGTCGGACTTCCGGATACTCTTCTGCGGCCATTCTCATCTTCCGATCCTTTTCAAAAAGAAAAACGGATTGGTCACACGCGAGGCGGTTCCTGCCGGACTGCCGACGGTTCTGGAACAGGCAAGGCGGTATATTATCGTTGTCGGTGCGGCAGCAGAAGGCGAAAGCGCCCTTTACGATGAAGAGACCGGATTTTACGAACGCCTCCAGGCGGAAGGATAATAGAGGTATATATAAAAGGAGGGAGTTCCTTCAGAGCGAAGACAACCGGTCAGATATTTGCGACGCGGCCTGCATATTCGGAATCGCCGAGGAGTCTTTTGGCGAACCGAAGGTACTTGCCTACGATGGCCCGCACAGCCAGCTTTAACTCATAGGGTTTCATGGGTTTTTCGATCAGGTAGGTGATGTTCGAGGCAATGCACATGTTTACGACATCATCACTGGCATTGCCCGAAATGATGATCGTATCTTCAGGCGCCCAAGCGCATTGGTCGGAGATTAGATCCAGGAAATCAAAAGCCGTCTTGTTTCCGAGATAAACATCCAGAATGAATAAGGCAACACCCAGATTGTTTTTCTTACAGAAGGCTAAGGCATCATTGAAATTCGTGAAGGCGTGGACATCGCCCCATACATAAAATCCGTCGAGAATATCTGTAATCAGAGAGCAAATTTGGGGATCGTCGTCCAAGACAATAATATCGAGTTTTTCCGACATCGTTCATCTCCCTTCTGAAAGGTTACAGAAAAAACCATCTTCACGACCACTGGAGCAACGAAAGAACGTCTATAAAATATCAGAGTTTATAGTTTTATACAATGTTTTATCTGTCCTGCGTAAGCCCCTTGTTTAACCGGGCTGCTTGTTATAATGTAAGTCAATAATATCGGCTTCGGCTATACCGTTGATTCCCCGGCCGTGGGAGGTGTAAATCCTCTCCGGCCAGCCCAGATATCATCGAGGAGGCGCTAAATGTTGGACCGTATGTCATTGGAGGAGCAGTGCATCAATTCAATCCGGTTTCTGGCGGCCGATTCGGTCGAGAAGGCGAAGTCCGGCCACCCCGGCATGCCGATGGGCGCGGCGGCCGCGGCCTTCGTGCTCTGGACGCGGCGGCTGAAATTCAACCCGGCCGATCCGCTCTGGCCGGACCGCGACCGGTTTGTCCTCTCCGCCGGCCATGCCTCGATGCTCCTCTATCCCCTGCTCCATCTCACCGGCTATGATCTCTCGCTCGACGACCTGAAGGCCTTCCGCCAGTGGGGGAGCAAGACGCCCGGCCATCCGGAGCGGCAGCATCCCCCCGGCGCTGAAATGACCACCGGTCCGCTCGGGCAGGGGTTGGCGGCCGCGGTCGGGATGGCGCTGGCAGAGGCCCATCTTGCCGCCCGGTTCAACCGGCCGGGTCATGCGATCGTGGATCACCGGACCTATGTCTTTGCCAGCGATGGCGACCTCATGGAAGGCGTCTCCGCCGAGGCGTGCGCCTTGGCCGGCCATCTGGGCTTGAGGAAACTGACTGTGCTCTACGACGACAATAAGATTTCGCTCGCCGGCACCACGTCGCTCTGCTTCACCGAAAATATCGACCAGCGGTTCGAGGCCTCGGGCTGGGAGGTGATCCCGGTCGAGGACGGCAATAACACGGCAGCGGTCGAGGCCGCGCTGCTCCGGGCCGAGGGATCGGACAGGCCCGCGCTCATCCGCCTCCGGACGACCATCGGATTTGGCGCTCCGAAGAAACAGAACAGCAGTTCAGCCCACGGGTCGCCGCTCGGCGCCGAGGAACTCAAGGCCGCCAAGGAGAACCTCGGCTGGCCCCTCGATCCGCCCTTCTTCGTTCCGGAGGAGGCGCGCCGCTTCTTCCGCGACGCCGGGGCCGCGGGCGCGGCAAGGCAGCAGTCCTGGAAGGATACCTTTGCCGCCTATGCCGAGGCCTTCCCGGAGGCGGCCGCCGAATTCGAGCGGCTCATGCGGGGCGAGCTGCCCGCCGGGTGGGAGAAGTCTCTGCCGATGTACGGGCCGGAGACCAAGGACGTAGCCACGCGCAAGACCTCCGAGGCCGTGCTCCAGGCCCTCGGGGCCGCGATTCCGGAGATGATCGGCGGCTCCGCGGACCTGAACCCCTCCACCTTTGCCTGGCTCAAGGGGATGGGCGATTTCCAGAAGCCCTCCGATGCGCCGGCCTGCGCCGAAGGGGCTTGCGGCGGCGAGTGGGGCTATGCCGGCCGCAACATCCATTTCGGTGTCCGCGAGCATGCAATGGCAGCCATGGCCGGCGGCATGGCCATGCACGGCGGACTCCTTCCCTTCACCGGAACCTTTTTTGTCTTTGCCGACTACATGCGGCCGTCGATTCGCCTGGCGGCCCTGATGGGGCTCCGCGTGATCTACATCTTCAGCCACGACAGCATCGGCGTGGGCGAGGACGGTCCCACCCACCAGCCGGTCGAGCATCTCATGAGCCTGCGGGCGATTCCGAACCTCACCGTGATCCGCCCGGCGGACGCCAACGAAACCGCTGAGGCGTGGCGCATAGCCATCGAAAACGCAAAGGGTCCGACCGCCCTGATCCTCACCCGCCAGAACCTGCCGGTCGCGGACCGCGCGGTCTGCGGACCGGCAGCGGGGGTGCGCCGGGGAGGATACATCTTCTGGGAATCGGAGGCTGGTTCGCCGGAGGCGATCCTGATCGGGACCGGATCGGAGCTGCAGATCGCTCTCGCTGCCGCCAAGATGCTTGCCGCCGAGGGGATCCGCATGCGCGTTGTCTCGCTGCCAAGCTGGGAGTTGTTCGATAGCCAGCCGCAGGCGTACCAGGATGAGGTCCTGCCGCCGGCTGTGACTACCCGGGTCTCCGTGGAGGCGGGCGTCCGTCTGGGCTGGGAGCACTACGTCGGCCTGAACGGCGGAATTGTTGGACTGGACCGGTTCGGCGCGAGCGCCCCGTATCAGGTCCTGTACGAGAAGTTCGGAATCACCGCCGAGGCAGCGGCCGCTGAAGTCAGAAGACTTCTGGGGAGAGCAAAACCATGACGATGAGGGTCGCGCTTTATCCCGCTTCCTGCCGGGCGGCGAAGGCCGAGGCCCGCAGGGCGTTGAAGGCCGGGTGGGTGGTGGAGCGGATCAGACAAAAGGACCACACGGTCTGGAAGCCGGAGCCGACAGAGATCGCCAACCGCCTCGGATGGCTCGACAGCCCGCAGGTCATGCCGGAGCGGCTCTCCGAGATCGATGAGTTTGTCGAGGAACTCTGCGCCGACGGTTACGATTTTGTCCTGCTGCTCGGCATGGGAGGCTCCAGCCTGGCGCCCGAGGTCTTCCGGAAGGTCTTCGGACAACAGGA
>JAFGIO010000215.1 GCA_016929555.1 Deltaproteobacteria bacterium | reverse complement strand
ATCCGGACCTATCTGCCTCGATCCTTGAAGGGCATCGTCTTCCGGGTCGATCTGGCCACCCAGGACCCGAGGCCCATCAATCCCATGGCCGAATCGAAGAAAAGGGTCTACATCTACAACCCGGCCACCGGGCTGACCTCCCATGAGCCTCTGAAGGAAATATACCGTTTCATTCCAGCCAGGGTCGTCCACTTCCGGGTCTTTTCCCTGAACCACGACCATGACAGGGCCCTCTCCAGGGCCGCCGAGCAGACACTTGAATTTCTCAACGGGGTTGCGAAAACGAACCTATGATCGAGAAACGCGAAACAACGGATCTGACGCTTTTTGTACGGACCTCCGATGAAGACAGCGCCAGATGGAACCGTCAGCGCATCGTCGACGCACTGATTCGGGAAACCGATATCGACGTCGAAACGGCGGAGACCATCAGCCGGGAAGTAGAGAAGCAGATTATTTCCTCGGGAATCAGCCTGCTCACGACCCCCCTGATCCGGGAACTGGTGAACGCCAAGCTGATCGAGCGGGGGCTGGAACAGGAACGGCGGAAGCATGCCCCCCTCGGATTTCCCATCTACGACGTCCGGCAACTGATTCTGCACGAGAACAAGGAGAACGCCAGTGTGCCCCACGGTCCGGAGGGTACCAATCTGATCCTTGCCGAAGGCATCAAAAGGGAATTTGCCATACATGAGGTCTTCTCCCCCGCTGTGGTGGACGCCCATATCGGAGGCGACTTCCACCTACACGGACTGGGCTACATCGACCGGCCCTACAGCCTGTCTCATTCCCTCGAATTCCTCAAGCGGTTCGGGCTGGATCTCCCCCTTGCCCTGACGGCAGCCAGGCCGGCCAAACATGCCGAGGTGCTGCTGGCCCACATGGTGCGTTTCGGCGCCATTCTCCAGGGACATTTCGCAGGCGCCATCAGTTGGGACGCCGTCAATTACCTCTTCGCTCCCTACACCGTGGACATGAACGACCGGGAAGTCGGCCAGCTCGCCCAGATGCTCGTCTACGAGTTCTCCCAGATGACCTCCGCCCGGGGCGGCCAGGCCATCTTCACGAACATCCATATCTACTGGGAAGTCCCGGCGCTTCTCAACAATGTCATGGCCATCGGTCCCCAGGGCAGGGACACGGGCAAACCCTACCAGGAATATGCCCCTCAGGCGCAGCGTCTGGCCAGGGCCATCTTCGAGGTCTTCTCGGAAGGAGACGCAGCGGGATTGCCCTTTGTCTTTCCCCGGCCGATCGTCCATATCAGCGAAGACTTCTACCGAACGCCCGGGCATGAGGAGTTCCTCGATCTCGTCTGCCGTGTTGCCTCTGAAAAAGGCAATCCCAGCTTCGCCTTCGACCGGCCCGACGGCACCAGGATGCCCTACAGCTTCGATGAGACCATCGAACGAAGCAAAAGCGAGGCTTATGTCACACAGCGTTGTGCCTCCATCCAGAATGTGAGCCTGAACCTCCCCCGTCTCGGCTACAAATCGCAGGGCAACGAAAAACGGCTCTTTGCCGAGCTCTCGGAAACCCTGGCCCTGATGGCCGAGGCCCATGCACAAAAGAGGGTTTTCCTGGAAAAACTCCTCTCTTACGGTGAGACCAGCCCCCTGGCCATGCTCATCATGAATCGGGACGGCTATCCCTATCTCCGGATGGACAGATCGGCCTACCTCATGGGAATGGTCGGCCTCAACGAGCTTATCGAGATCGTCAAGGGCAAGCAGATGCATCAGTCCGACGAGGCCCTCTCCTTCGGCTTGAAGGTCGTTGCATTCATGCGGGATGAGGTTCGAACCCTGGCGCGCCGACACAAGATGAGGCTAATGCTCGAACAGACCCTGGCGGAGACGACATCCTACCGGTTCGCCCGGCTCGATCTCAAGCAATTCTCGCCGGAGTCGGGGCGTTACGTCAGGGGCAACATCGCCCGGGGGGAGATCTACTATACGAATTCGACCCACATGAACGTCTCGGCGCCCCTGGATCCCCTAAAACGCGTACTGATCGAAGGCCGGTTCCATTCCCTGATTGGCGGCGGCGTCATGACCCAGCTATGGCTGGGGGAAGAGAAACCTCCGGCGGACCGGCTGGCGGCCTTCACAAGAAGGGTCCTGCAGGAAACCGCCAACAGGCAGATCGCCTTCTCCCCCGATTTCACCGCCTGTTCGGACTGCGGCCGGACCGTCAGGGGACTTGCCGAAGGCTGCCCTTTCTGCGGTTCGAACAACGTGGAAGGAATCGCAAGAATCACCCAGTATTTCAGCAAGGTATCGGGCTGGAACCAGGGAAAGCTCGCCGAACTTAGGGACCGCTACCGCAACGGCAACTTCCCCGAATGAGGTCCCGGACGCCCGGAACAACCCAACCCATCCGCACCGGTTCAGGCGAAGAAACTCTCCATGAGACGGACGACGGTCTTCTCGTATTCACAGGCGCTTTCGATCTGCTCGATCAATTTATCCCTCGTCTTCAAGTGGGCCGGATAGTAGGGCATGACATCGGAAAGGCCGGGCATGATCACCCGAACCGTCGGAAACTGCAGGACCGGATGGGTATGGTCGACGACGATGAAATCGGTGCCCAGTACCTTACAGATTTTCTTGATCTGATCGATTTCGTCGAGACAGTCGATTATCCTTTCATGTTTCGGAAAGGGCCGGAGTTCGCCCCGTTCGAGATAGGAGATATCCGCATCGGTGATGCGATCGGCCAGCAGGAAATAATAGTCGGTGACGTTTTCGGGGGACGTGCATGTCGCCTGCTCGTATTTCGGCAGGGGCCGATAATCCACCCTGCCCTGGGACCGCTCCGTAAAGCATCTCATCAGGGCCTCTTCCCGGTTGAAGGCGGCGCCCAACTGAATGATCCGGTGCTCGACGGAATCCTCCCGGAGGTTCCGGTTGATGGTCAGGATGCCGATGCAGGGCAGCAGGCCGTCCAGGGAAAAGTCCTTCACGACGATATCGAGGTTTTCCCGGTGGAAGGCATCGAAGAGCGAGTGGAAAACGGGATTCTCGATGGTATCCGGATCGATAGTGGGGACCCTTTCCCGGGTGATGACCCTCCGCATGGCCCAGCGTTCCAAGATCTCGCAGGAAGCCTGCGCGATGGCCTCCTCGATGGTGTTTCCCGCCGAGATGCCGTTCGTCCCGGAGATGTACCGGACCAGAAGCGGGGGGATCTTGACCGTTCTGTCGGAAAGCAGGGAGTGGGCATCCACCCAGTGGGAGGCGTTTTCGCTTGCCTTGATCCGCGCCAGATCGTCTTCGGTCAAACCGCCGATGCTTCCGAGGAGATCCTCGATTTTCACGGCGGCCTCCAGATCGTCCTGGTGCGCCTTTACATATCCTTTCATGAAGGCATAGCGGAAGTGTTTTTTCACAGACTCGGCATTCTCCATGAAATAGCCGACATGGACGGCATCGGTATTCCCCCGATAGAAATAGGCGGAAAATCGTTCCGCGAGTTCCGCGTGGCCGCTGGCGGCGGCCAGCAAAGGAGACGTGCCCTTCCCCGTCGACCTGGCCCTCAGGGAGTATGATTCACAATGCCCCGAATACAGGTTTTTGGCTGCCCAGGCCCCTTCATCGATGCCCTGAAACGTGATGTCGTCGATGCCGAGCCTGCTGAAGCCGGCACGAATCCGTTCGATGGTGTTGCGCGGATCGTCGCATTT
>JAFGIO010000006.1 GCA_016929555.1 Deltaproteobacteria bacterium | reverse complement strand
TTCTGGACCCCCGCTTTCCCCCGCCTTCGCGGGGGCAGGCTGCAAGGGGGTGACATGGTTTGTGACTTTTTACGGGATCATCATGATTGACGCCCTCGTAAAAAGTCAAAAAATCCTCATTTTGTCATTCCCGCGAAAGCGGGAATCCAGGTAATTCAATATATTCTGGACCCCGCTTTCTTGGGGGTGACATGGTTTGTGCCTTTTTACGAGGTCATCATGATCGGCTAATATTAATCAATGTAGATTATTTTTATCTATGAACGCATTTTTTTGCTTGACATTGTGTAAAATATGTTGCACACCCATAGTCAAATACAATGGCGAGCAGAGTTGAATGGGCGGAAAGGTTCGTGAAAACAAGGTAAAACAGTTTCGGGAGGCTGTTCCGTTGAGCATAGCAGAACTTGCCAGACGGGCGGGGCTGGCCGCCCAGACCATTGCCAAGATGGAAAAAGGGCTGCCGACGAGGAAGAATTCCGAGTTGAAGGTGGCGATGGCGTTGCACAAGAAGTATGAAGAAATCTTCGGGCTGGACGACAACCTTTGAATACCGGTCATCAAGGCGGCATGAAGGTGGGCAAATACCTGATCGGGTTTGTGGTCTTCATGGGGATCCTGATTACCTTCGGGAATCGGGGATTGGTCGACAGTTGCACGATGAAGGAAAGGCTGGATGCCCTGAAAACGGACAATGGCGAGATCGCAGAGCAAAACAGGGAATTGAAGAGAACGATCCTCCTGTTGAGAAGCGATCTACCCTATCTGGAAATGGTAGCGAGAAATGAACTGGGCATGGTCAATGAAGGCGATCTGGTATATCGGTTCACGAAGTGAGCCTCGCGGGAGGGGCCTTGTCCGTGTCGTCGAGCTTTGGACGGTGAATGCATGTTGAATGTAAAGGATGTGTTTTCGCGAAAGAAAAAGGTTGTGGGTCTCGACATCGGTTCCAGTTCCCTCAAACTGGCGGAGATAGTGGACACCGCCAAGGGACCCCAATTGACGTACTTTTCCAGCGTCCCCCTCGATCGGGGCGTGGTCGCCGACGGCGTCCTTGTCGAACCCGAAATGGTCACGGCCAAGCTCAAGGATCTTTTCAAGGCTTTCGGAAGCCGGAAAAAGGGCATCGTCACCTCCCTGTCGGGAAATTCCGTGATCCAGAAGAAGGTGACCTTTGCCTCCATGGAAGAAGACGAGCTGCGCGAGTTGATCCGCGACGAGGCGGGCAAATATCTTCCCTTCGACGACATGGACGACGTCAACTTCGATTTCCAGATCCTGGGAGAAAATGAATTCAATCCCAACCAAATGGATGTATTGCTGGTGGCGGCGAAGAAGGACATCATCCATGCCTACACCGATGCGATCCAGGCGGCAGGCCTGGACGTGGCGATCATGGACGTGGATTCCTTCGCCCTGGAAACCATGTACGAGACGAATTACGAGATCGGCGAGCACGAACTCGTCGTGATCGTCAATATCGGGGCCAGCATTACGAACATCAATGTTCTGAAAGACGGGGTTTCGACCTTTACGAGAGATTTCACGCTGGGCGGCAATTCCATCACGGAAGCGATTCAGTCGAGCCTGGGCGTCACCTTCGAGCAGGCCGAGGATATCAAGGTCAGCGGATTGGCCGGCGAGGATGAGGCCATCCGGAACATACGGGACAACCTCATGGTCTTCGCCGATCCGATCTGCATGGAAATAGAACGTTCCGTCGATTACTTCCGATCGACCTACAGCGGAGAAAATATCAAACGCATCCTGCTGTCCGGCGGAGGGGCGAAGCTGCCCGGCATCGCGGCGGATCTCGCTCAGCGGCTCAATATCGAAACGGCAATCGTCAACCCCTTTAACAACATAGAGATCGTCAAGAAGGTCCAGGATCAGATAGATATCGAGAGCGTCGGACCCATTGCCGCCGTAGCCGTGGGGCTGGCCCTGAGGAGATTGGGTGACAAATGATAAGAATCAATCTTCTTCCCTATCGTGAAAAGGAACAAAAGGCGGGAATCGCCCGCCAGTTCATTGTTATGGGCGCGGTTCTGGGCGCTTTTCTCGTTTTGGTTCTCGCGGTCCATCTCGTCGTGAGTTCGAAGATCAGCGGGCTCGAAGAGGAGATCCAGACCCTGGAAAGCGATCTCGAACGCCTGACAAAGGTCGTCGGCGATGTGGAGCAGTACAAGGAGGACAAGAGGGTCGTCGAGAAGAAGCTGGCGGTGATCGCGCAACTGGAGCACAACAGGCTGGGGCCGGTCCGTTTGCTGGACGGGCTTACGCAGCTTGTTCCCACCGAGGACGTCTGGCTCGACCGCCTGTCCCAGTCCGGGACCGATCTCCGCATCGAGGGCGTCGCCAGGGACAACATCGCCGTCGTCAAATTCATGAAAAACCTGGAGGGGTCGGATCTCATACGGTCCGTCGATCTGCAGTCCACGAAAGAAACGGAGATTTCCGGCATAAAACTGCAGAAGTTCATTCTTTCCTGTGCAATGAAGAGGGGCTGATCTCATGGCTGTCACATTGGATACCATCAAGAATCTCTCTCCCCGATACAAGGCGCTCATCATCGGCGGTGTCTGTCTTCTGCTGGCCTACTTTTACTATTTTTTCTTTCTGCAGGCCGCTCTGGCAAACATGCAAACCATGGGGGAAAAACATGCAGAGCTCAAGCAGGAGGTGGAGGAGAAGGAACGGATCGCCGCGCAAAAGGATAAATATGTCAAGGAATTGAATACATTGAATGAGAACCTCAAGCTGGCCCTGACGAAGCTGCCCGATAAAAAGGAGATTCCCGGCCTTCTCTATTCCGTAGCCACGTCCGGCAGGACCGCCGGCGTGGATTTCATTCTCTTCGAGCCCAAGGCGGTCGAGCAGGCACAGGCGCCGGCGCCCCCGCCGAAACCTGCCAAGGGGAAAAAGGACGGGAAAAAAGCGCCTGTGGAAGAGAAGTTTTACGATGAAATTCCCGTGAACGTCGTCGTGAATGGCGGCTTTCACAATACGGCGGTATTCTTCGGAAAGGTGGGGAACCTTCCCCGGATCGTCAATATCGAGAACATCGCCATGGAGGAAGCAAGGGATGCCAAAGGCCGCGGGCGCATCCTGAAAACGTCCTGCATCATCAAGACCTATATGTTTGTGGAAAAGACAGATGACAAAAAGAAGGCTGACGAAAAGACCAAGTGAGGGGTTCGTCCGAGTCGCGCTGTTCCTTACGATCGCGCTTGCCGCGCCGTTGTCTCTCGATGCCCGGGCTGCCGGTCCGGAGAAGGCTTCAGCTCCTGCAAAGGCTGCCGCGGCTGAAAAGGCGGCGGCTTCCTCCACGCCTGCGGAAGTTGCCCCGGCGCCCTACATTTACAATCCCGCCGGCAAGCCGGATCCTTTCCGACCCTTCATCGAAAAGGAAATAGCGAAGAAGAAGATGGAGGTGAAGAAAAAGGCGCTGGCCATATCGCCCCTGGAGCGTGCCGGCATCGAGGAGTTCAGACTCGTCGGAATCGGAGGCGATGAGCGTCACAGAACAGCCGTCGTGGAACAGGCGAATGGAAAAAAATTCTACCCCCTTTTCGTAGGGTCGGGAATCGGTCTGAACGACGGCCGTGTCGTGCAGATCCTGAGCGATCGCGTTATCGTCGAGGAACCGCTCGGAAAAAAGAAGGTCAAACGTTTGGTCATAAAGCTGCGAGATGAAACTCAAGACGAGGGGAAACCATGAAAAAGTTCGGGCAATGGACATGGATTGCTTTTTTAATTGGTTTTGTTGTCTTTTCGGGAGACGCTCAGAACGCCAGGAGCGCGCCTTATGATCCCGGAGCGCCGGACAATGAAAAGATAGGGCAATCCGCGATGGTCGATGTGGGTTATCTCGAGGATGTTACCTTTGAGAGAATCCGGGGCAGGGAGCGGGTGTATCTCGTGCTTTCCAGACAGTCCGGAGTCAATGTTGAAAATGCGGCGGGTCAGGGGGTTCTCGTTACGATGGAGAACATGTTCGTTCCCGAAGATCTTCGCCGGCCCCTTGGCGAGGGCGTGCTGGACAACGTCGTCCGGGTATTGCCGGCCCAAAGGGTCGCCGGGGGAAAGCAGTGGGCCCTCGTTACGATCGACATGAAAAAACGCGTTCCCTTCAGCGTGAGACAGGAAGGGATGAACGTTCTCATCGATTTCAATACCGGAACCCTTGCCGGGGGTGACTTGCGGGAAGTGAGCGCCGCGGCCGCAGCGGCATCGAAACCCTCTGCCGAAGGCGGCCCGACGACGGCCGCTGTAGCGGAGCCCCGCACCACGGAGGGGGCGGCCTATCCGCCGGCAAGAAAGATGTCCCTCGATTTTCAGGATGCGAATATCAAGACGGTTCTGCGGCTTCTCGCCGAGGAAAACAAGATCAACATCGTCTCGGGCGAGGACGTGAAGGGCAACGTAACGGTCAGCATGCGCAACGTGACCTGGGAACAGGCCCTCGACACCCTGCTCGATATCAACGGTCTCACGATGAAGCAGGAGGGAAATGTCATCACGATCATGACCCTCGAAAAACACAAGAGGGATGAGGCGGCGCGCAAGGCGGCCGAAGACGAAAGGCGCAAGGCCGAGGAGGAGCGCAAGGCCAGGGAGCAAAAGCTTCTGGTCGAGAAGGGAAAGCTGAAACAGATCAGCATCGAGGCCAAGATCGTCGAGGTGAACACCACCTTCGCGAGGCAGTTGGGTCTGATCTGGGGTTACGGTTACCAGGATACCTGGCGCAGTCGGAACTACGGTGTCATGGCCGGCAACTCGGGGCCCATCACCGGCACCGTTGCGACGGCGCTGCCGACGGGCATCGGGCTGACTTCCAGCAACCTGGCCGTCAACTTCCCCTCCGCCGCAGCCGCCGCCGCACCGGCCATCGGTGTGGTCATCGGATCGGCGAAGTTCGCCCTCGATGCCAAGATCGAGGCCCTGGAGACGACCGGTGACGGGAAGGTCATCTCCGCTCCGAAGGTCATGACCATGGACAACGAGACGGCCACCATCGGGCAGGGGGAGGAGATTCCCTACGTACAGCGTGACAGCGAAGGCAACGCCACGGTGACCATGAAGGATGCCAAGCTGCAGCTCGTCGTCACCCCCAAGATCACGCCCGACGGGAAGATTTCCATGAAGATCCAGACGGAAAACAAATACGCCGACTGGGGGAAAACCAACACGAACAACGAGAATCCGCCTCTGGTCGCGAGCAATCTCGATTCCAGGGTCGTGATCAACAACGGCGACACCATCGTCGTGGGCGGCATCTACAAAACGACGGAAAGCAGCAGCGAGTCGGGCGTCCCCTGGCTCTCCAAGATTCCGGTGCTGGGGTGGCTCTTCAAGTACGAAACGAAAACGAAGGAAACGAGGGAAATCCTCATCTTCGTAACACCCACTATCGCCAAGACGGGTTAAGGGAATAAGGATGCGTTCAATGTCGCGACAAAGAAACAAGGCGTTATCTCTCTATCGTAGGCCCCATTCCGGTGATCGGGGTCTTGCATTTGACAGTTTATGGAAAGGGGAGCAAGCGATGGGTCATCGGAAGGCACTTTTTGCATGGTTGTTCCTGTGCTTTTTTATCCCGTTCATGGTGTCGGGCTGCGGCACCGGGGGAGGCGGGGAGGCGCCCGCGACGCCGGGAACTCCCACAACAACCGCCGCTTCTCTCAGCCTTTCGGCT
>JAFGIO010000214.1 GCA_016929555.1 Deltaproteobacteria bacterium | reverse complement strand
CAGTTGGGCGAGATGGGGCTCATGGGGGTCGCCGTCTCCTGCGAATACGACGGCGCCGGCATGGACACCGTCACCTACGTCATGGCCCTGATCGAGATCTCCAAGGCCTGCGCAAGCTGCGGCGTCATCACCTCGGTCAACAACAGCCTCTACGGCTATCCGGTCAACACCTTCGGCACGGACGAGCAGAAGCGAAAGTTCCTCGCCCCGGTGGCGGGCGGCAAGGTGGAGGGGTGCTATGCGCTCACGGAATCGTGCGCCGGCTCCGACGCGGCGTCGCTCAGGTGCCGGGCGGAACTCAAGGGCGACCGCTACATCGTCAATGGGGTCAAGACCTTCATCACGAACGGCAACGTCGCCCGCTACTGCGTGCTGGCGGCCACGACCGACCCAGCCGCCGGATACAAGGGGATCATCAACCTGATCGTCGATCTGAAGGAGACACCGGGATTCCACGTCGGCAAGGTGGAGGAGAAGATGGGCATCCTCGCCTCCGGCACGGCGGAGCTCGTCTTCGAGGACGCCGAGGTGCCAGCGGAAAACCTTCTCGGCCAGCCGGGACAAGGGTTCAAACAAATGCTCTCCGGGCTCGATGCGGGACGGATCGGCATCGGCGCGCAGGCCTGCGGGATCGGCCGCGCCGCGCTCGAGGACGCCCTCTGCTTTGCCCGCCAGCGCATCCAGTTCGGAAAACCGATCACCACCTTCCAGGCGATCCAGTTCAAGCTCGCCGACATGGCGACCGAACTCGACGCGGCGGAGTTGATGCTGCTGCGGGCGGCCTGGCTCGAAGACAACGGCCTCGACTTCGAGAAGGAGGCGGCCATGGCCAAATACTACGCCTCCGATGTCGCCATGCGGGCGGCGATCGAAGGGGTCCAGATCATGGGCGGCTACGGTTACATCAAGGAGTATCCGGCGGAGCGCCACATGCGCGACGCCAAGATCTGCCAGATCTACGAGGGAACGAACGAGATCCAGAGAATCGTGGTGGCCCGAAAGCTCATCGGGTTGCGGTAACTGAGAAACGGCAAAGATGATCCATGATCTATAGATTGTCCACAGACACCTATTTGAGTTGCCTTTGCTGCTTCCGTCTTTAGCTGAGCGACACGAAATCGTCCACCGCGTAGAAGCCCTTTTCAAGATCGCCGACCGGATTGAAGAACGCTATATGAAGGCAAAAGCCCACATCGATAAACTCACCCAATCAATCCTTGCCAAGGCCTTCCGTGGTGAACTCGTTCCTCAGGATCCCAACGACGAACCGGCCTCAGTCCTGCTCGAACGCATTCTCGCATTGAGAAATACTGATACAACCGTTACGAAAGCACGTAATACAAACCCGCGGAGAAAGAGGAACGCATGAATATGTTCGATCGTTATATTGGCATCGACTACTCAGGCGCCGAAACCCCGGAGGCAAGCCTGCCAGGCATCCGCGTCTATATCACTGATAAGGATGGCGGACCCCGAGAAGAAGACCCGCCGCCCAGCCCGCGCAAATACTGGACGCGTTGCGGTCTGGCCGAGTGGCTGATGGCAATCCTTCAGGAAACACCCCGAACCATTGTCGGCATTGATCATGGCTTTTCCTTCCCTGCCGCGTACTTCATGAAATATAAACTCGAACGGAATTGGGATCTTTTCCTCGACGACTTTTGTCGGCACTGGCCCACGGACGCGCCGCATACATACGTGGACTTCATCCGCGACGGTCTTTGCGGAAACGGATCGGAACGGCAAGGCAACAGCACATGGCTCCGCGTCACCGAGAGACATGCGCCGGGCACCCAATCCGTTTTTCGGTTTGACGTTCAAGGCCAGGTCGCAAAATCGACGCACGCGGGAATACCCTGGCTTCGGCGCTTACGGAGGGCGCAGGGTTCACCCTTGCATTTCTGGCCCTTTGATGGCTGGATGCCGCGTGATGGATGTCATGTTGTGGCGGAAATCTATCCGGCGCTGTTTCGTCGTCGATATCCAGTTGAAGGACGCACAGGCGACCAGCAGGATGCCTACGCAACCTGCCGCTGGCTCCAGGAGACGGATTATCTCAATTATCTTCCTCGATTTTTTGATCCACCGCTTACCCTCGGCGAACGAAGAGATGCGAGCATAGAGGGATGGATTCTCGGGGTATCGTGAGGCCCCAAATTCATTACCATAAAGTACATTTCATGTGCTATAATTCGCGCCAAAGGTGAATTGATACGCTTAGGGTGTACTTATGCAGACCATTTCAGGTTTAGGAAGAGATTCTCGAAACCGGCTCGCGAAGGTGATTCGCGATACCAAAGGAACCTTCTCGGTTGGCGAGGTTGCGAAGATTCTGCAACTGCCCGCCGACATGGCCGCAAAGGTGTTGTCCCGCTGGACGCAGCAGGGATGGGTGTCCCGCGTCCGGCAGGGTCTTTATGTCCCAGTCCCTTTGGAGTCTCCTTCAACAGACATCGCCCTTGAAGACCCCTGGATTATTGCAGATCGCCTCTTTTCGCCCGGCTATATCGGCGGCTGGAGCGCCGCCGAATACTGGGAACTGACGGAGCAGATCTTCCGCACGATTATGGTCATGACCACCCTCAAGCCCCGGAACCGAAAACCCATCATCAAGGGGAGCAACTTCCTGATTCGTACCGTTCCGGAAAAGGCCCTCTTCGGCATGAACACTGTGTGGCGAGGCCAGGTCAAGGTCAATGTGTCCGATCCGACACGGACGGTTCTGGACATGTTGAACGATCCGGCTTTGGGCGGCGGGCTGCGCCCCGTCGCCGACATGTTCCGGAATTACCTGACGTCAAAAAACAAGGATGTCTCATTATTGATCAAGTACGGAGATAAACTTGGAAACGGCGCGGTGTTCAAGCGGCTGGGATTTCTGGCTTCGCGGTTCGCGCCGGGGGAAGAGGATTTAATTTCCGCATGCCGATCCCGCCTGACCCAGGGGAATGTCAAGGTCGATCCCGCCATGGCGGCGGATCGTTTGATCACGGCATGGCGATTATGGGTTCCCGCCCGGTGGGCAAAGGAGAAGACCATTGATCGGTAAACAGGAGGTCATGGCTTTCTCACGTGAATTCGGCTTGCGGCCCGATATCATCGAGAAAGACTACGTTCTCGGCTGGCTGATCGCCGGTATATTCAACCATGACGCCCTGGCAATGCAATGGGTGTTCAAAGGCGGTACCTGCTTGAAGAAGTGTTTCTTCGAGACTTACCGTTTCTCGGAGGATCTTGATTTCACCGTTACCGATCCAGGGCATATCGGGGAAGCTTTCCTCACGGAGATGTTCACCGAAATTTCCGCATGGGTGTACGATCGATGCGGTATCGAAATCCCCAAAGAGACGTTCCGCTTTGAGGTGTATGAAAATCCCAGAGGGCATCATTCCGTCGAAGGAAGAATCGAGTACCGCGGCCCCATGCAGCAACGGGGCTCGCTTCCCCGCATCAAGTTGGATATTACCGATGACGAGGCATTGGTTCTCGAACCCATCGTCCGCGGCGTTCATCACCCCTACTCGGATTCTCCGCCGGAGGGCATTCAAGCGCTTTGTTATGCCTATGAAGAACTTTTTGCGGAAAAAATACGGGCGCTGGCGGAACGGGAGAGGCCTCGAGATCTTTACGATGTCATTCATTTGTACCGTCATAGCGATATCAATCCTGATCGCTCGCTGGTAAGAGAAACACTGGAATCAAAATGCCGCTTCAAAGGGATAGCAGTTCCCACCGCGGCGGTCTTGGAAAACAAACCGGAACGTGTTGAACTGGAAGCGGAATGGGCAAACATGCTTGCCCATCAGTTGCCGGTCCTACCGCCCTTCGATCAGTTCTGGCGGGAACTGCCCCAGGTTTTTGCCTGGTTATCGGGAGAGGACATAAAGATCCCCGCCATGCCTTACCCTGTACAGGCCGGTGAAGATTCCGCCTGGCGCCCTCCTTCCTGGGCACAGTCCTGGGATCAAAAGGTTCCCCTGGAGATGATCCGTTTTGCCGCGGCCAATCATCTCTGCGTCGATTTGGCATACCAAAGATCGCAAAGACGGATCGAGCCTTATTCCCTGCGACGCACAAAGGACGGCCATCTCCTTCTGCATGCGATCCGTCATGACAGCGGCGAACATCGCGCGTACCGTGTCGATCGTATCGAAGGCGCTTCCGTAACGGATATTCCTTTCGTCCCCAAGTATGCCATCGAACTGACGCCGTCAGTACCTACGATTTCCGCCCCTTGACAAACGGGAAACAAGGGCATACAAGCGCTCACTCTGTCCGAGAATGTCCAATCGT
>JAFGIO010000033.1 GCA_016929555.1 Deltaproteobacteria bacterium | reverse complement strand
GTTCGGAACTCATCACAAGCTCATGGCGCAACGCCTTTTTCAATCCCCAAACCTATGGCAGTGCCCACGAGACACTGCTGGCGAGCGGGAGGGCGGGAAACGTCATCGGGGGCGGCGATTGGGGCGAGGACCGTCTGATCCCGGACATGATGCGCGCCGTAAGCCGCCGTGAAAAGGTTACGATCAGGAACCCGCAGGCCGTCCGACCCTGGCAGCACGTCCTCGAACCGCTCTCCGGATACCTCCTTCTCGGACAGAAACTGCTGGAAGGTCGTACAGAATTTGCCGAAGCCTGGAATTTCGGCCCCTCCAATGCTGAAAATATCACAGTGGGCGACATTGTCGATCAGATCAAAAAGGCCTGGCCTGAAATGGACTGTCAGACAGGCGAAACGCCCCCCCATCCGCTGCACGAGGCGGGCATCCTCAGGCTCGACTGTTCGAAGGCACGGATGAAATTACACTGGAGGCCCACTTGGGATGCAAGGACCGCCGTCGAGAAAACGGTGACATGGTACAGGACCTATTACGAATCCAATAAAATACAAAGTCTCGAGGAACTCGACCGTTATATCGCTGACGCCCGAAGCCGCCGTCTGTGCTGGACAGAAGGATGAGATTCGTTGAAGCGCCCTTAGCCGGAGCCTATACCGTCGAGCTGGAACCGTTCCGGGACGAAAGGGGTCTTTTTGCCCGAACCTTTTGCCTGAAGGAGTTTGCCGCCATCGGCTTCGAGGGGCAGATCGTCCAGATCAACCATTCCCTGA
Source organism: Deltaproteobacteria bacterium (assembly GCA_016929555.1). GTDB lineage: Bacteria > Desulfobacterota > Syntrophia > Syntrophales > JAFGIO01 > JAFGIO01. The sequence continues at coordinate 1,887 of JAFGIO010000033.1, read as the reverse complement.
CCAGGCAAAGGGGAACGATCCGGGGAATGCATTACCAGCGCCCGCCGGCCGGTGAAATCAAGATCATCCGTTGCGTTCAGGGTGCGGTCTTCGACGTCATGGTGGATCTACGGTCGGATTCTTCCACCTTCCTGAAATGGCACGGGGTAGAGCTGTCAAAGGACAACATGCGCATGGTCTATATCCCCGAGGGATTCGCCCACGGATTTCAGACCCTTACCGGCAAGGCAGAGCTGATTTACCACCATTCCGCCTTTTACAGCCCGGAACATGAGCGGGGATTGCGATTCGACGATCCTGCCGTCGCGATCCGCTGGCCCCTGCCTCCCGTCGGCATCTCCACCAAGGATTGCAGCTATCCTTTGCTGGATGGCCATTTCAAAGGGATTGTCCCATGAACTGCCGTTTCTGCGGAAAACCCCTGACCCACGAGTTGATCAATCTTGTAAATGCCCCTCCTTCCAATGCTTTCCTGACCAGGGAGCAGTTGAACGAACCTGAGGTTTTCTACCCGCTCAAACTTTTCGTCTGTGATGACTGTTTCCTGGTGCAGATCGACGAATACAAAAAATCTCAAGACATCTTCAGTGCACAATACGTCTACTATTCTTCCTTTTCGACCACCTGGCTGCAGCACGCAAAAAACTATGTGGACACGATGATCGACAGGTTCGGCTACGACCGGAACAGCCAGATCGTCGAGATTGCTTCCAACGACGGCTATCTCCTGCAATATTTTCAGGAAAAGGGGATTCCGACCCTGGGGATCGAGCCGGCCGAAGGCACGGCCGCCGTGGCGAGGCAAAAGGGCATTGAAACCCTCGGCGAGTTTTTCGGCAGGAAACTGGCGCACCGCCTGGTCGCCCAAGGAAAGAAAGCGGACCTGCTGATCGGCAACAATGTCCTCGCCCATGTGCCGGACCTGCATGATTTTGTGGCGGGACTCAAAATCGTTCTGAAGTCGCAGGGCGTCATCACGATGGAGTTTCCCCATCTAATGCAGCTTGTGGACGACTGTCTATTTGACATGATTTATCACGAACACTTCTCATACCTTTCCTTCATGACCGTGCAGTTAATCTTCCGGCACCATGGTCTGGAATTGTTCGATGTGGAGGATCTCCCGACGCAGGGCGGATCGCTTCGGATCTTTGCACGGCACAGCGAGGATTCCGCGAGAAGCATTTCGGAAAGCGTCGCTGCACACTTGGAAAGGGAGCTCTCGAAAGGCCTGAAAACGATTGCCTATTATGAGGATTTCCAAAACCGGGCAGATCGGATCAAGTACGACCTGCTCGAATTCCTGATCGAACAACGGGAGGCCGGACGCAAAGTGGCGGCTTACGGTGCGGCGGCCAAGGGAAATACCCTCCTCAATTACTGCGGCATTCGAAAAGACCTGATTCCCTTTGTGGTCGATATCTCTCCCCACAAGCAGGGGAAGTATCTACCCGGCAGCCATATCGAAGTGGTCAGCGAAGCGGAAATCCGTCGGCTACAACCCGAGTTCATCCTGATTCTACCCTGGAACATCAAGGAGGAGATTATGGCGCAACTGGACTATATCCGTGCCTGGGCAGGAAAATTCGTCGTGCCCATGCCGAGGATGCAGGTGATCCCGTAAAAGATGCGATCCGGCCCTGCAATGATCGATAAAGACGCAACAATACGCGTTCTGGTAACCGGGGCAGCAGGTTTTATCGGTCGTCACGCCCTACCCCTTCTTCTTGCCAACGGCTTTGAGGTGTACGCCGTGGATATGGCCGTGCCGAGCGAATCGCCAGAAGGGCTACATTGGTACCAAGTGGATCTGCTGGACGCAGTGCAAATGGATTCCTTGCTGTCAGCGATTCGGCCCAGCCACCTTCTCCACTTCGCCTGGTTTAC
>JAFGIO010000213.1 GCA_016929555.1 Deltaproteobacteria bacterium | reverse complement strand
TCCAATGAAAATCCCGACTTGTCGTTTTGTGACGGGGGTGGGGAGATTTCCGGATGATTGAAGCTCTACCGGCTCTGGCCCTGATCAATGCCCGGGTGATCACGATGGATCCCGCCTGCCCCCGGAGCGAATCCGTGGCGATCCGGGGGGGGCGAATAGAGAGTGTCGGGCGTACCGACGACAGGCAGCTCCTCGAATGGTCGGGATTCCGAATTCTGGATTGCCGGGGACGAACCGTCCTGCCCGGATTCATCGATGCCCATATCCACCTTCACGCCTTTGCCGAGAGCCTGATGGAGCCCGATCTGGGGCACCGCAGCGGCGTCGATTCCATCGAAGGCATTCGGAGAATTCTCCGGGAAGAGGCCCGGAAGCGTCCCTTCGGAACGTGGATCCAATGCCGGGGCTACCATGAATTCCATCTGAGGGAGAAGCGTCACCCCGGCCGCCGGGACCTGGACGGGGCGGCACCGGATCATTTCGTCAAGCTGACCCACGCCACGGGCCACGCCCATGTCCTCAACAGTGCGGCCCTGCGGCACCTTGGAATCACGATCGAATCTCCCGATCCGGAGGGCGGGTGGATCGAACGGGATTTGGAAACGGGCGAGCCGACGGGCGTTCTTTTCGAGATGGGGTCCTGGCTCGCCCGCCGCGTTCCGGGGATCGGGACCGCCATGATGGAGGAAGCTGCCGAACGGGCGGGAAAGGCCCTCCTCGCCTTGGGAATCACTTCCGTTCAGGATGCCTCTTCCCGCAACGATTTGGATCGCTGGGAGCTTTTCCGCTGCTGGCAATCGGCGGGAAGGTTCCGTTCCCGCATCTCGATGATGTCCGGGATCGAGGCCTTTTGCGATGGGCAGTTCGAGGGGAGCCTTCGGGAGGAAGGGGGAGATCGTCGTTTGAACTTCGGCGGCGTCAAAATCGTTCTCACCGAGGCCACGGGCCGCCTTCACCCCGACATCAAAACCCTTTGCGCTCTGGTGCACGATGTTCACCGCCGGGGCAATCGGGTAGCCATCCACGCCGTGGAGGAAGGGGCTATCGAGGCCGCCCTTGAAGCCATCGAGGCCGCCCAGAGAAAGATCCCCGGGAAGGACTGCCGGCACCGCATCGAGCACTGCTCCGTCTGTCCGCCTGAGCTGGCGGCGCGTATTGCCGCTGCGGGTGTTCTTGTCGTCACCCAGCCCCCCTTTGTCTATTACCACGGCGATCGGTATCTCGAAACGGTTCCCGACAACCAGCTCCCTTGGCTCTACCCTTTGAAAACGCTGCAGGCCAATGGTGTGAAGGTTGCGGGCAGTTCGGACAGCCCCATCGTCCCGGCGAGTCCCCTGGTCGGCATCGGAGCCGCCGTGAACCGCCGCTCCGAAAGAGGGAAAGCCGTCACGGCCAAAGAGGCGATCACGCCGCAGGAGGCCCTTGCCCTCTATACGATCGGGGCGGCGGAGGCCGGATTCGCGGAAAAGGATACAGGCTCCATAAAACCGGGAAAGCGGGCGGACCTTGTCGTTCTCGACGAGGACCCCTTGCAGGTTCCCCCCGAAAAGATCGGCGGCATCGAAGTACTCGCTACGGTCCTCGACGGCGAGTTCTTCCAGTTCGGGGAGTTTTGATGCCCGCGGGGCGGGATCTTCAAACAAAGGACATCTTGACAAAGCTGCTTTCATCGGGATAGGGTCCGCCTCACATCATTCAGGGAGGATCGATCATGGGCCTGTTGAAAGGAAACCTCACCTTTTCCCGCTACCGGATAGAGGGGGAAGCACAGCAACTCACTTCCAAATATATCGACGAAAATCTCAAGAAATTCGCCTTTCACAACCGTCCTTTGTCCTCCCGGGAGAAGATCACGGGCTGGACGAATCCGGAGAACATTCTCGACAGTTCCTTCGACCGGATGGAGTACGCCATCGGCGACTACCTGATCTTTTCTCTGCGAATCGACCGAAAGGTCATCCCTCCCTCCCTGTTCAAGGTGAAAATCATGGAGCGGGAAAAGGCCTATCGAGAAGAAAAAGGGATCCGTAAGATCCACCGGGACCAGAGGGAAGAAATCCGGGATGCGCTGCAAATCGAACTGATGGGAAAAATACAGCCCGTCCCGTCATTTCACGACCTTTGCTGGGCCAGATCTTCAGGTACGATGCTTTTTTGTTCGCTGTCGGAAAAGGCCATCCAGGATTTTCAGGATGTATTCAAGGAAAGCTTTCAAATGGTGCCGGTGTCCCTGCATCCTTGGGAGTCGCCCTATCTGGACGCTTCAACGGCAGATCGGATTTTCGAAGCGCAACGGCGGGAAGCCTTCGAGGTGTCGACCCTTGGCGGGGAATTTCTCACCTGGCTGTGGTTCAAGAGCGATGAGGGAGGCGGAGCCGTTGCGGTTGCCGGCCTCGGGGATTTGGGAGTGACCTTCGCCCGTCGGCTCGTCCTGAAGTCGGGGGAAGGCAATTTCTTGGATTCCGTCATCTGCCAGGGGCTGCACGCGGGCTTGCAGGAAGGGAAGGCAGCCCTCAGGCAGGGCAAACGGATCAGGGAGGCGAGAATCATCCTGGAGCGGGATTCCCAGAAGTGGGAGTTTACCTTCAAGGCGGACAGATTTTCCTTCCAATCGCTTCAATTGCCTGAGACAGGCAGGGGGGATGACGATTCGAACGACCTGGGCGGCCGCATCCTGGAGCGGATCTATCTGGTGGAGTTGGCCGTCGAGACGATGGACCGCCTCTTTGCCCTCTTCCTCGACAGCCGCCTTTCCCGAAACTGGGCGGACGAGTTCTCGCGCATGGCGGCATGGTGGAACCGGTAAGGCTGCTGCCGGTGCAACCAAAGTATCCTCGCGACGGCGCTTCGACATATCGAGCCCGACCTATGCATTTTGACGCCACAAAACCTCCTCGCAACCACCTGTCTGTAAAAAACCATCCGATAGAAGGGGCCTTCCTTTCCTAGAACACAGATAAAGATCATCGGGTCGATTGCCGATAGGGAGCAGGGGATGAAAAAGGGCGCAGGAGTGCGCCTGATTCGGGGAGATCCTGTCGGTTTTTTGACATTCCTTCTCGGGGAAAGGTCTTCAAAAAGGGTAGCAGGGGAGGGAAACCGGATGCCGCCGTTGGGTTCTTCCCGCATAGGTCCGTAGCGCAATCAATGCGGTGTCTGTGCATCGCTCACGATCCGTCCCTATGAAGCGCACATGGTTCAAAACTTGCATTGTGCGGCGAGAGACGTGATGTCCTGAAGTCGGTGATCCCTTCTTCCCAAGAGGTTGTCCCGGGGGTTAGGACATTCAGTGAATGCAGGCAGCACTTTCGCGGTTTCCGATGACTGTTCCAAGGAGATGACGATTCGGAAATCTAACGGCCCTTTGTAATAGAAATGTGGAGGTACGGTCCCGTGGATAAAGGCACAAAGAGGACCTTGGCTGTTATATTGCTGCTCTTTCTCATGATACTCTGCGGTGCGTCTCCTTCCTTCGCCGGAGAGGATGTGGATGACCTGACGGAGCTCAGCATCGAAGACTTGATGCAGATCGAGGTCACGTCGGTATCGAAGAAGGCGCAAAAGGTGTCCGATGCGGCAGCGGCGGTTTTCGTCATCACCCAGGAGGACATCCGCCGTTCCGGTGTCACCAGCATTCCCGAGGCGCTTCGGATGGCGCCGGGAATAGAGGTGGCGCGCATCAATGCGAGCAAATGGGCCGTTTCATCTCGGGGATTCAACAGCTTTCTGGCCAACAAGCTCCTTGTCCTGATGGACGGCCGAAGCGTTTACCAGCCGCTCTTTGCCGGTGCCTACTGGAATCTGCAGGATACGATGCTGGAAAACATCGATCGTATCGAGGTGATCAGAGGTCCGGGAGCAACGCTCTGGGGTGCCAATGCGGTAAACGGGGTGATTAACATCATCACGAAGAAGGCGGAGGATACCCGGGGCGGACTTCTGACGGCCGGTGCAGGGACACAGGAGAGGGGATTCGGGAGCGTCCGCTACGGCTTGAAGACCGGAGAAGGGACCTACCTGCGGGCCTATGGACAGTATTGCGACCGGGGACCGTTCAAAAATCCGGCCGGTGACGATGCCTCCGACGCCTGGGGTTCCGGCCGGGGCGGATTCAGAATGGATTCGGAGTTATTCCCGGACAACACCCTGACGATCCAGGGAGACGTTTCGCAGGCGCGAAGCGATGAGGCAACGGATTCTCCGATCCTCACGCCGCCCTACAGACAGACCTTCAGCGGTGAAGATTCGAAGACAGCGAACCTTCTCGCCCGGTGGCGGCACACATTCTCGACAACCTCCGACCTTTCTCTACAGGTTTACTATGATTGGATGGACAGAAGGGCACAGGACAACCGGGAGAAGCGGAACACCTTGGATATCGATTTCCAGCACCGGTTCGCCCTCGGCAGCCGGCAGGAGATCGTCTGGGGACTCGGTTACCGTCATACGAGGGGCGTATTTTCCACCGAGCCAAACGCCCTGATTGTCCTTGATCCCTACGCGAAGGGGGATCAACTGTTCAGCGGTTTCGTCCAGGACGACATCCTGGTGTTTGAAGACAAGCTTCATCTGATCCTGGGTTCCAAATTCGAGCATAACGATTATACCGGCTTTGAAATACAGCCCAGCGGGAGATTCCTCTGGATGCCCCATGCGGAGCATACCTTCTGGGGTGCCGTTTCCAGGGGAGTCCGGACGCCGAGTTGGGGTGAGACCTACGGAACGATTCCCGAGACCGTGATTCCTCCCTTCACGGCGGCAAATCCCTCTCCGCTGCCCGCCGCGCTCAGCCTCGTCGGCACGAGGGACCTCCAGGCGGAGGAGCTCGCCGCCTGCGAGCTCGGCTACCGTTTCCACCCTGTTGAACGGATATCTCTCGATGCGGCGGCTTTTTATCATGTGTACGCCCACATGATTGCCGGACACATCGGCACGGCCGAAATGGTGCTCACGCCGACGCCGCATATGGTAATACCCATAAAGGGCGACAACGGCATGCACGGAAAGACCTATGGAATTGAGCTGGCCGCCGACTGGCGGGTAGTGCCGCGATGGCGTCTGCAGGCGGCCTATACCTACCTGTACGTCGCTCTCGAAGTGGACGAGGGAAGTCTCATGGCCCTGGAGAATCCCGACGGGAGAAGTCCTCAAAACCAAATATCACTGCGCAGTGCCTTCGAGCTGATGAAAGATGTCGAATTCGATGCCTGGGTGCGTTATGCGGACCGCATCAAGAGTCTGGACCTTTCCGGCTATACCACCCTCGATCTCCGTATCGGCTGGAAACCGAATCCGAATGTGGAGCTCTCGTTGGTAGGGCAGAACCTGCTTGAGAACGAGCACCAGGAATTCTCCCAGATGGGCGCTTTTACCGCGGCCGCCAAGGTCCCGCGCAGCGTATACGGAAAGGTCCTCTGGAAGTTCTGACGGCGAAGAGTCTTTTCCGATGTATACAGGGATGTAGAGACGTTATGAGAAGATTTGCCGCTTTGGGCGCTACGGTGATGCTGGTTCTCTGCGCGACGCTTGCAGAACCGACGGCATCTCTCTCAAGATTGGCGGATACCACCGAGTACCAGGTAAAGGCCGCCTTCATTTATAATTTCGTCAAATTCGTCCAGTGGCCGGCCGATGCCTTTTTGGAAAAGGCGGGCGCTTCAATATCGCTCTGCATTCTCGGCAGGGACGAGCTCGGGGACGCCCTCGAGGGGCTCAATGGGAAGAGCGCCCAGGGAAGAATCTTCTCGGTAAGGCGGATAGACAGGCCTGGAGAAGCAGACCGCTGCCAGGTCCTCTACCTTTGCAGATCGGAACGGGAGCGGATGAGAGCCATCCTGAAAGGGATAAAAGCGGGCGTGCTGACCATCGGGGATATGAAGTCCTTTGCCTCGGCGGGCGGAATCATCAACTTCATCTTGACGCAGAAAAAGGTGTCCTTCGAAATCAACGTTGAAGCTGCCGAGAAGGCGGGGTTGAAGATCAGTTCCCAACTGTTGAAACTTGCGAAGATCGTAAAGGAAGGGGACGGGAGAGAGGAACGTTGATGCGGGCCCTGAGCGATATTTCCATCAGAAGCAAGCTGACAAGCATCATTATGATCACCTGTTGTGCGGCGCTCTTTATCGCCACCACCCTGTTCATCGCTTACGAACTTTTCTCCTTTCGGGGTGCGATGGTGGCAAAGATGGATGCCCTGGCCAAGGTCACGGGGCACAACATCGTGGCACCCCTCACCTTTAACGACAGGCAATCGGCCGAGGAGACGCTCAGGGCGCTCCGATCGGAATCGCATATTGTGTCGGCCTGTGTCTTCAATCGCGAGGGACAGCTCCTGGCGGCTTATCGGAAGGGCGGTCCCCGGCCCGGCGCGGTCATTGACGGATCCGATCCCTGCTCCCACATGGTCCATATCGGGGGCGCACAGGATCGCGAGCGTTTCACAAGCAACCGGCTCGAGGTGTCCCGTAGGATAACCCTGGAAAGGGATCTGCTCGGATCGATTTACGTCAATTCGGATTTGGGGGAGATGTACAGCCGGCTCCTCTGGAATCTGGCGATCGGCGGGCTCGTGATGATTCTCGTGTCCTTTGTCGCCTATCTCGTTTCTTTGAGGCTGCAGCATGTCATATCGGGTCCGATTCTCTATCTTGCACAGGCAATGAAACAGGTCTCGGATACCAAGGATTACGCTTTCCGCGTGAAGCGGCAAAGCGCCGATGAAATCGGCACGCTCATGAAAGGTTTCGACGAGATGCTCTCCGAAATCGATCTGCGCGATGAGCAACTGCAGAAGCACAGGGAGCATCTCGAGGAGCAGATCTCCCTGCGGACGGCGGAACTGTCGGCGACGAATAAAGATCTCGCCAAGGTCGTTGCGGAGCTGCGGGTGGCGAAGGAATCTGCGGAGTCGGCCAGCCGGGCGAAGTCGCAGTTCCTGGCCAACATGAGTCACGAAATCCGGACGCCGATGAACGGGGTCTTGGGGTTTCTCGAACTTCTGCATGGCGATGAACTGACGGAGCGACAGCGCGAGTATGTGGATATGGCGCTCATATCGGGAGAGACGCTTTTGCAGCTGATCAACGATATCCTCGATTTTTCGAAGATCGAGGCAGGCAAGCTCGAGATGGCCGTGACAGAACTCGACCTGCAGCGCCTGGTGGAGGAGGAACTTGATTTCTTCGGGGAGCAGGCGAGGAGCAAGGGAATCGATCTGGGAGGTCACATCGAAGCAAAGGTTCCTTCGGTGTTGCGCGGCGATCCGGTGCGGTTGCGGCAGATTCTGTCCAATTTATTGGGGAATGCCCTCAAGTTTACAAAGAAAGGTTCTGTGACGGTAAGGGTATCCTTGGAGGAGGAACGAGGGCAGTCGGTTCTTTTGCGCTTTGAGGTAACCGACACGGGTGTGGGAATAGATCCCGAATCGCTTCCGAAGATATTCAACGCTTTTTCGCAGGCGGACGGTTCCATGACGCGCAAATACGGAGGAACGGGGCTGGGACTGGCGATCGCCCGGCAGTTGGTGCAGCTCATGGGGGGATCAATCGACGTCAGAAGCGCTCCCGGTGAAGGCTCCACGTTCTGGTTTACGGCCTGGCTCGAAAGGAAGGATTCCGATGTGTCCTCGGCTGGATCTTTCACTGTGTCGTTGCAGGCACTCAAGGTGCTGGTCGTCTCGAGCGTGGAGGCGACGAGGGAGATTCTGCTCAGGCAGCTCGAGGGTTGGGAGATCGTCAACGACGGAGTTGCCGGCGGCCTTGAGGCGATCGGGATGCTTGCGGATGCCGCCGAATGCGGCAAGGCATACCATGTGGCCGTTGTCGATACAGAGATCTCGGGAATGGACGGCCTGGATCTGGTCCGGGCGGTCAGGGAGGATGCCAGGATTTCCGGAACGGAGATCATTCTGATGACCTTGAACGGAGAATCCCGGGAGAAGACAAGGGATCTAGGGGTCCTGGCCTGCCTGCGCAAGCCTTTGCGGCAATCTCAGCTTTACAACCTCCTTGTCTCGCTGGTCGATCGGTCCACGCCGGAGAAGGAAGGGGAGGCCATTGACGACGTTGAGAAAAAGGAATGCCTCTCGTCATTCAGCATCCTTCTGGTGGAGGACAACAAGGTAAACCAGGCGGTAAGCCGTGCGATGCTGGAATATTACGGCTGCAGCGCCGAAGTGGCGGCCAACGGTCGTGATGCCCTCGAGGCCCTTGCCCATGGGCGGTATGATCTCGTGCTGATGGACTGCCAGATGCCGGAAATGGACGGATACAAGGCAACGCAGGCAATCCGGCAGTGGGAGAGAGCCCGCGGAAATGGCTTTCGAATTCCCATCGTGGCTCTCACGGCCCATGCAATGGATGGAGACCGGGAACGGTGTCTCCAGGCTGGAATGGACGATTACCTGAGCAAGCCCTACCGGTCCGATGAATTGTGCGCGGTTCTCGCCCGCTGGCTGCTTTCGGGATCCCAGCCGTTAAACGGATCGGGCCGGGAGACGGAGAGGAAAATGGAGAAATACTCCGTTTCCTTCGCGCCTTCCGGCCGGGATGTGAGGGAGAAAACAACGGCAGAGCCGGAGCCGGCTGACCTTGGCCCTTCAGTCGATATGAAGGCCCTCGAGGTCATCAGCGCCCTCGACACGACGGGATCGGGCCATATTTTGGAAAAGGTCATTCGGATGTTCATCGACGGCGCGCCCGCTCTCCTGTCGGCCATGCAGGAGGCCGCGAAGACGGAGGACCGGGACGCACTCTTCCGGGCAGCCCACTCCCTGAAGTCCGCCAGCGCCAATCTCGGGGCATTTCCGCTCTCGGGCCTCTGCCGCGATCTGGAGATGCAAAGCCGCGTGGATATTCCGGAAGATGCGGAAGTTCTGGTCGCACAAATCGACAGGGAGTGCGGGAGGGCATTGGCCGTGCTGGAGGGAGAACTGAACAGGGGCTGATCTCATGAAAACGCAACACCGGGCAGAATTGCCCCTCATCCTTGTGGTCGATGACGATCCTGCCATACGTGTCCTTGCGCGTGTCGCCCTCGAGAAGGAGGGTTTGGCCGTTGAGGAGGCCGAAAGCGGGGAAGGGGCTTTGTCGCTTCTCGCCTCCCTGAAGCCCGATCTGATCCTTCTGGATGTAATGATGCCCGGAATGGATGGGTTTTCGGTCTGCGAGAAGGTGCGTCAAATTCCGGGCGGAGACAGGCTTCCCATATGTATGATGACGGGTCTGGAGGATACGGAATCGATTCACCGGGCCTATCAGGCCGGCGCAACGGATTTCATCACGAAACCGATCAACTGGCTGATCCTGGGCTACCGGGTGCGTTACATCCTTCGCGCGAGCAGGGCCTTTGACGAGGTCTATCGAGCCGAGTCGAAGAGCAGAGCGATCCTGGGCGCTATCCCGGATGCGATGATGCGCATATCGAGCGAGGGAATTGTCCTTGAATCGCGGGGAGCCCTCGGTGCAGGCCTCTCCCCCATCGAGGATGGGATCTCGGCGGTTTACGAAGTGATGCCGGCGCAATTCGCCCGGGAGTTGATGCAACAGGTTGGGGAGTCCCTGAAAACGGGGCGGGTCCAGATTCTCGAATTCGGGCAGGTTCTCGAAGGTAAGCCCATCGAATGGGAGATCAGAACGGTCAGAAGCGGTGACGATGAGGCGCTCAGCATCATCCGGGATATCACGGAACGGAAAAAAACCGAAAAGGCGCTCAAGGAAAGCGAAGAACGCTATGCTCTGGCTTCCCTCGCCGCGAATGACGGGCTGTGGGACTGGGATCTCTTGACGAAGGAATTCCACTTTTCTTCCCGCTGGAAACGGCTGCTTGGCTTCGGTGAGGATGAGATCGGCAACGGGGTCGATGAATGGTTCAATCGCATCCATCCCCTGGATGTGGACCAGGTGAAACTGGAGATCAATTCGCACATCGACGGTCTCAGCTCCCATTTTGAAAACGAGCACCGCATGCTTCATAAGGATGGAGATTACCGCTGGATGCTTTCCCGGGGAATTGCGGTGCGGGATCAATCGGGCAGGATACACCGGATGGCCGGTTCCCAGACCGATATCAGCGCCCGGAAACGCGCCGAGGAGCAACTGCTTCATGACGCCTTTTACGATGCCCTGACCGGACTGCCCAACCGGGCGCTCTTCATGGACCGCCTCGGAAACGCCCTCAAGAGAACAAAGCGGGTTCAGGGGTATACCTGCGCCGTCTTCTTTCTCGATCTGGACCGATTCAAGGTCATCAACGACAGCCTTGGTCATGCGGTTGGGGATGCCGTGCTCGTCGAGACGGCGCGGCGCCTGGAGAAATTCATCCGCCAGAGCGACACGGCTGCCCGGCTCGGCGGAGACGAATTCGTCATGCTTTTCGAGAACATCCGGGATGTGGAAAGCGCCAGGATGTTGGCGGAAAGGATACGGCATGCCTTCACGAGCCCTTTTTATTTAGGGGATGCAGAGGTTTTCAGCACTGCCAGCATCGGCATCGCCCTCGGATCTTCCGACTATTCGAACGCCGAAGACCTTCTCCGGGACGCGGATATTACCATGTACCAGGCGAAGGCGCTCGGGAGGGGCCGTTACGAACTCTTCGATCCCTCCATGCGGCTCCAGGCGGTGGCGCTCCTCCACCTCGAAACGGATCTGCGGGCCGCCTTGGAACGCGGAGAGTTTCAAATCCATTATCAGCCGATCGTTGCCCTCAAGGACAACAGGATCACCGGCATGGAGGCCCTGTTGCGGTGGCAGCATCCCCAGCGAGGCTGCATTTTTCCTTTGGATTTCATCCCCCTTGCGGAAGAAACCGGTCTGATCGTGCCCATCGGCGAGTGGGTTTTGCGGATGGCCTGCTCCCAGTTGCGCGCCTGGTACGATGAAGGCATCGAATCCCTGCATATGGCCGTCAACATTTCGGGAGTCCAATTGAGGTCGCCCGGTTTTGCCGACATGGTGAAGACGGTGATCGGAGAGACGGGAATCAGGCCGGAATGTCTCGAGCTGGAACTTACGGAAACCATCCTTATGGATCACAGCAAAACGACCGTGGACGAACTGCTCCGGCTGAAGTCTTTGGGTGTTCACATCTCCATCGATGATTTCGGCACGGGGTATTCCTCGCTGAACTACCTCCAGAGCTTTCCCGTCGATACCCTGAAGATCGACCGCTCGTTTATCGACAAACTTGTGTCGAACGGGGAACAGGAGAAAATTGTCGGGACCATCCTATCGCTCGGCAAAAGTCTCGGACTCGATGTGGTTGCCGAGGGAATCGAGACGGCGGAGCAGCTGACCAAGCTCAAGACGATCGACTGCCGAAAGGGCCAGGGATTCTTCTTCTCGAAGCCCATGGAAGAAAAGGCCGTGCGGCCGCTGCTCGCTTCCCTTCTTCGGAAAAAGCGATAAGCCACCTCGCGGCTCCAAAGCCTTTCCGCGCCTTAGGATTCTGCAGAGTCTTTTCTGTCGCTGACTGCCTGAATGTCGAAGGTCTTCCTTTACGTCCCTTTTTTACGTCTCTCCGATGTAAAAAAATCTCGACGGCAATAGCGGTATATGCTATCTACATCCTGCCATGTTTCAAGCTGTCCGCGATAGGTCTAAACATCGCTCCCATGCCAATGGGGAAGCGAAGGGGAGCATAGAGTAAACCGTGTCTCTGTATTGACTCATTAGAAGCAGTCACCAATCCAAGGGATCTGTAACCCGGGCGCCTTTCAGGTGTCAGGGAAAAATTAAATCTGAGGAGGGAATTTCTTATGACAGAGGAACAGAGTGCGGAAGTTCAGGTGATGCCGTTTTGGAAAGCTTATTTGATCGGTTTTATTGTTCTGGTAGTTGTCATCGCGTGGCTTTTGTTTGGAATGCTTGTGCTGAAACTTCACAATGCATGGGTGGGACTTGTCGTGATAACGATGTTCGGGGGCGTATACCATAACAACATGCCGGACGCCCCGAAGGCATGGGTTGGCTCCCTGGTCGGGATTCTACTTGGTTATCTCAACTGGTGGATTCCCGAGCAGATAGGACAGTGGGGGGTGTTGGTCTATCTACTCGTCTTCATCATTCCGCTTTTGGCTGGATTGATCATGCAAAAACTCCCCCTTATATGCAATTTCCCCATGTTCATGATGGTGACCATCTGTAATGTTCTTCCTGCAGTAGTGGAGGCCAAGCAGCATCTCATATACCTGCAGGATTGGGCCTATGCCGCCGTCTGTTTCTGGCTGATTCCGGTAGTCATTTTGAAACTCAAGGCCATGAAGGAGGCCAAGGGCTGAATGGCAGGCATTGAACCTGCGAAGATCATAATAAGGCGTAATTAGGACTGAGCTCGTCGAAATGGATCCTGATCGCGTTTCCATTCAATGACCCCAGAAAGCTGCCGGCGGCATGGAAGGGAGAGCGGGGGCGGTGAATGCGCGCCTTTCCCCTCGATGCCGCCGTCAGTGCAATGGGCTTCTCCTCGATCGAGAATCGAAGGAGTATCAGGTTGGAGGTGTCATTAGAGTCCGGAGTAAATTTCGCCGTGTCCCTTGGGGCCGTCCGCCCGTTCGGAACTGTTACAAGATGACCCCCCTTTCCATGAGATCCGAGAGCTGGGCCTCGTTCATGCCGAGCAATTCCTGATAGACATAGCGGTTGTCCTCGTCGGGCAGCGGAGCGGCCTTCCAGCGGGGTGGCGGTTCGTCGCGGAAGCGGATGGGCTGGCGATCGGTGATTGTCCGGCCGAGGACGGGATGCTCCAGGGGAAGGAAGAATCCCCTTTCCACGAGTTGGGGATCCGAGGCGAGTTCTTCGGCCGTCTGAACGATACCCGCCGGTATGCCCGCTTCCCGGAGCCGGCGCGCCAGGGCTCCGGCCTCCTGCATGCGGGTCCATGTCTCGATGCGCCGATCCAGTTCACCCGAATGCAGCCGCCGCCCCTCGAAGGTAGAGAACCGGTCTTCCACCGTCCAGCCGGAATGGTTCATGACCCCGCGCAGGGCCTGCCAGTGTTCCTCTTCGCAGACAGCAATGACGCACCAGCGGTCCTCGCCGGCGCACCGATAGCAGCCGTAAGGGGCGGCCCGGATGTGGGCGGGCCGATTGCCGGCGGGGAGGATCTGCCGGCGATGGATCTGTTCGTCCAGCAGAAAGGGACCCAGGAGCGTGCAGAGGGCCTCGAACTGGGACAGATCGATATATTGGCCGGTCCCTGTCCTGGTCCTGTGTTCGAGGGCGGAGAGAACGGCGAGCCCTCCGTAAAGCCCCGCAACCACGTCGGCGTAGGCGTATCCGGGCCCCGCGGGGTTCTTGTCGTCGGGGGAGGTGAGATAGGTGAGGCCGGCGAGGGCGTGGATCGTCGGACCGAAGGCGACATAATCCCGCCAGGGGCCCGTCTGCCCCATGGCGGAAAGGCTGACCATGATGAGATCCGGACGGATCTCCTTCAGCAGATCGTAATCCATATTCCAGTTTGCCATCACCCGGGGCGAGAAATTCTCCGCCACGACGTCGCACTTTGCAACGAGATCGAGGGCGATCCGGCGGGCCTCGGGATGGTCCATGTTCAGGGTGATGCTTCGCTTGTTGCGGTTCCAGGTCCGATAGTAGGCCGATCTGAAGGATTCGTCGCCCTGCATCGTCCGCCGCGACTGGATTTTTATGACCTCGGCGCCGAAATCCGCCAGCAGCCTGGTGGCGAAGGGTCCGGCCAGAACCCTTGTAAAATCGAGAATCCGCAGGCCGCTGAGAATGGAAACTGGCGCCGATAATTCGAACGCTTGACCTGATGGAGACGCATCCGCTTTTTTTGCCGGCTCACCGTCTGAAAGGGGCGAACAGGGAATCCGTTCGTCGTCCCTGCAACCTTCAAGTGACCCGCTCCGGTGTATTGGCCGACTGAACTGTGTCTTCCAGGGAAGACGCGGGAGGCCGGTCGATCCGCCTGATAGGGGCTGGTCGACGGCCGCGAAGAAATCCCTGAAACGGTGCTGCTCGTTTTCCAGGACGTCCTTCAGGCTGCAGAGGGGCGCCCAGGGGAACTGCATCAACTGTCCCAGCTCAAAGAGCTCTTTGGTGCCGTGCGTTTTCGTCCACCGGCCGATCACATCGATCACGTGGTCCAGCCGGTCGATCCGGAAGTCTCTGTCGCGCCAGCGGTCCTCCGTCAGGTCCTCCCCCATGCCCTCCCGGTCCAGCCATTCAACGAGGGTTTCCCACTGCCGCGAGAGACTGACCAAAATGTACCCGTCCCGGCAGGGAAGGCAGCAGAACTCATGATTCCAGTGGAGACTTCCCCGGCGTATCGGTAAAATGCCCTCGTCGAGATGGCGGACGAGGACATGGTCCAGCGTTGCCGCAGCCGTCTCCTGCAGCGAAATATCGATATGCCTGCCTCTTCCGGTTTGCCGGCGCCATCTCAGGGCGAGCAGCGTCCCGATGGCGGCAAAGAGGGAAGCCGTAT
>JAFGIO010000212.1 GCA_016929555.1 Deltaproteobacteria bacterium | reverse complement strand
TCGATCTTCTGGAGGATGGCGCTGAAGTCGCTTTCCGTAAGATGTTCGAGGGGCCATCCGAGGGCTTCCACGGTTCCGTTCACGACAACGGCTTCGTGCACCGCCGCATCCGTCATGCGGCCCTTCTCCCGCAGAAAGAGTCGTGTCACCCGATCGGGCCACCAGCCGCCGTGGCGGACCCATCGCCCCTGGAAGAAGTTTTTCCGGGGAAAGCTGTACCCGGCAATATCCCTGGCGGGCTGTTGGATGAGCGACCGGATCACCCGCGCCGTCTGCTGGGGAACGCGTTCGTCGGCATCCAAAACGAGGACCCAGTCATGGCGGCATCGATCGAGGGCGTATTGCTTCTGCGGGCCGAAACCCCGCCAGTCCTCGCTGAACACGTCGCAGCCGAGATCGGAGGCGATCCGGCAGGTGTCGTCGCTGCTGCCGGAATCCACGACGACGATCTGCTGCGCAAAGGCCACACTGTCAAGGCATCCGGGTAGGTTCTCCTGCTCGTTTTTCGTAATGACGGCTACGGAAAGGGGAATCTTATCCTGCATATCTCGCTTACCTCCGCCACGCCCATAGCATACCCACCGGGCGCTGTCTCGTGCCAAACCCCTGTTTCCCCAGATAGTCGCTCAGGGCCTCGATGTTCTGGCCCGGCTCCGGTCCCTTGTGAACCTCCAGGGCCATCTGGCAGATTTTAGCCAGGACGTCCCCGGGCGTATGGTAGAGAATCTCGTACTCCGCCCCCTCGCAATCCATTTTCAGCAGATCCAGTCTATCTATCCGATATTTCGCAAAGATGTCCGGGAGGGTAACGGCCTCGACCCGCACCGTGTTCTTCCGCTGCGCTTCCGGCTCCCCGATGATCGTGGCGCTTGTCGGGAAGGTGTCCTCGGGATCGAGCGTCAGGGTGATCTCGCCCGAACGGCCGGCAACCGCGGCGGAAAGGCAGCTCAGCCGGACATGGGGATTCAGCTTGCGGTTGCGGTCCAGGAGAGCGAAGTTGGCCGGCACCGGCTCGAAGGCGAAAATCCACGCCCCGGGAAAGCGCGATGCCGCAAAAAGGCTGAAGTAGCCGGCATTGGCCCCGATATCCACAATGTTGGGATTCTCGGGCACAGGCGCTTCCAATCCCCGCATGTAGCACTCGTCCATGAAAATCTCCTTGAACGTCTGGAGAAGCCTTCTCGGAACCTCCACGGAAACACCCCTGCGCGTCCTGAACAGGAGAGGGTCTCGGCGCTTCAGGCCGCCGAACTTGACGAACAGGTAGAGCCACCAGTTAGAGAGATTCTTCAGGAGATGGTAGTACCTCATGGCACCATGCACTGCCCCTTCCATCGCAGGACCCATTTCGCAGAGACCCTGCGTTATTTTTCAAGGATCGCGACCACCGCAACGCTATGGCCTGAATATCGTTTTGCAATCAGACGGGCGAAGAGGCTGATGATTGGAATACGCTTTAACTTCATTTTGATGACTTCAGAGTGATAATCCTTGCTCTTTATGACCGTCAATCCGCATTGTTTCAACAGTTCCGTCAGGGTCCCGAGCGTGAAGTGGTAGTAATGGTAGGGCAGACTCCAGCCGACCCAGTCCTCCCACTGCATCTTGGCATCCGTTCCTTCATGGTTCGGAACATCCACGATGAAAAGACCGTCTTTTTTCAACCATCTCTTGACGTGCCTGACCACCCGGTCCGGTTCCGGCACATGCTCCAGGGCGTGCCACATCGTAATGACATCGAAGCTGTTTTCGGGAAGGTCGATGTCCGAGACGTTGCCCACGGAAACGGGAATTCCCAGAACCTCCGTCGCGTGCTTCAGCGCCCAGCCGGAGAATTCGATGCCGTGCACCTCGTAACCCTTCTCCCTGCATGCCGCCAAAAAATAGCCGTAGCCGCAGCCGATATCGAGCACCCTCCCCGTCTTCCTCAATCCCCTGAAAAAACGAATCCTCGACGACTCCAGGCCGATCCTTTTTTTGAACTCGGCCGTGCCGGGCTTTCCCCCTTCGACGAAGTATTCCTCGCAGTATTCTTGGTCGTAAAGCGCCTGAATCTCTTCCTTGGAAGGCCGGGGTGTGAGAAATCCAAGTCCGCAGTTGGAACATCGGTATACCGCCCAGGGAGGCTTTTCTATCAGCAGGGTCTTTTCTTCCTCCCCGCAAAGGATGCATTTTTCTGGTGCCTTTTCCATAATGGACCAAAACGCTCCCAAGGACTTCCAAATGGCGGAAGACCTTCAAAAAAGCAAAGGCTTCGAAGCCTCGTCAAAAATTCTCATCATCTGCTGATGATTCCGGGCGATGGTATATTCCTCGATATTTCGGGACGCGGCAAGGGACATCTCGCGCCGCCTTTGCTCCGACAGCATCAGCCTCATCGTTCCGGCGAGCTCTTCCGGACGGGGCGGGTGTGACAGGACATAACCGTCCACGCCGTCTCTCAGGATGCCGGCCGCACCGTTGTATTCCGTCGTGATGACCGGCAGTCCGCAGGCCATCGCCTCGAACACCACCAGCGAGCAGGCATCGTAGTAGGTCGGAAGCACGAATACATCGGCGTTCGCGTAATACTCGTCGGTGCGGGTCACCCGCCCGGTGAAAAAGACGGCCCTCCCGAGACCGAGCGTTTCGATCTTCCTTGAAAGACGGCGATAGGGACGCTCTCCCACCACGATGATCCTGAAGTTGCGATCTCCCGATTCCATCAGCAACCCCGCGGCATCGACAAGCGGCTCGATGCCCTTTTTTCTGAGATCGTAGGAGACGATGAGAAAAACCACCTCCTCATCCCCGATGCCGAATTGCCGTCTGAGGGGCCCCCTCCGCGTGTCCCGCAGCGCCGCATTGTAGCGATCCGTATCCACCCCGTTGTATACTACTTCGATTTGACTTCGATCCACATGAAAATACGAGGCCATATCCTCCCGGATCATGTCCGAGATGGCAACGATTTTTGGTCTGGCCGACGATCGGAACGGAGCGGATTCCACCCAGTGCCTCGCCCGGTGTTTCAGCGAAAGGCGCGTCAGGAGACGCTTGAGCGCCCTGAGAAAGGGATGACCGATCACGTAGAGCTTGCGTTCGGTAGACAGCCAGTGGACGCCGCCGTGGCTCTGGTAGACATTCATAGAGATCGTATTGCCGAACCCCAGAACGACATCGAAGGGTATCCGCTTCACTGCCCGGCGGTGTTTGAGCGCGAAGGCGACGATCCTGGCCCCTGCCGGAAGGAACCGCGGCACATCGATCTTATGAAACACCGCCTCCTTTGGCTCGCCGTCCCACTGCAGTCCGTAGAAGTGTACTTCCCAGGAATTCCCGATGAGGGTTTCGGCCAGGGATACCGCGTAGGATTCGGCTCCTCCTCCGTAGCGGCTGAAATTTTCCATGGCCAGGGCGATCTTTTTCATGGCAGATCCCGCTCCATCATGAAAAAAGGCTCGTGAAATATTTCTTGGATCTGCCGAATTTCTCCTGCCAGTTCTTCTCCCGTTGCCGGTCCCACTTGCGGCCGTCGAAATTCGGCCCCTGGTGCGTGCTGCACCAGTGATGGTGGATGACGCTCCTGCCGCAGAAGCCGCATTTCCATTTATCGCCTTTGGGATAGCGATGTTCCGTCAGCCAGGAGGGCATCAGGATTTGCTCCATCCTCAAAAAATACTCCAGATCCTCGGAAATGCCCACGGGGGCGAAGGACTCATCGAAAAAACCGATCTGCTCCACCATGGCGGGTCTGACCATGAAGCATACCGCGGACCGCCCCTCCTTCCGGAAGGGGATGAAATCGGGAAGCCCGCCTTCCTTGACGCGGCGGCAGAAAGCCTCATGGCCGCCCCATTTGCCGTATAT
>JAFGIO010000211.1 GCA_016929555.1 Deltaproteobacteria bacterium | reverse complement strand
TCAGGGCCGAAACGGTTTGGGCGGCCGATTCCTTGGGCGCATCGGAAAGACCGAAGATCCCCAGGATTTCGCCTCCCCAGGCGACAAAGACGCAGGTCTTTCCGTCGGCGGCCATCCGCTCGGCCGCTTCTTCCTGCCCTTTCATGAGGATGCCTTCCCGCTCCATCAGCATGAGGTTTCCAAGCAGGGCGGGCCTGCCATCGACAACAGCCCTGGCACCGAACCCGGAAAGGCTTTCGAAGCCCTTCACGGGGTTTGCCTGAAAACCCTCGCGGCGTCCCTCCTCCACGATGGATTTTGCCAGGGGATGTTCGGAGAGCATCTCTACGGACAAGGCAACCTGCATCAAACGATCCCTCCTTCCGCCTGGAACGACGACGACATCGGTGACGCTGGGCTCGCCTCTTGTCAGCGTTCCCGTCTTGTCGAAGACAACCGTCGTCAGTTTGTAGGCATTCTCCAGACTTTCTCCGCTCTTGATCAGGATGCCCCGCTCGGCCCCGAGACCCGTTCCCACCATGACCGCTGTCGGCGTAGCCAATCCCAGGGCGCAGGGACAGGCGATGACCAGTACGGAAATAAAATTCAGCAAGGCCCGGCTGAAATCCGGATCGGGCACAAAGAGATACCAGACAACAAAAGTCATCATGCCGACGGCGAAAACGGCGGGAACGAAGACGGAAGCAACCCTGTCGGCCAACCTCTGAATCGGCGCCTTCGAGCCCTGGGCCTCTTCCACGATTTTGATGATTCGGGACAGGGCTGTTTCACTGCCCAATCCGGTAGCCCTGAAAACAAAACTGCCCGATTGGTTGACGGTGGCGGCAAAGACCTCGGCACCCGCCTCCTTGAGGACCGGCATGCTCTCTCCGGTAAGCATCGATTCGTCTACCGTCGAGGAACCCGTAACGACGAGACCATCCGTAGCGATTTTCTCCCCGGGTCTCACAACAATCAGATCCCCCTTCATGATGGCTTCAACTGGAATATCCCGTTCTACGTCGATGCGTATCACGCGGGCTGTCTTTGGTTTGAGCTCCATAAGCTTCTGGATGGCCTGGGAGGTTTTGCCCTTGGCCCTGGCCTCGAGCAGACGGCCGAGGATGATCAGGGTTACGATCATCGCCGCCCCGTCGTAATAGGCATGGGGCACGATACCGGCGCTCGTGAAGATCCACGGGAAGAATGTTGCCAGCGCTGAATAGAGATAGGCCGAGAAGGCGCCGACGGCCACAAGCGTGTTCATGTCGGTCGTCTTCTGCCTGGCCGCTTTGAGGGCGCCCGCAAAGAAGCGGCTTCCGACCCAGAACACGACAGGTGTCGTCAGGATGAACAGCCCAACGAGCATGGACTGGCGTCCGATGTCCGCAAGAAAGGGAAACCAGTGTCTCATGGAGCCCATAAAAACCAAGACGCTGAGAACGGCGCCGACGGCAAACTTCCTGGCGAGGTCCCTGATTTCCCTTTCCCTCGCCTCGGCAACGGGATCTTCTCTCAAGTCGTCCGGAACGCCGAGATATTCGTAACCCTGCTCCCCGATCACACGCCTTACGTCCCCAAGGCCAGTCCAAACTTTCCCGTGAACGATCGTCGCTCTGCCCGTCGCCAGATTTACACCCACATCGGTCACGCCCTCCAGGCGCAGGAGGGCCTGTTCCACCCTTCTTACGCAGGCCGCACAGGTCATCCCTCCCACGGATACGGTCGTTGCATTGCCGGTCTCAGCCTTCGATCTCATACCCGGCCTTCCTGATGCGCTCGGCAACAAGGTTTATATCGACTGGTTTTGTCTCATCGAAGCTGGCCTCACCGCTTGCCAAATCGACCCGGACATTGCTGACGCCCTCGACGCTCCCAAGGGCCTTTGTTACCGCCATGACACAGTGGTCGCACGACATCCCTTTGACTCTGATCGTTTTCATGCAATGTTCCCCCCCCTTGAATTTTCTTTTCGATAAGGTAATCATCGCGAACACAAATGTAACCTCAACCCTGAAAGAAAAATAATTTGGTGACGAATAATCCCTTGAATTTACCCGTGAAGTTTATTATATGCCACATATACCTTCAATACGCTAGAATCCATTCATTTTCGGGAGGCTTCGATGATTGTCCGTTGCTGGGGCGCGAGGGGTTCCATACCCGTTTCCGGAGGCGAATACCTGAAGTACGGTGGAGATACGACCTGCATAGAGATACGGACCAAGGACGACGACATTGTCATCGTCGATGCCGGCTCCGGCATCCGGAGGCTTGGGAACTACCTCCTCAGCGAAGGTCGTTATGAATACATCATGATCTTCACCCATGCCCACTGGGATCATCTGATGGGTTTCCCCTTTTTCAAACCGATCTATTTCAAAAAGACGAAGATCTTCGTCCACGGCTGCCCCTTTGCCCAGGCGTCCATCAAGGACATCATCGCCCGCGTGATGGCTCCCCCGAATTTTCCCGTCAATTTTGAAGACATCCGCGCCGAAATCTCCTATGAGGAAACCTGCGCGGAAACCTTTACCATCAAAACGCTGGCCGTCACCCCGATTGCTCTCAGCCACCCCAACCAGGGCATGGGATACCGCTTCGTCGAAGACGGAAAGAGCTTCGTTTTCCTAACGGACAACGAATTATCATACCAACACCCCGGAGGCCTTCTTTACGAGGATTATCTCAAATTCTCCCAAGATGCCGATCTGCTCATTCACGATGCGGAGTACGACGAGAAAGACTACAGGAAGACCCGTACCTGGGGACACTCTGTTTACAAGGATGCCCTGCGATTGGCCCTGGAGGCCCGCGTGAAGAGACTGGGCTTGTTCCATCACAACCAGGAACGCTCTGACGATGCTGTCGATGCCATCGTCGACGACTGCCGGAAGATCATCAAAGACCAGGGAAGCGCCCTCGAGTGCTTCGCCCTCGACCAGGATCAGGAGATTGAACTTTGACCAAGGAGCTGCGATCATGGAGCACAGAACGAGCAACAAAAGTCTCAGAAAAAATCGGTTTCAATCCCTCGCAGTGGCGGCTGTCTGCATTGGCGCCCTCTTTTGCATCATCGCCCTGCCGGGTGTCGCTGCGGCCCATCCGCCCAAGGAGGTGGCGCTGAGCTATGATCCGCCCTCCGGGAACCTGCAGGTGAAGATCGTCCACAGCTCCCCGTTCCCGAACAACCATTACATCGAGCGCGTGGAAATCCGCGTCAACGGCAAGGTGCAAAACGTTCTCGACTATCAGAACCAGCCCGACAAACCGTCCTTCGCCTATACTTACAGGATAAAGGCCGCAGCGGGAGACACGCTGGAGGCAAAGGTCATCTGCAACATCTACGGATCGAAGACGGGCCGATTGACCATCCCCAAATGATTCCACCGCTCTTTCCGGAACTCGGATGGCGGCCTGTTACGGAGGAAACCATGCCGACGCTTTATCTTCATGCCGGCCTCATGATAACCGCTCTTTTATCGGCCCTGACGGGCGCTTCAATCGCCATAATTTTCAGGCGCCGCCGTTGGTGGCTCCTGTATCATCGGCTTCTCGAGATAGGGGCGGTCCTGATGATCGTCGGGGGATTCGCTGCGGCAATCGGCATGATTGTCCTCTCGGGGGAAGAGCATTTCGCCACCCTACACGCACGGTTCGGGCTCACGACGGCTCTGATGGCCATTGCCACAATTTGTCTGGGTTTCCTGCAGTTGAGCAGAAGGATAAAAAAGACGGCAAGACCGGCCTTCAGGGAATTGCACCGATGGTCCGGCCGGGTAACGCTTGCCCTCCTGGCAGTGTCCGCGCTCTCGGGCCTGCGTCTCGCAGGTATCGTTTGAGGAAGGCATTTTTTCAAGGACGCTTCGAGAAAGAAAATGTTATGAAAAAGATCGGTTTGTTGACCGCCATCATAGCGATGATTCCGGCTATATCTCAGGCAAGGATCGGTGATTGCTGGTATCGGGACAGTGGGAGTTCCATGACAGGTTACGGATTTGGAGGTATGATCATGATACTTATGTGGATCCTCTTCATCCTGATCGTAGGCATGGTCGTTTACGCACTGGTGCGGGGAAAGAGGATAACCCCCCTGGGAATCCCCCCGGAAGATACCGCCCTGGACATCCTGAAGAAGCGCTACGCCAGGGGCGAGATCAAAAAGGAAGAATTCGAGCAAATGAAGCACGATCTGCAGGATTAGGGAAGCGATTTGACCGGAACCATCGTCAACACCGGCGCCATCATCGCCGGAAGCGCAGCCGGAATGATCGTCGGCCGCTATCTGCCTCAACGTCTGAAGACAATCCTGATGCAGGCCCTCGGCCTTGCCGTCATTCTCATCGGTCTCCAGATGGCCCTTGAAGGGAAACGCATCCTCCTTACCATAGGATGTCTCCTGCTCGGCGCCATCGCGGGCGAGTGGCTCGATATCGAAGGACAGATTGAAAAAGTAGGGGCGTGGCTCAAGTCACGCGCCCGGTCCGATTCTTCCACCTTTGTCGAGGGCTTCGTGACGGCTTCGGTCCTCTATTGTACCGGGGCTATGGTTATCGTGGGAGCAATCCAGGACGGAACCATCGGAGACCCGACGACGCTTTACTTGAAATCCCTGTTGGACGGGGTAGCCTCCATCGCCCTGGCTTCTTCCTTGGGAATTGGCGTCGCCTTTTCGAGCCTGACGGTACTGGCCGTCCAGGGAGCCATCACCCTGCTGGCCTCGAAGCTCCTCTTCCTGCAGGACCCCCGGGTCCTCAATGCCGTGACGGCGACGGGCGGGCTCATGATATTGGGCATCGGCATCAACCTGCTGGATTTAAAAAAGATCGCCGTCGGAAACCTGGTGCCGGCCCTTCTCTTTGCCATTGCCGGCGCCCTGCTGGTTTGAATGCCCGGTAACACTAGAGAACAGGAAGGAGCATCGCCCTCTGCCCCGGGAGAATAGGCCGCAATCTTTCGCATCCCCTCACATTCGTGACGGATAATTTCTTGAATAAAGGCAACAATCCGTGTAATATTCCCATCGATGAAATGCTGGGCCGGCCTCTGGGGGCCAGAGATAAAATAACTTCAAGGAGGAGTCAGACATGGCAAAGGCGAAACAGGGGGATTTATACAGCTGCATGGAATGCGGTCTCATCATCGTCGTCGATCAAGGCAGTCAGTGTGAAGCCACCGAGATCATTTGCTGTAAACAGCCGATGGCCAAAGGAAAGCTTGCCGCCAACAAGGCGCGGAAAATGGCTCCAGCCCTGGCGGTACCCAAAAAGACGGTGACGAAAAAAGCAACCAAGGCAACCGCCAAGCCTAAGGCAAAGCCTAAGGCAAAGACAAAGACAGCTCCGGTTCCCAAGGTGAAAAAGGCCGTGAAGAAGACGCAGAAAAGGACCAAAAAGGTTTGAGGGGTGCCGAAATCCGGCGCACCCTTCCGATGAGCGATACACCCCCGCTTTCAGAACATCTGAGTGCGGAGATGTATCGCTTTTTTTTGAGCAGGTTGAGCGAAAGAAAGAAGCTCTCGACAGATTTCGCCGCGACCCGGCATCCGATGATGACGGCATCGGCTGAGAGGGAAACGTCACTGACTCTCACAGGGGCGGGACATCACAAGCGGAGAGCCCAAATATTGCGAATGCCTCCCGGCTCCGTTTGAAGGCAACAGAAGTTCCGTCTCATTCCCGGATGCGTTTCAGTTCGATCGTGACGGCATTCATTTTGTCCATGCATTCAAGGTTGACGACGTCCGGATCGCCCCATTCCGCCGGGAACCCCCCGCCGAACTGCAGCATGATGATGTATGGAAAAATATCGTGATAGAAAAAACCGCAGAGCCCCGCCGTGTTGTGCCCGCTTAGCTCCAATTGGTCTCCTGTCTTGTGGCCGGCGTTGCAGTGCCCCTTGACCCCCGTGATAGTCCCTACGACGCGGTATCCGATCTGTGCCTTGGCTTCCATGGCATCCTCCTCTCTTCATTCAGGCCCATGCCGGCCCGATGAAAATGGCATCCCCTTCGTCCAAACATTCCAATGACGCGCCTTGCCGGCGTATGAAAGGGTCCCCGGCCTTCTACGCCTTCATTCCCTCGATCGGTGTACACAATTTCACAATCACCAGTCCCGTGCCCCCCTGCTGGCTTGACTTTGACTTACCATATTCTATATAAACGAGTAAATCTACCCCGATTGCGCTTTCGAACTGCTTTGATAAAACGGCACAAGAAAGAGATTGAGGCCCATCATGGATAATGTGCTGACCGTCCTCTACAGCCTAAGAATTCAGGACATCCTCGATATCATCATCATCGCCGTCATGATATCGGCATTGCTGATCTGGTTCAAGGACAGGGCCTCGCGATTTGTTTTCATTGGAATCAGCCTTCTCGGGGCTGTTTATCTGCTGGCGAGATTCCTTCAGCTCTATCTTACGACAATTGTCCTTCAAGGCTTTTTCGCCATCCTACTCTTTGTCCTAGTTGTCATCTTTCAGGAAGATCTGCGCCGTTTTTTCGAGAGCCTGGCCATGTGGGGCAGATTCAGGCTGCCGCTGAGGGCCAGGACTCCCACGGTTCCAAGTGTGGACACGATCGCCGAGGCAACGACCAATCTCGCCCGCAACAAGATCGGTGCCCTGATCGTAATCCACGGCGAGGTCCCCTTGGAGCGGCATCTTTCCGGCGGCACCCGCCTGGACGGTCTTTTGAGCCAGCCGCTGTTGGAGAGTATTTTCGATCCCCATTCTGCTGGCCATGACGGAGCGGCCATCATCGAGAACGGCAGAATCACCCGATTCGGCTGTCATCTCCCGTTGTCACAGGACGCCGAACGCTTCGGCAACCTCGGTCTTCGCCACACGGCAGCCATCGGCCTCGCCGAAAGATCAGACGCCCTTTGCATCGTTGTCTCCGAAGAGCGGGGCACCATCTCTATTGCCCAGGGAGAACGGTTCAACGAAATAACCGGTGCCTCAGCCCTCCGGAATGTATTGGAATCCTTCATCTCAAAACAGAATCCCGAAAAGGGCGGACGTCCGTTCCCACGATGGTGGAAGGAAAACACGCGAGAGAAAGGGATCGCCCTGCTGCTGGCCTGCCTGTTGTGGCTTTTCTTTGGATACCAGAAGGATTCCGTGCGCAGGGATTTCACGGTGCCCATCGAATACAGGAATCTTTCACCGGAATGGGTCATTGAAGAACCCAAGATCGCCGAGGTGAAGCTGCTGTTGACGGGCACTTCGCAGGCCTTCCAGCTCCTCGATCCGTCGGTACTAAAGCTATCGCTGGACCTCTCGCAGATTCAAAAAGGCAAACAGGACATCGTTCTTGCAAGGGACATGGTTAACAAGCCTTCCAACCTCTATGTCGCGAGCATACAGCCCGGCCATATTACTATCGTGGCCTCTCGTTATGTGTCCGTCCTTGTTCCGATAGATGTCGTCACGGAAAAGGAACCAGCGGGCGGGCGAATCCTGACCCGGATCACAGCCGTTCCGCCTTCCATCACGGTCCTCGCTCCCGGCAGGCTTCAGCATGAACGGATCCGTATCCGTACGGAACCGATCGATCTCAGCACTCTGAAATCGACTTCTGTCTTGACGCCCCGGTTGATCGTTCCTCCAAACATACAGTTCAAGAACGGAAAGCTCCCGACAGTAAAAGTCGTTGTCAGGATTCGGGATAGGGATTCCGGACCTCGATAGGGATCCGCCTGCTGCACAACGGCACGGGTCTTCTCACCGGCGGGTCGTATCTTTACCGCCACTGCTTGCCAACAGGGCTGCAAGTCTCTTCACTTCGCCGGGGGTAAGATGCCTGTACTTCCCTTCCCCAAGGGCATCCAAACGAAGATCGGCGATGGCGATGCGAACCAGTCTCGATACGTTGTATCCCAAAGCCTGGAATCCCCTTCTGATCAGTCGGTTCCGTCCTTCACTCACGGTAAGCACCAGCCAGGAGCTCTTCCTGTTGAACTTTTCCATGTTGAGGCTTTCCGGTTTGAAAAGGCCGTCGTCGAGGTCGATTCCCAGCGCAATGGATCGGACATCCCCCCTTGTCAGTTTCCCATCGATCTTCACCCGGTAGGTTTTGGGAATCCTGTAACGCGGATGGGAAAGCCTCTGTGCCAACTGACCATCGTTCGTCAGCAACAGCATTCCTTCGGAGTCGTAATCCAGCCGTCCTATCGGAAACACCCTCTCCGTAACGCCATCCAGAAGATCGCTGACGATGGGGCGGTTTTGAGGATCCCTGAGAGAGGTGACATAGCCCCTTGGCTTGTTCAGCATGAGGTAAACCTTTGTCTCCTCCAGGGCGATGAGCTTCCCGTCGACACGAATTTCATCCTTGTCGGAATCGGCCTTCACGCCAAGAGTTTTTACGGTGACCCCGTTTATGCTGACCCTTCCCTGGCTGATCAGGGTCTCGGCGGCCCGTCGCGACGCCACGCCGCAACGGGCTATGATCTTCTGGAGACGCTCTTCCATGGCCGTTTCATCCCTGCAGATCCTTGAATTCCTTCAAAGTAGGCAATTCCGAAAGGTCCTTAAGCGTGAAGACCTCCAAAAACTTCTTCGTCGTTCCATAAATGATCGGACGCCCAGGTACATCTTTGCGGCCCTGGATGCGAACCAGTTTCTTTTCCAACAGTCCCTTGAGAGGTCCTCCCGCATCGACGCCCCGGATTCGGTCGATCTCCGCCTTGACGACGGGCTGGCGATAGGCGACAATGGCGAGGGTCTCCAAGGCTGCCGGGGTCAGGGTCAAGGGTTTGGAACGCTTGAGGCGCCTTATCCAGGAGCCAAGGGAAGGCCTCGTCCTGAATTGAAATCCCTGGGCAACCTCCTTGAGCAAAAAACCGCCGCCGCGAGCCTCATGTTCTTCCGCGAGGGTGGAGAGCACCGCAACGATTTCCTTTCGATCGATGCCTTCCAGGGTTTCAGCGATCCTATCGATAGACAATGGAGATTCGGAAGCAAAAACGAGGGCTTCGATGATTGCCTTGATATGTTCCATTCAGCCCTCCACGGCAAGAACGATCCGGATGGCTCCGAAAGGCTTTCTCTGATATATCCTGATCATCCGCAGCCTCACCATTTCAAGAATTGCAAGAAAGGTATAAATCAGCCGCCGACGATCACATTGCCGCTCCATCAGGGCATCGAAGGACAGAGAGCCCTCCCGTGCAAGCCGCTCCATGATCTCGTCGATCCTGTCTGCCAGGGAAATTTTTTCCATATCGATCTGCAGCTTCTCCGACGCATCCATCCTGGCCACCATCCTTCCGAAGGCCTCGATGAGCGCAAAGACGCTCATTTCCTCGAATCTTTCTTGATCGTCTTCGCTGCCCGGCATTTCCTCGGTATGATCGCCGCGCGTGAAGAGATCGCGTTCCAGCATAGGCCGGCCTTCCAGGGCCGCTGCAGCTTCCTTGAATGCCTGGTAGTCGATGAGCTGGCGGACAAGTTCCGCCCGGGGATCGACCTCGTCCTCTCCTTCCAGGACCGGCGAGGGAAGCAGCATCTGGGATTTGATATGAACGAGGGTCGAAGCCAGCACCAGGTATTCGCCGGCCAGATCGAGACTCAGCGATTTCATGACCCGCAGGTATTGTAGATACTGCTCGGTAATGAGGGAAATCGGTATGTCATAAATATCGATTTTGTTTTTCCTGATAAGATAGAGGAGAAGATCGAGGGGCCCTTCAAAAATATCGAGTTTGACCTCGTAACCCATGATTAGATCTTCAGGGCTTCCCGGACCTCTTGCATGGTAGCCCGTGCCTCCCCTGTTGCCCTGAGCGTGCCCTCAGTCATGATTTCCTCGACTTCATTGACATGGTTTTGATAATAGGCCAGGCGGTCGTGAACGGGCATCATGGCCTCCCCGATCCTTGCGGCGAGACGACGTTTGCAGTCCGTACAGCCTATGCCTGCCTGTCTGCACTCCCTTGAAATTTCCTGGACATCGGCCTCGCTTGAGTAGATTCCATGAAAAGAAAAGACATTACAAAGTTCCGGCCTCCCGGGGTCCCTGCGCCGCATCCTCTGCGGATCCGTGAACATGGATTCTACCTTGCCCTTGAGAACATCGGCCCGATCGCTGATGTAAATGGAATTCTCGTAGGATTTGCTCATTTTTCGTCCGTCCGTGCCGAGGAGTTTCGGTACATTCGTCAGCAGCGGTTCCGGAATAGGGAAGATCTCCCGGTAAAAGAAATTGAACCGTCGGGCGATCTCCCGGGTCAGCTCTATGTGGGGGAGTTGATCGACCCCTACCGGGACACCGTAGGCTTTATATATGATGATATCCGCAGCCTGCAGAACCGGATAACCAAGAAAACCAAAGGTCGATAGGTCCCTGTCGGCAAGCTCCGATTTCATCTCCTTATAGGTGGGATTCCTCTCCAGCCATGGCAGGGGTGTAATCATGGAAAGGAGAAGAAAAAGCTCGGCGTGCTCCTGGATGCGGGACTGAATAAAAAGGGTGCTTTTGCCTGGATCGAGACCGACACTGAGCCAGTCCATGGCCATGCCCAGAGCGTACTCCCGGATCTGTTCCGTATTGCCGTAATCGCTGGTCAGGGCGTGCCAGTCCGCCACGAAATAGAAACAATCGTATTCCCCGCTGTTCTGGAGATCGACCCAGTTGGCCAGGGCTCCGTGAAGGTTTCCAAGATGCAGCTTCCCCGTGGGCCTCATGCCGCTAACGATGCGTTTCCTCGTCAAAATGCCTCCCTTAAGAACTGAAATGGATGATGGAGCGCCGGCTCAATGAAGCCCGTACACGGCGGACCTATAACAAAAAGACACCTGCCTGTCAATCGGCGAGGCCGTTACAAGATAAAGCACCTTCGGCTATGAGACCTTTCTCGGCCCGATCTGTTGAGGTTTCTTTGAGGTTCTTCGGAACGAAGCAATGAAATACAGGATGGGAATCATCAAGGCCTCCCTGTCGGGGAGGCCTTGACCTTTATGATGCCCCTGCTGCCTTTTTCTACTTGGCCTTTTCGGAAAGGGCCTTCCCTGCTTTGAACTTAACCACTTTTTTCGCCGGAATCTTGATGGTCTTGCCTGTCTGGGGATTCCTGCCCTCTCTGGATTTTCTCTTTACGACGGAAAAAGTGCCGAATCCAACGAGTCCAAGCTTCCCATTCTTCTTCAGTTCCTTTCCCACCGAGTCCACAAAGGCCTGAAGCGCCTTCCCTGCTGCCGCTTTCGTGATCCCCGCTTCATCCGCCATCACAGCTACTAATTCCGCCTTCGTCATACTTTCTTGCCCCCCTTAATGAATTATTTTGTAAAAAGAGAAGACTGCATATCGACTTCCCATCAAGCCGGCCTAAAGACCGGCCCAAACCGCCATCTGAATACCGTTATGCAGGAAAAGGCAAATCACATCAGTATGATAACACCTTTTACAGTGAGCTTGGTTTGATGAAGCGTATATCCCTCTATAACTCTCAGGGCATATCTCCCGGCTTGGAAAGCCAATGTGATACTGGCTTTGAACGTGAACGTTGCGCTATCACTAACACAAAGGGAAACAACAATCAAGAAAAAATCACGCTCCTGTGGAAAAATCACATCTCTCTCTGTCATCATGGGACTTGCGGCAATTTGACAATGCATTTTCTTTGTGTTAGGTGACAGTCCCGACGAACAAGTGAAAGGAATCAAAAGGAAAACAATGGGGAAATCAAGCGCATACCCAACATTGAAGGCCTGGTTGCAGCTCTCGAGACCCCCCTTCCACACCGTGGGCGTTCTGCCTTTCTTTTTGGGAACCTTCCTCGCCTGGAGATTCGATGGTTTGTTCAGCATCAGCATTTTTTTGCTTGGGGCGACGGCCGTCGTTATGATTATGCTCTCGACATACCACGCAGGAGAATATTTCGATTATAGAGAAGACGCGATATCGCAGCGATGGTACGCAAGCAGGTTCGCCGGCGGGTCGGGCGTGGTCCCTGCGGGCATCCTTCCCCGCCAGGTAGCCCTCTGGACCAGCATCATAACCCTTGGGGCTGCGGGCATCATCGGTGTTGCCCTACAGTTCCATTTCCGGACAGGTCCCTATACCCTCTTTCTCGGTTTCCTGGGCGCCTTCCCGGGTTTTTTCTATTCAACAAGACCGGTACGGCTTGTCGAAAGGGGATTCGGTGAGCTGTTCATCGGCTTCTGCTACGGTTGGCTTCCCGTAGCCGTAGCTTTCTATATCCAGTGTGGTTATATCGACCCTATCATACACTGGATAAGCATTCCCATAGGACTCACGATATTCAACGTAATCCTTCTCAACGAATTTCCCGATTATCCGGCCGACAAGACAACGGGGAAAAAGAACCTCCTTGTCAGGCTGGGCGAAAGGAGGGGGGCATTCCTTTACGCCATGGCCTCGCTGCTGAGTTGGGCGGCGGCGCTTCTGTCCATTGACCCGGGCGTCCCAAGGAAGCTGCTGTACTTCTATTCGCCTGTCGCCGCCCTCGCCGCCTGGATCGCAGCCATGATGTTGATGGGTAAATACGAGAATCGTGCATTGCTGGAAAGACTGTGTGGACTGAACATCGTCGTCAATCTCGGTACCACGGCAAGTTACATCCTGGCCTTTTCCTGATAAAAGCGTCAGCAATGTCTCAGACGGTGCTATAATATTCAATCCGGATGGAATGGAACAGTCCGATTATGAACAACGGATCCGTAAAGAAAAAAGTCAGCCCCTTCTACTGGCCGCCCACGCTGCTCTGCAGGCAGCTGGGCAGCGTCCTGCTGATGGGTTACCTCAATGGATGGAAAAGGTTTCCTCAATGGCTGCTTCATGACAGCCTGAAATCGATGCCCGTCTCGAACGGTGCTCTTGGCATGGGGTGTATCGGTTATCCCGGCCATCCCGTATGGGAGGTGACGTCGTCCTGCAACCTGCGCTGCATTCATTGCCACGCCGCAGGCGGCGAAGCAGACCACCGGGAACTGACGACGGACGAGGGAAAAAGACTCATCGACCAGATCGCCGACGTCGGTGGCTTCCGGGCCTTGGTCTACACGGGAGGCGAACCCTTGGTCCGCAAGGACATCTTCACGCTGCTTCGTCACTCCCAGCAGGTGGGTTTCGCCAACATCATCGCCACCAATGGAACGCTCATCGACGAAGAAATGGCCTGGAAGCTGAAAGATCACGGCGTCGTTTGCAACGCCATCAGCCTCGATGCAGCCGATCCCGGAATCCACGATTACATCAGGAATCGTCCCGGCGCCTTCGAATTGACGCTTCGGGCGATCGAGGCCACCCGTAAGGCGGGCATTCTCCTGCAGATCAATACCACGGCCATGGAATACAACATGTCCGCCCTGCCCGAGCTGATCGATTTCGTGGATGCTCAGGAAGCAAGTATCATGCTCATGTACCAGCTCGTCGCCGTAGGCAGGGGGGAAAAAATCGGAACTGCCACCCTGAAAAAATCGGCCAATCGAAACCTCAGCGAGCTGATTGCCGAAAAACAGGCACAAACGAAAACGATCATCGAGCCTGTGGCCGGTCCCCAGTACTGGCCTCATCTTCTGAGAAAAAAGGGACTGGACAAGGGCGCCGCCCTGCGTATCGCCGGCCATCTTTTTCACGGCTGCGCCGCAGGCAGGGGTTTTCTCTACATAAAAGCCGATGGGGACATCTGGCCCTGCCCTTTTGTCGAAATCAGGGCAGGCAATGTCCGGGAAGCGTCTTTTCGCGAAATCTACGAGGATTCGGTCGTCTTTCAGAATCTGCGGAATCGAGAAAGCACCTTGAAAGGACTCTGCGGGAAGTGCGATTTCCGTACCGTCTGCGGAGGATGTCGTGGGCGGGCTCTTGCCTACCACGGAGATTATCTTGCCGAGGATCCCCGGTGCTTCATGCGGGAGACCGGCGAAATGACGGACATCAAGGCAAAAGAAGATCAAGTACCAAACAGATCAGGGCTCCCCTCGTCGGGCACCGTCTGATGGAACCGCTGCATGTGAATGTTCTGCTGCCTTTACCGGGCCGAAGACCCTTTTTTCAGAAGCAGATAAAGTACCCCCTTCTGCTTCAGGCTGCCGGCCAGACGCTCCTGCTCGATACCCGAGCCGCAAAACAGATCCACCCGGCCCGGTCCCCGGATCGCATTGCCGGCATCCTGGGAGAGAACGAAGCGGCGGAGGGGCCCCCAGGAAACGACCTTTCCCGCCTCGTCGAATTCGGGTAATTGCATGCTCATGTACGCCAGGGCGCCTTCAGGAAAAACCGCGGCATCCGTGGCGATGGATCGCCCGGGTGTGAGCGGCACCCTGAGGGAACCCAGGGGACCATCCGTCCTGAGGCGGAAGAAGACGTAACGCTCGTTATAGCTGAAAAGACGCAGGAGTTCTTCCAGGCCGAGCCCTCTCAGGTATCCCTTGAAGGCCCGATAGCCGGCCTCTGTCCGGGTGATCTTTCCCTGCTCCAGGAGGTAAATTGTGATACTCCGGAAGGGCAGGCCGTTGGATGCGGCATAGCCGATCCGGACCTCCGTGCCATCCTCAAGCCTGATCCGGCCCGAACCCTGCATATGGAGATAAAAGCGTTCGACGGGATCGTCCACCCAGGCGATCTCGAGGCGCCTTCCCTCGAGAACCCTCCCCTCATCGATATCCGCCCGGCTGTAATAGGGTACCAGGGCGTCCCTCTCCCACCTGCCGACAGGCTCCCCATCGCCCCTTGTCAGCCCTTCAGGTACAAATGCCAACAGATCATCGGGAACCCCGTAGAGCGGAAAACGGTAACGATCCGTCATGACGAGCGATCCCTGCAAAACGGGCTCATAATACCCCGTGACCAGAACGGTCCCTTGTCCATCCATGCCGGCTGCACGTTTGAATTCGAAGGTTTCGGCAATTTTTCTATCCCTGAGTTCGACCGGTTCGTCGCTGAGCAGAATTTCCCGAAAGGCCAGCAGTGTCTCCTTCAGATCGTGGACGGGAATCCGTTCATCGCCCCAGGGCAGCAGACGCTCTTCGGACAGGCTGTCGTAATAGAGGAGGCTCTTCTCAAGGGCCTTAATCAGGGATTCCCGATCGAGATCATCCGCAGGCCATCCTATTTCGCCGCCCACGACAACCGGGGAAGTCGGCCCAGGAGAGACTTCGACCGGAGCGATTCCCTTCACGCAGCCCGTCAACAGCAGCAGAATGGAAAGAAAGATACATCTTACATTCACGGCATTTCGCTTTCTTCAAAGGTCGACGGCCATGGCCACTTCATCGCAGAACTCGGGGTATTTCGGGCAATGGAAGCAGTCCACCCATATCTTCTCCGAAAGGGTGGACCGGTCCACTTCCTTGAAACCGAGATGTCTGAAGAATTCGGGCTTGCGGGTCAACGTGAATACCCTGTAAAGCTGAAGGATGATCGCCTCGGAAATGCAAGCCTCTACGAGCTTTCGTCCAATCCCCCTGTTCCGGTACTCATCATCCACATAGAGAGACCGAACTTCAGCAAGGTTCTCCCAGATGATGCTCATGGCGCATATCCCCTGGATCGTTGTCCCGTCTTCATGAAAATAGACGAAAAAATCCCTCAGGTTACCGTAGATGTCCATGAGAGAGCGGGGCAGCATCTCCCCCTTCCCGGAAGAGACATTGATCATCCTGTGGATGGTTTTGACATCACCGATTCGGGCCTTCCTCAACATTGTCCACTCCATTTATTCATGGAAAGATCCCTCTCGCTCTTCCTTGTCCGTGGGAAAAGCGGAATTTGCCGAAACATTGCGCCTGTCGCCAAGACGGTGCGTCAGGTCGCACCCGCCGATCCCTGCGAAGCCACCAGCATCTCCCGGGCGTGATCCCTCGTCTTTTCCGTCACATCGATCCCCCCCAACATCCTGGCGATCTCCTCGATCCGGTCCCTGTCCGAGAGAATTTCGATGGAGGTTGTCGCCCGTTGCGATGAAAGGAGTTTCGACACTCGATAATGATGATCGGCAAAACAGGCAATCTGCGGGAGATGGGTGATGCAGAGGACCTGGTGATTGGCGGCCACGTCCTTTAGAACCTGCCCTACCATTTCGGCCGTAGCCCCGCCGATACCGCTGTCCACCTCGTCGAAGACGATCGTGCCGACGGAGCCTGCCTTAGCCAGAACCTTCTTCAGGGAAAGGATGATTCGGGACAGCTCCCCTCCCGAAGCGATGCGGTTCAACGGTTTCATATCCTCGCCGGGATTCGTTGCAAGATAGAATTCAAGGCTGTCGATGCCCTTCGTGGTAAAGGATGGCTTTTCATCGCCGTTCAAGATCCGCATTGCGAATCGCACCTCGAATCCTGCGGCCTCCATCCGCAAACGGCCGATCTCCCCTTCGACGGCTTCCTTGAGACGCAGAGACACCTCCCGTCTTCTTTCCGACAGGACCAGGGCCTTGCTCAACAATTCGCCTTCCTT
Organism: Deltaproteobacteria bacterium; assembly: GCA_016929555.1. Taxonomy (GTDB): domain Bacteria; phylum Desulfobacterota; class Syntrophia; order Syntrophales; family JAFGIO01; genus JAFGIO01. The sequence goes on along the minus strand of JAFGIO010000211.1, from coordinate 32,386 downwards.
TTCGGAATAGACGCGCTGCACCTCTTTAATCTCGTCGTCAATGGACAGCAGCCCGTTCAATTCCTCCGCCGTCTCCGACCGGCGGTCAAGAATGTCCTTGAGAGAACCGCCGTATTTGCGCTTGAGGCGTCCGATCCATTCCAGCCGATCCCGGACGGCCTCGGCCCGCTGGGGATCGAAAACGAGTTTCTTTGCGTATTCCCGCAGCGTAAGCGTCCAGTCTTCGATCCGGTAGTAGACATCGTCCAGATCCTGCTCGGGAATTTGCAGGGACCCGTCAATCTTTCTGATCTCCCTGATAAGGGTGACGGCATTCCGCAATTCTTCCAGGACAGAGCCGCTCCTGCCGTAAAGGCCGTCATTCGCCTTCTCCACATACTCCCCGAGTCTCTGACTATTGTCCAGAATCTGCCTTTCCCGCATCAGAGATGCCTCTTCATCGATCTGCAGGTTGGCTTGGTCGATCTCCCCGAGGACGAAGCGGAGGTAATCTTCCCGTTCCGCTCGCTGCCTTTCCTGCTTCCGCAACGCTCCGATCTGCTCCTCACAGCACCTGACCACCTCGTAGAGTTCCTCGTACTCCTTCCGCAGCGGGAGAAGCTCTCCGTATTCGTCCAGGATATCGATATGGCTATCCGCATTCAAAATAACTTGATGTTCATGCTGGCCACAGATATTCACGAGGGATTCTCCGATTTCCGTCAGCATTGCGAGCGTAGCGAGATTTCCATTGATGTAGATCCGATTCCGTCCCGATCTCGAAACAACCCGACGGATGACGAGTTCGTCCCCCTGGCTGTATCCAGCCTCATGCAACCTGTCCTTAAGGGACCCCATCTCGCCGATGGCAAAGGAAGCCTCCACAACCGCCGAATCTTCATTGGAGCGGATCATGTCCGCATGGGCCCGCTCCCCCAGCAACAGGTTGACGGCACCGATGATGATGGACTTTCCCGCCCCCGTTTCACCGGACAGAACCGTAAGGCCCTTCTGAAAGGATACCCTCATCTCGTCGATGATGGCAAAGTTTCTGATTGCAAGTTCTCTGAGCATTTCAGCCCTTGGTCATTCCCGAAGGCAAACCTCCCCAGCCCAATTTGGAGCGCAGGATTTCGACGTAGTCCCGATGGGGCGATGAAATCAGATTGGTTACATAGTGCGATTTCTGAATGGTGATCTTGTCACCGGATTTCAGGGTGAAAGAAACCTGGCCGTCCAAAGTCAGAGTTGCGCCGCGTTCCTTTGTCCGGAGAATCACCTCTACAACGGTGCTTTCGGGAAGTACGACGGGACGGTTTGTGAGGGTATGGGGACAGATGGGGTTGATGATGATCGCATCCTGCTCCGGGAAAACGATCGGTCCGCCGGCTGAAAGCGAATAGGCCGTCGAGCCCGTCGGCGTCGATACGATCAGACCGTCTGCCTTGAAGGTGGCCAGATATCGGCCGTTGACCGCCGTTTCCAGCTCAACGATCCGCGAGAGATTCCCCCGGTTGATGACGACGTCGTTCAGGACGATGCCCTTCTCGGGCTGTATCCTTCCTCCGTTGATCGTCACATCGAGCATCATCCGCTGTTCCGTCTGGTAGTTTCCCTTGAAAATCATCTCGAGAGCGCCGTACATCTCGTTCAGATTGATCTCCGTCAAATAGCCGAAGCCACCCATATTGATTCCGACGATGGGAATAAAATATTGACTGGCGGCCCTGGCAACGCGGAGCATCGTGCCGTCGCCTCCCAGAACAATGATGAGATCGACCTTGGCGGCCATATTGTCGCATAAAACACCCTTTCGCTCCCCCACCTTACGGGCAATGTCCTCTTCGAGCAGAACCGTCATACCTTGTCCAGCCAGCCATTCTTTCAGCAAAAGGGTATACTGGGGTGCCTTGTCTTTCTCGGCATTGGCAACGATTCCGATTGCTTTAATAGTCATATCAACACCTTGGGGAATATTCGATCGTTTTTCTACCATAAAAATGGATCGGTGTCCATTTCCGTTTCCGGTGGGGGGCGGATCCCTGCCCTTCTGTTCATTCAGCGGGGTAAATCGAGAAGAGTTTCTATCCCGGGGAAGCAGGCCCTGCCCACTGACCATTGATAAGTGAGGATGCCGATGCGCAGCCTCTTCAACTGCTCTTCGACGGCTGTCTCGGGCAAGGCCGGAAGAATGAAAAAAAGGGAAGGGTTGTCGGTTGAGTCGCCGCCGCCCAACATCAGCCGGGCGACCCCCTTATGGATGACCTCTTCGGAAAGGTCGGTCCCAACCGTGAAAAGGGCAGCAAGACGGCCTGACCTATCGAGGGCAAAGAGGTCCCTCCTTCCGTCGTTTCCGGTCCTGAAACCCAAATCGATCAAGCGATTTGATAGGTCGACGAGCACCAGATCACGATCGCACAGGGATGCCAATTCCTTTTTCAGGGTCTCCGGAGGCGCGCCGAGGAGTTCTTCCCTGAGCGTAATCTCGTTGAATATTTCCGTCTGAGAAGAAAAAACCGCATTGCGCTTGATCCCATCGATCTTGCGAACGAATTGGGCCACCTGACGGGCAAACCGTGGCGACTTCAGCGCGCCGACAAGGGCCACGGATGTATTCGAGTCGCCGTCCTCCATGAGGGTCCAGGCTCCCCGGTAGTGCTCTTCGAAGAAAGATTTGCCGATTCCCCTCCTTCCCCCGCCGATCCTGCCGCGATGGACGACAAAAATCCGTCCGTCTCTGTCCCTGGCCAGAGCCCCACCGATCCGCCTGTCTATACCGCAGAAGGGAAAATTGATTTCACAGGTGATCGAGAGGGGACCGGCATCCCCGCCCTGGATAACCCCGAAGGCATTCCAGTAGCGGCTTTGTGCGGTCTTGGACGAATGAATCCAGATGCCCAAATCCTCATACCACCGAATCCGTGCAGGGAAACTCGCCCCCGGATGGCCGAGTCGCACCTGGAGTTTTTTTCCCGAAAAGGGCTTGAAGCTATTGATCAGCTGCCGCTGGCATCTCGCGATAATGTCGGCATCCGCAATAATTTTCAGCATGCCCACCCTCCCGAAGGTGTCTCCGCTGTCAGGGCTTCAAAGGGCGAGCGGCTTCTGCACCGCCGGCCCTAAAATGATGCGACCGAGATTCACCGTGCTTGCCTAAAAAGGCCGTGACCGCCTCATTGAATGGTTGGGCCGCCTCAATGTTTACGGCATGTCCAGCCTCAACATCGACGATATCGAGCAGGGGCATATGGGTCCTTGCATACTCCCTGTATGGTTCAAATCGTTTCTCCTTTTTTCCGCAAACCAGCAGGGCGGGAACGATGTTTTTCGCTATCATCGGGCGAACCGATACTTCCGGAAGGGTGTAAAGAATTGTATTCACAGCTCCCAAGGGGCTGATGGACAGGCTGTCCCTGACCAATGCCGACCGGACCTCATCAGGCAGTTGAACCGCGTGAATCGGATGTATCGGGAGCCTTTCAAGGCCTTCACGTCCCTCTTCGAGCAGTTTTTCCGCAAAGGCCTCCGTTGCTTTCCTCGCATCGGCTATAAGGATCCTCTCCTGGAGGGCAGATGTGCTGTTGGTAAAGACCTGCGCCATGATGTGCTCGGGATGTTCAAGGGCATAGCGCAGGACGATGCCTGCACCCAGGGACTGACCGCAGATCAGCCAGCGCGAAGCCCCCAGACGTTTACGGATGCTTTCGAAGGCCTCGACATACCCTCCGGGACGATAGGGCTCGGGGCTGGCCGGCGCCGGTGAACGGCCGTGCCCGAGCAGTTCGACAACCACCGGGCGCGCAATCTTCGAAAGTGCATCGATATTGGGCATCCACTGGGCCCTGCTGCACAGAAATCCATGCAGCATCAGCAGATAGGGCCCTTCCCCATGATGGACTTCACAGTACGGTTCGGATGAGGCACCCATGGGATTCGTTCTTTCCGCCTTTCTCGCCCAATGCCCAAGTTAATCGTCTTTAAACCTCTTTGAGAGCTTTTGCAAATATCTTCTTTCAATGATCACCGGACGGTGCAGCCCCAGCTTGGATAGGGTAGGGTTATGGTATGCAGGGCTTGTACGGCTGAATTAGCCTGGGCTGCGGGGTATGTCACCTGGCGCTACAACATCGAGTCCTTCCGGCGCTGCCCGATGGTGTCGACAACGTGAAATCCTTCGAGGGAACGCCTGTCCCGGACATCAAATTTCTGTTTCCCAGGCCGGATAGTCTGCCGATTTCAGGATGAAACAGGCATCTCGGATCAAATCGTGGGAAGCCGGGAACAGTTCCGCTCGTATTCCTCGATGACCCTTCTCGTATACCAGGTCCTCGGCTCACTGCTTCTCCGGATGCTCTGACGGGCACGGGTGAAACCTACATTGTAAGCAAAAAGGACGGCGTAATCGTTGTCAAAATAATGGCTCAGCCATGAAAGGTAATAGACGCCAAAGCGGATGTTGGAATGGGGACAATGCAGCACTTGCCGTTCGTAGGGAATGCCCACCTCCTGAGAAAACTCGCGGGCAACGATGTTTTTGACCTGCATGATCCCGATGGCCCCCTCATCAGAGACCACGTCTTGACGGAAATTGCTCTCGGCCTCCATGACGGCCAGCACGAGTCGGTAATCGACGTCATAACGCTGGGAGGCGTCGTAAATGGTTCTCGCCACCTCTTGCGGTTCCTCGTGCGGAATGCGGGCTTCCTTTTCCTCCAGATGAGCCACGATCAGCTCTACAGCGCGATTTTCATCCAAGTTCACATCGCAACAAGGTTTACTTTGCGTCTCGGCGGAAAAATGCAGGCTCGTCAGGCAAACGATGCCGGCAATTATTCCGATGAGTGCCAAGGGTTTCGCAGTTTCCATATTTTACACCTTTCCCGTCCCTTCAAAGTCCCTCCTCCGTCCGGTCGCAATACGGCGCTTCATGCCAGGATTTTTGTCAGGAAGGTTAGCGGGATTTTAGAGACCGGAGGTTGGTTGAAGGCGACGTTTACTTCACATACCTGACGTAATGATTTTGGCATATCTAATACAAATCTTTGGGCGTGATGGCAAGAAAAAAATGCGATATAGTGTAAATTAGCAAATATAATCCATTATATAAGTGTATTATACCGCTTTCGTCACATCTCCGTATTGGCGCTATACCTATACATGGTCCACCTTTTTCGGCGCACCACATCCCGACTCTCCCCATTCCCCTTGACATTGAGGCGAATTGTCTTCTATATATCCCGAGCCGGGGCAGACCCGGTTTACCTGTTTTGTCGAACGGCGAGACCAGGGGCCATATCCCGCGACACCGACGCGTTGCGGACTTTCCCGATCGATTCGCCAGATTCAAGAAAAGTTCTTGCGTGCAAGGCATTCAGAGAGGTGTTTCCGTGAAAACGATCGTGGAGCAATTGGATCCCATCTTCAAACCCGAATCGATAGCCGTCATCGGGGCATCGAAAAATCCCGCGAAATGGGGCTTCAGAATGATCAACCGTCCCATACGCTGCGGTTATCGGGGCCCCATATACCCCGTGAACCCGAGAGAGGACAAATTCAACAATCTGCCCTTTTACCGAAGCGTTCTGGATATTCCCGGCTCCGTGGATCTCGCCGTTATCACGGTGCCGGCTGCACAGGTTCCCGGTGTCATAAGGGAGTGCGTCAGCAAGGGGGTCAAGGGCGCAGTTCTGATCACGGCCGGATTTGCCGAAGTGGGGCACGACGGCAAGGTCCTTGAAGACGAAGTGGTCGCGATTGCCCGGGAAGGGGGCCTGCGATTCGTGGGTCCCAACGGCATGGGCATATGGAGTGCGGCAGGGATGCTGAACCTCTCTTTCGACCAGGTACCTCTTTCCGGACCCATTGCCTTCGTTTCACAGAGCGGCACCTTCGGTGGCTCTCTTGCCGAGATTGCCGGAATCAAGGGGTACGGCCTCAGCAAGTTCATCAGCATCGGGAATCAGGCGGATCTTACCGCCGCCGATTACCTGGAGTACCTCGCCGACGATAACGACACAAGGGTCATTGTGTTCTATATGGAAGGCTTCAAGGACGGAGCACGTTTCGCCGATCTCGCCAGGGAGATCGTCAGGAAAAAACCCATCATCATCTTCAAGGCGGGCCGCACAGGCCCGGGAAGCAGGGCAACCCAGTCCCACACGGCTTCCCTGGCTGGGTCCGACGAGATATTCGACGCGATCTGCCGCCAGGCCGGCCTGATCAGGACCCAGGAAGCCCTTCATTCCTTCGATATGGCCGAGGCCCTTGCATGCCAGCCCATCCCGAGAGGAAGGCGGGTGGCCATCTTGGGAAGCGGCGGCCAGGGCGTGGTCACGGCGGACGCCTGTGCCGCTTTGGGACTCGAAGTGCCCGAGCTGGACGGCGACACCGTTAAAAGCCTGAAGGAGGTGATCCCTCCCCATGCGCCGCCACCCAGGAATCCCGTCGATTTCGCGGGAACCCTTCGTTCGAGCATGGAGGAAGCCGCCGTCGTGGAGAAGCTGCTGAGCCGCGATTACATCGACGGTGTCATATCGAACGCCCCGATAAACCCCGCGGCCTTTGCCGCCATGTTCGGCATCGCCGGCATGCCGAAGCCGCTTCTCGACATGACCAAGTCGGCCATTGAGGGCGCCGACTATTTTTCCTCACTGCCCACGAAATACGGCAAGCCCATCATCACGATCCGCTTCCGCCGCTTTGCCCATGACATGGTCATCGACATCCTCAGGGGGGCTGGAATCCCTGTTTACGACACCCCGGAAGAGTGCGCCCGGGCCATGTTCGCTTTGGCTCGATACGCCGAGATAAAGCGAAAGGCTCGATCCTAGAAACGGGGTCTCAAAACGCCCTTCCCAGGGTAGTCAAGGAGGAATTCGCGATGGAACTACGCTTCAGGCCCTACACATTGGAGCTGAAGCGTACCTTCACCATCGCCTCGCATTCCCGCAGCGCCACCCCTGTCATGCTCACCGAAGTGGAACACGACGGCCGCACCGGATACGGCGAAGCCGCCCTGCCGCCCTACCTCGGCGAGTCGCACCACAGCGCGGCCGCGTTCCTCTCGAAAGTCGATCTGTCGATCTACGGGAACCCTTTCGATCTGGCAGCGATTCTCACCGATATCGACGCCCTGGCTCCGGGCAACCATGCAGCGAAAGCGGCCGTGGACATCGCCCTGCACGATCTGGTCGGAAGACTCCTACATCGCCCCTGGTATGACCTTTGGGGGCTCGACCGGAACGATACCCCCTACACGTCGTTCACCATCGGAATCGACCGGGCCGATATCGTCAGGCGGAACACGCTGGAGGCGCAGCAATACAAGATCCTGAAGGTGAAGTTGGGGCGGGACAGCGATCGGGAAATGATCGAAACCGTTCGTTCCGTGAGCGACAAACCGATCTGCGTGGACGTCAACGGGGGCTGGACGGATCGGCTCTTTGCCCTGGAGTTCATCCACTGGCTCAAAGAAAAAGGAGTTCTTTTCGTCGAACAGCCCTTGCCGAAAGAACGGGTCGATGATATGGCATGGCTCACGGAACACAGTCCCATACCGACGATAGGAGACGAGGCGGTGCAGCGGCTTGACGACATTGAGAAGGTCAGGGGAGTCTACAGCGGCATCAACATCAAGCTGATGAAATGCACCGGCATGAACGAAGCCCGCAAGATGTTCGACCATGCCCGCGCGGTAGGGATGAAGGTGATGATCGGCTGCATGACGGAGACTTCCTGCGCCATATCCGCCGCATCGCATCTATCGCCTCTGGCCGACTGGGCCGATCTGGACGGAGCGCTGCTTATCAACAATGATCCCTTCGAGGGAATGAAGATCGTCGGTGGAAAGATAACGCTCAGCGACCGGCCGGGCATCGGCGTGGAAAGGATCTCATGCTGATCAAGAGCCCACTATGGATCAGCTTCCTCATCGGCATACTTGCTGGGTCCTTTGGCGGACTCGTCGGGCTCGGAGGCGGTGTCGTCATGGTCCCGCTGATGGTGGGCCTCATGAGGCTGAGACAGAGCGGCGCACACGGAACCAGCCTCGTTGCCCTCGTCTTCACGGGCTTGGCGGGCACGGCGACGTACATGCTGCATCATTCCGTGGATATGGCAGCGGCGGGTCTGCTCGCACTGCCCGCAATCTTTACGGCGCAATCTGGCGCCCGCTACTGCAACAGCCTTCCCGAAAGCAAGCTCAGGCATGCCTTTGGGATTTTCCTGATACTGATCTCCCTGCTCATGCTGGCCAAGCCCTATGTTAGCGGACCTCTCTGGGTTCTGAACGGCTGGCATAAGGCCGCCGTCCTTCTGGCAACGGGGCTGTTCACCGGTTTTATCTCCGGACTGATGGGGATTGGCGGCGGGGCCATTCTTATCGCTTCCATGGTGCTGCTCGCAGGAATGAGCCAGCATACGGCCCAGGGCAGTTCTCTCCTCGCCATGGTTCCGGCCGGCGTCATGGGCGCCTATACCCACTGGGAGCTTGGAAACGTCGAAAAGGGGCTTCTCGCCGGTCTCATACCGGGAATCCTCCTGGGAACCTTTCTCGGCGGTTCTCTGGCGCAGGTCTTCGATGAGGACAGTCTTCGGATCATCTTTGCCGTCGTGCTGATCTGTACGGGCATCCGTTACCTGAAAACGGCCCCGCCAACCTGCGAACCGGAGGCTTGAGAATCGGTTCTCCTTTCCAAAACCTTTCAAGCGATAGATCGGGCTGACGATGTGCCAGAAATCCCGGACAACTTGAGAGCTCATCGTTGACAGGCCGGCCGGCTCCCACTATACTCTTCAAACGAAAGGAGTTTGAAACAGAAGAACATGCGCAGGGCACCCCCCAAGAAGCGACCTTTCCCAAACCGAACGCACCCGTCCGTTTCCGTCATCATGCCTGTCTTCAATGAAGAGGGAACCATCGACGCCATCATTTCGAAGGTTTTGGCCCAACCTGAAGTCGGGGAACTGATCATCGTAGACGACAGTTCGACCGATGGGACTTCCGCAATAATCAAGGGCTGGATCGGACGGGACGACCGGGTGCAGGTTTTGGAACACGAGGCAAACAGGGGCAAGGGGGCGGCCCTCAAGACCGGTTTCTCCCGGGCTAGAGGGATGATCATCATCCCGCAGGATGCCGATCTCGAATATGACCCGGCGGATTACGTACATCTGATCGCCCCCATCGTCGCTGGCGATGCTGATGTGGTCTACGGTTCCCGTTTTCTGAACCGCCCGCTGGGCGGTTCCCCCTGGTGGCACAGGATGGGAAACCGCCTCATCACCTGGGCATCGAACATGGCCTCGGGCCTGAACTTGACCGACGAGGCAACCTGCTACAAGGTGTTCCGCCGGGATTTGCTCCGGGAAATCGATCTTGATGAAGACGGATTCGGCTTCTGCCCGGAATTTACCGCGAAGGTGGCGAAACTCGGGAAACGAATCAGGGAAGTGCCGGTATCCTACCAAGGCAGAAGCCGGGCCGAAGGGAAGAAGATCAGGATCCGGCACGGTATCGAAGCGCTTCACTGCATCTTGAAATACAATTACCTTGAATCTTAAGAGAGCCGACACCTATATCCGCAGCAATGGCGACGTCTTCCTCGTGATCCTGGCCTCTTGTTTTCTCTTCTGCAGCATCACCGGAATCATCGGCGTACTGGGCGACTGGTATTCGCCCTATACCCATTACCTTAATCAGACCAAGGCATTGCTTCGGGGCGAGTTGGCCCTTTCCGACAGTCCGGGCGACATGCAGTACGATCTCGCCTGGTACGACGGCGGCCTGCACCAGGTGTGGGGGCTCGGTGTTCCGGCAATTCGCCTTCCCTTTTACCTCGTCGCCCGGACCGTTCCGGGACAGGATGCCTTTCCCGACCGGCTCATCTTCTGCCTCATCCTGGCTGTTGCCGTCTTCATCGCCTACCGGATCCTGCTCGTCCGATGTTTCAGCCGTCTGGAAAGGGACGCCGGGGTCCCCTCGACCGGGAAATGGCACCCGCTCCGTCTACTGACGGTGTCCCTCTTTGTCCTGTTCGTTGCCTTTCCTCCCGTCGTCGCCTTGTGCCTCACCTGGTTCAACGTCTACGAGGAGGCCGTCGCCTACGAGTACCTGCTTTCGATTTGCCTGCTGCTGGGCCTCTTTCATCTTCTGGAGAGGCCGAGCTATTCCCTGTTCGTGTTTCTGTGCGTCCTGGCCGGCATCGGTCCCTTCATCCGGCCTACGGCGGTATTTTACGGCGCCGTGACCGTTGCCATGGCATGGTGTATCGTCAGGGGTTGGAAACTGAAATGGTGGAGATCGGTCCTGGCCTTTTCGATACCCCTGGCCATGGTGCTTCTTCTGCTGTTCACCAACGAGATCCGCTTCGGCGATCCTCTCGAGTTCGGCCACTCTTTGAATGTCCATCCGGGAATCATTCCCATGTTTTCGACGAGAATGGGACATCCCTTCCAGGCCGCCTCTTTCATTGATGCCGCCGGGGATCTTTTCGGGAGTCTCTTTCTGTTCGGTCATCCCGACCATTGGCCAAAAACCTGGTATCTCCGAGACCTGTTTCCCTGGCAGTCGAGGCTCTTTCGCTGGCACGGGTTCTACTTCACCACCTACGACCTGACCTACTTCATGCTGCTCACCCTCGGCTGGCTTTTTACGATAGCCGCAGGCATCACACATTGGCGGAAGTCCCGGTCGCATTCCTCATCGGCCTTTTCCCTGTGCATCTGCACCGGACTCTGGTCCTTTCTGTCTTTCACGGCCCTCTTCTTCTTCTACCTCCGGACCCCAGGCATTACGTCCCGCTATCTTATCGATTTCGCTCCGGCCGTCGTGGCCGGTATCGGTTGCCTCTTCGTCTGCCCATTGCTGGTTCCGCAGTACAAGATCGACCGGCACAGAAACGGCAGAGCGATATTTCTGATGTTTTTCGTTTTCGGAATTTGGTTCTTGGGGGAATTGCTGGCCATCGATGTTCATCGTTTCTACAGCAGCCGGCACAACAGGAATGCCTTTACAGCCGCCGAAGCTTCCAACGCCGCGAAAACGGGACGCCCCTTTTACGAACTCCCCCGGAAATACCTTCAGGGCGTCGATCCTGCCCGACACGCGATCCAACACAACGGCGAAGGATGGAACTGGCGCAACGGCACCGTGGAGCCCCTCGCCGTTTTTTTCATCTCCGACCCGGCTTTTCTGAGATTGCACGTCTCCCCCTGGGGCAGAGGAGAACGGTATGGCCCGCGCTATGATGCGATCCGGGCAAAGGTCGGTCTGGAATGGCTGGAGGTGATTTCGGACAGGCCGGAAGGCAAAGGTCGGGTTATTACCTTCGGTGCGCCGGTCGATCCGGATTACCGGCACGGGATCCAGGTGGTTTTCCTGGGTTTCATCGACAAGGATCTGCTCGGGACCGGTGATCCCGACATGAAACTGACAAGATTGGAGTGGCGATGACGGGTTGACGTTGCTCACAACGAATCAGCAACCGATATCGACATCCTCGCAAACCGCCAGGACCTCTTCCAGGGTCGTAACCCCTTGGAGGACCTTCTGCATACCGTCCCTGTACATCGTCTGCATCCCCTCGCCGAGGGCCGTTGTCTGGATCTCCGAAGAAGAGGCCCGCCTCATGATCATTCTGCGTATCTCCTCCGTGACCACGAGAAGCTCCGAGACGACCGTGCGGCCGCGGTATCCCGTTTGAAAACAGTGCCGGCAGCCCTCGCCGCGATAGATCCTTGTCTCATCGGCAAGGGGTTTCGCATGGTTCTGAAGATGTCTGCACATTTCGACAGAGGGCTCGAAGGCCACCTTGCATTTGGGGCAGATGGTCCTCACCAGCCGCTGGCTCATGGCACAGCGGAGGCTGCTGGCGATGAGATACGGCTCGGCACCCATCTCCGTGAGCCGGGCCACGGCACCGGCGGCATCGTTCGTGTGGAGTGTCGCGAAGACGAGGTGGCCCGTCAGGGCGGCCCGAATGGCGATTTCCGTTGTCTCCAGGTCGCGGATCTCCCCCACAAGGACAATATCGGGGTCCTGCCTCAGGATGGACCGCAGCACCGTCGCAAAGTTGAGACCGATCTCGCCGTGGACCTGGATTTGGGTCAATCCCTCTATTTCGTATTCCACGGGATCTTCCACCGTGGTGATGTTCTTGTCGCCGGTGTTGAGGGCCTGAAGCGCCGCGTAGAGCGTAGTGGTTTTGCCGCTGCCCGTGGGTCCCACGATGAGAATGATGCCGTTGGGCTTGTGGATCAGTTGCTTGAAGGTGTGGAGCGTTTCGCCGCCGAAGCCCAGGTGGTCCAGCCCCAGCATCATGGCGCTTTTGTCGAGAACGCGCATGACCACCTTTTCGCCGTTGATCGTAGGCGTCACGGCCACCCGGAAATCGATCTCACGTCCCTCGATATTCAGGTGAAAACTGCCGTCCTGGGGCCTTCTTTTCTCGGCGATGTCCAGCTTGCACATGATCTTGATCCGCGAAACGACGGACGGCGCCATGCTGATGGGCAGCGCCTGGCTTTCCTGCAGGACGCCGTCGATTCGGTATTTCACATGCATGAGCTTGCGGTCCGGCACGAGATGGATATCGCTCGCCCTTTTCATGAGGGCGGACAGCAGAAAGAGGTTGACCGTTTTGATGATGGGAGCCTGTTCGGACACTTGGTCGAGGTTTTGAATATCCAGTCCCATGGATTCCGTCAACTGCAGCCCTTGGTCCTTAACGCCGGCAAGCAGCTTCTCCACCACCTTGACCTTGTAATGTTCATGGTACTGGGAAAGCTTTCGCAGGATTGCACCGCGTGAGGCCAGGGCCGGCCTGATCTTCGTCCGTGTGATCTTACCGAGGTCTTCCAGGGTTACGTGATCATGAGGATTTTCCATAGCCACAAGCAGACCGTTGTCATCCCGATCGAGAACAATCAGGCCCTTGGCCAGACACAGATCTTCAGCAAGCAGCGTCACGATCTCCGGCTCTGGAGAGAGATTATCCAGTTCCATATAGGGAAGATTGAGCTCCTTGGCCTGCATGCGCAACAGGACATCCTCGGTCAGGATGCCCAGGTTGAGAAGAACGGTTTGCAAGGACGGACCATTCTTGCCGGCCCGGTTGATTTCAACCCGCGCCTGCTCCAGTTGCTGCGCGGTGACGAGACCGTGCTTGATGATGGATGCCTCCAGCTTCTTGTCCGGAATCTTCATGGTATCCTTTTACGATAGAACGCCTCTATGCCCTTCACGGATGTCATGACCACTCTGATACAGGATTCTAGCACAAACTGCAAGATAGCAACGACCGATCGACGTGGAATGCGGCGGGAACCGAGATCGAAGAATCGAATCAATCCAATCCACTAATCAATTCTTGACACATTGGACAAGCCCATCTACACTTCGGTCCCGGATCAAAGGACAAGTGCATCATGTATCGGACAATCAAAACAGCGGCGCTCGCCGTGAGCGCCCTCATCCTTTTCTTTTTTGTTCTCTTCGTCGTCAACCAGACGTCCCAGGCGGTGGAGCTTGCCTCGCGCCTGAGCCCGGCTTTGGGTACGATCGTCTTGTGGTTTTTGCTTGGACTCTATGCAGCCTTCATCATTGCGGGCGTTGTTTTTTTCCTGAGGCTGCCGAAGCCGATCACACCTCCCCAGAGCGAAATGGATCCGAAATTCCCGCAATATCTTGAAGCCCTGCGAAACCGGTTGGCTGCAAACACCTGCTTGAAGGGATACGACCTGTCGGGCCGTATGGAAATCGAGAAGGCCCTGGAGGATCTTGGCCGCGAGTGCGACCGGATCATTCGGGACAGCGCCACGGTCGTCTTCGTCAGCACGGCCATCTCTCAGAGTGGTCGCCTGGACACGATCTTCGTCCTCGTAACCCACTTTCGGATGGTTTGGCGTATCGCCAAGGTCTATTCGCAAAGGCCGGCGTTGCGCGAATTGCTCAATCTTTATGCCAATGTGGCTGCCATGGCCTTCGTAGCAGGCGAACTCGACGAGTCTGAAATCAGCGAGCAGATCGAGCCCGTCCTCTCTTCGGCCCTTGGCGCCTTGAGCCTTTCCTTTCCAAGCGTCCAAGCCGCCGCATCCATCGTCATCACCTCGATCCTCACGGGAGCCGCCAATGCTTTTCTTACACTTCGCGTGGGAATCATCGCGAGACGCTACTGCGGCGATCTCGTCGCCTCCGACCGCCGGTCCCTCCGCCGTTCCGCTACGGCCGAGTCGGCGAAGCTCCTCGGATCGATCGTCAAAAGCGGCACTGCACGAATCTCCAGGGCCTTGTGGGACGCTTCCAAGGGCAAGGTGGAAGGAGCCTTCTCGGGCCTCACAGGTATTGCAAAGGATATCAGGGATTCCCTTCTTGAAATGCTGAAGTGGAAGAAAAGCGAACAACGTTGAATACGCAAACAGCAAGCGACCCTCAAGCGACATAAAAGCGTGAATCGATGGTTAACCGGCAGAGGGAGAAGGCAGCCATGCATGAGAAAAACGGCGAGCACCCCTTCGGTGACACGGGTCAGTTGTTGTCTTTGGTCGTTTTTTTGACAGTCTGGGCAGGAGATTCGTTTCTTCTGCACCTATCGACCTTCCTATCGGATTGTATTCCGCTGTCTTTTCGGCTTGCCGTCTTCGCTCTTACGCTTATTGCGGCGACATATCTTCTCAAATCAGGCCATGCGGCAGTCAGTCGCGAAGAACGGCCAACCCGCTTGATAGTGACCGGAGCCTTTCGCTATGTAAGGCATCCCTTGTATTTGGCAAGCATCCTGACCTACCTCGGGCTGTCGATTTCCACGGCATCGCTACTGGCCCTTGCAGCATCCGTGGGAATATTCGTGTTCCACAATTACATCGCGAATTATGAAGAGGAACTATTGGAAGCGAAGTTCGAGGAGGAGTACAGGAACTATAAAAGGAGAACGGGGAAGTGGATGCCGAAACCGGCAAAGGAACCTCGAACAGGAAAAAGCAAATAAGGACAATGGGGGTACTTCTGCAAGAGTCGAGACCGCCACCGGCATCCAAGGAGAAGGTACGGTCCTGGTCTTTGACCAGATGCAAAGGCAATTCAGAGACAAGGGTTGGACGGAGTCGACGGATGTCAGAGCGAAGAATAGAGACGAAAATATCGAGAACTGCCGAATTGATGTGCCTCTGCCGAGCGATATCCTCTCTTGAAAGAAACCCCTATTATAGAAGCGAAGATCAGACTGCACTATCCCTGCTGCCCGGCTTTCTGAATTCGCTGATCCGGGTCCCCCTCTTCGGAAGGCTTCTCATGAAAACCCTCACGGCAAAGGGGATCTATGAATACGTGATCGCACGGACGAAGTACATCGATGCTGTTTTCAGACAGGCCCTATCGGATTCGTTTTCCCAGATACTTCTCTTCGGAGCGGGGTTTGATACGAGGGCATTGCGATTTCAGAAGGAAGCGCACCGGACGAGAATATTCGAGTTGGATGTACCCCCGACCCTGAAAGCAAAGCTCGCGCAGTATCAGAAAAGGCGTCTTACGATCCCTCCCAACGTGGTGTTTGTTCCCATCGATTTCGACAGGGAATCCCTCCCTGCAAAGCTGGATCAGGCCGGGTTCACAAATGACGACAGAACCCTTTTTGTCCTGGAAGGCGTGCTGGAGTATCTCCAGCCCCGGTCGGTCGATCAAACATTTCGTACGATTCATGCGTTGGCCGGAGCGGGCAGCGAGGTTGTCTTTAACTATGTCTATGCGTCCGTTATCCGCCGTGAAGACACATACTACGGCGAAGAGGGCGCAATGGAGACCCTGGCAAAAGTCGGGGAATTGTGGCATTTTGGTATCGAAAAAGGAGAAATCGGCCAGTTTCTGAAGAGGTACGGCTTTGAACTTTGCGATCACTGGGATGCCCGTGAACTGGAGGAGATGTATTTCAAAGACCCTGCCGGCAAGATCGTAGGGCGGGTGCATGGAACGCATTGTCTGGTGAGAGCGAAAAAGACCGAACCTTGATGATTGAACGAATCGATCTTACCGCCGGTCTGACGAGCCGGCGCTCAAAAAGTTCATGGATCGCGAAACCGGAGGTTCCTCTCGGATTTGCACCGGGATAGGAATGCGCCTGTGAAGTGGCTTCTACGGCTTCTCAACAAGACCGGCGCACACTCGATGGCGCATTTGAAAATCCCCCTTACCCCTCAAGCCATCGTCTGCCTTTTCATAGGATTCGTTTTTCTTTGACAGGCAAGGTCATCTTTCCGTATGATGCCTCCGGTGAGAAGTGATACATCGGCAGAAAACGAAAGAATCGGCAACAAGCCCCCGGCCTATCAATAAAAGCCACCATCTCGAAAGCGAGGAGCGATCCATGACCCGTTCGATTGCGGAAAATCCCCTTTATGCCATTGCCAATCCCCGAAGTGTCGCTTTTCTCGGCGCATCGAATAAACAGACCACCATGGGAACCATCCAGTTCATGTCGATGAAGGAACTGGGTTATGAAGGCCCCGTCTATCCGATCCATCCTTCGGAAAAGGAAGTCCTGGGCTACCGCGCCTATCGAAGCGTCGCCGACCTTCCGGAGGTGCCCGATCTGGCGATCATTGTCCTGCCCACCCCGATTGTCAGCCGGAGCATCGAGGAATGCGGCCGGAAAGGCATCAAAAGAGCCGTAATCATCTCCGGCGGCTTTAAGGAGGTCGGCGAAGAAGGAGCCAGGCTGGAAGAAGAACTCAGAAGAATCGCCGACGCCTACGGCATACGGTTTGTCGGCCCAAACTGCTTAGGCGTCGTCAACCCGCACCACAAGTTCAATCCGACGCCCCTGCCCTACGAAGGTGCGCCGGGGTTCATCGGAATGGCTTCCCAGAGCGGGAGTTTCGTTACCCAGATGTTCGATTACCTCCGCCCCATGGGGCTGGGCTTCAGCACGGCGTTCAGCGTCGGCAACGAGGCCAACATCGACATCGTGGATTGCATGGAATATTTCGGTATGTGCGACAAGACGAAAGTGATCGCCCTTTACATCGAAGGCATCCGCAGAGGTGAGGCCTTTATGGAGGCGGCCAGGTCTATCGTTCCCCAAAAACCTATCGTTGCCCTCTATGTCGGTGGGACGGAAACGGGACGAAAAGCGGGCTTTTCGCACACGGGAGCCCTGGCAGGACCGGATGAACTTTACGAAGGCATCTTCCGCCAGAGCGGAGTGATCCGTGCGGCCTCCATTATTGAGCTGTTCGATTTCTGCTGGATCCTGGGGAGCCTGCCGGCGCCTAAAGGCCGGGGCGTCGTCATCGAAACACATTCCGGCGGCCCAGGCGCCAACGCCGCCGACGCCGCGGGTAGGGCGGGTCTGGAACTGCCCGCCCTGTCGGAAAAGACCCGGGAGAAACTTCGGTCTTCCTTCCCGCCCACGGCAAGCATCTCCAATCCCGTCGACATGACGTTCTCACGCAATCACCAGGATCTTTTCACCATTATCCCTCAGGCCATCCTGGAAGATGAAAACGCCGACATCCTGCTGATGTATTTTCTCGCCCAGGGGCGCATGATGATGCGACAAATGAAGGCCATGGGCTTTTCGGAGGAAGAGGCCGCGCGGACGATATCTCAAATGATCGAGACGCAGGCCGAAAGCCTGATCCATCTGATGAAGGCATCCGGCAAACCCGTCGTGGGCTATAGCTATCGCTTCACTGACGATCCGCTGCAACAAAGATTAATCGCCGCCGGCATCCCCGTCTTCCCGGGTCCCGAACGGGCCGTTGCGGCGATCCGCGCCCTGGCCGCGTACCATGAAACGAAGAACCTCAGGAATTGATTCACTCCCCCCTTGCAGCCTGTGAGGCAGATCCATTGAATTCGGGTTGAAAGATTTCTCAATGGATTCTATTTCACATCACCCGTAACGGGTATCTTGCCTTCGACGCCTGCGGGCATGCCGGGCAGGGACATCTTCGTATATCCCGCGGGCGAGTCAAATACGTGCACGTGAGATTTCAGATCGTGGCCAGGAGCTCATTGACATACAAGAGCGAATTTTCTATAGGTCACCTGTTTACGGAATGTTTCATCGATAACGCAAAGGCGAGGCCGACTTCACGATGAGGAAACCTATCGAAATTTCCATGCAATAACGCGAAGACGGCCCCTACCTGGTGGGATCGCCACGGAAATGCTGTATAAGGAAGCACGAATGAAAGCGAGACATACGCTGTTTGCAGCCGCAACGATCTTCCTGTTTCTTGCTTGCGCAGGAAGTAGCGAGCAAATGAAGAAAATCCCCGAAATCAATTCGAACTCCAGTAAAGGCGCCTTGTGGATCGAAACGAAAACACCGGATATACCCCCAGCCATCCCAGCGTTGCCGGATAATATCCCTATCGGTCCCGAATTACCGGACGGAATTCTCGACGTTCCCGAATTACCGGACAAAGCCCCAGCCGTTCCCGGATCAGACGAATCTCTGGATTCGGTCGCCTTGTCCAAGACGGGAGAACTGAAGCAGCGTCTTGTCATGAACGGAGTTCCCGGGGAATGGTTCGATGAACAGCTTCAGCACGAGACCTTCGAAATATACGCCAATATCGATCGTTATTTTCAGAAATCTGCGGAAAAACAAGTCGATCATGACAAGAAACACGATGCTTCCTGGTACTTCGCTCGACTCGACGTGGACGCAAAAATCGAGAAAGGGAAAAAATTCATGGAAGCTCACAACGACATCTTTAAAAAGGCCGAAGCGCGACACGGAATCCATCGGGAGTTGATCGCAGCCATCGTGGGTGTCGAAACCAATTTCGCCGATCATCATCAGCGCGGTAAATTTTACGCGTTCAATTCCCTGGTGTCTCAATATGTTTTTACAAACCGTAAAAAATTCGCCGTTCGTGAACTCACGGCGCTTTACAAATTCTCGCACATGACAGGACGTTCACCGCAGTATTTTACGAGTTCCTATGCCGGCGCGATTGGTTGGGGCCAGTTCATCCCCTCATCCCTGTTGGCGTTTTTCATTGATGCGAACGGTGTTCGTGAGGATGCGGATCCTTTCTCCCTCGAAGATACGATCTTCAGTGTGGAGAACTACCTTTACGAGCACAATCTGTCCGGAAGGAACATCGATGATTACAACGCCAGGTACAAAGCCGTTTTCGCCTATAACCACAGCGATATTTATGTGAAGGCGGTTCTCTTCGTATACGACGGGTTGCGGGAGTATTTCCGTACGGAAGTACCGGATATATCCGCCGACCCTTTCGAAGACGCTACAGGAAATCAGCCGGCAGAGGTCGATTCCCCGTCTAATGCGCATGCCTCACAAAGCCTGAAAATCAGGAACCGATACAGTGCCCTCAATCCCAAACGCCCTTTTCGACCCAGAACACGCTACATCATTCTGCACACCACGGAAGGCGCCCTGGAGGGTTCGCTCCGCAAGGTTCGCCGTTACGGCGAGGCCCACTATTTCGTGACACCCTCGGGTGAGGTCTACCGGATCATCGATCGCAGAAAAATTGCCACCCATACAGGAAGGAGCATGTGGAACGGGCAAACCACGCTCGACAATTCATCCATCGGCATCGAGGTCGTCGGCTTCTACAACAGAGACATCACGGAAGCCCAGTACGCTGCGCTCCGCGAACTGCTGCGACAATTGAAAAGCCTTTACGGCATCAAGGACAAGAACATTCTCACTCACTCCATGGTGGCTTACGGCCGCCCAAACCGCTTTCATGAAAACAAGCACCGGGGCCGAAAAAGATGCGGGATGATTTTCGCACATCCGGATGTGAGGCGGCGCCTCGGTCTTTCGGCCGGACCGGCTCGGGATCCGGATGTGGCCGCCCAACGGCTCGTGGTTGCCGATCCGGAACTGCATCGCTTTCTCTACCGGCCACCCGTGGTTTTGGCGGCATCGGTCACTTCTTCAAGCCGAGACGGTCCTGTCGTCCAGTACTCGGATGAACCCATGGTGATCGAAAAAGGGGTCACTGCCTGGCGCATTGCCCGCGAAAGATACGACGACCCCTCAACGATCTATGTTTATCCCGATGGAAAAAGATTCCAGGGAAACGAAATTCGGGAATGGGACAATATTCCAAAGGGTACGCGCATTCAATTCTTAGAGGATGATCAAGAACAGGAACAGGAATTCGAGGGGTTTCTGGAAATCGGCAAGGATGGTAAAACGGCTCGCGACTTGGCAGGCCATCTCTACGCCGACGCAACGACGATCTATTTCTTTCCAAAGGGACTGATCCGCACCGGTGCCGAGTTGAAGCGCACTTCCTCTCTGCGAAAGCTGTTCGAAGCCCCGCCCAAGGGAACCCGTGTGCTTGTTGGTTACATCTACGGAGGCTATGTCAAAAAAGGACGAAGTGCCTCTCGGATCGCCGGAAAAAAGTGGAATTATCCATCGACGTTCTACCGATTGCCCGACGGCCGCATCCTAAGCGGCGACGAAATCGACGACAAATCCATTCAAGCCCGAACGCTCATTTTCCTGTTGAAATAGCGTTTTGAGAATTTGATCCATGCAGATAATCAAGAACCCCCATCGACAACCGTCATATCTTTCGAAAAGAAGAGGGTTTTCGATTAGGATGCACAATGACGTCAAGGATCCGGCAGCGGCAAGAGTACTGACGCTTGCGCGCAGGGGGAGGCATCGGAAATACAATATGTTTCCAATGGTTTGCAAGAAAATGGATCATGATTCAACCGCTGCTTCAGGCTATCGCCCCTGATGATCTACAGAACGAAGCCGGCGAAAGGAAAAACGACCCATGGCAAACACGGCTATGTCGAGCGAGGACCTGGCAGACCTGCGCTACGCAAAGAGTCTTCTCGAGAATCCCAGCCTGGCGGCCAGAATTGCCAACGTTCTTGGGACACCGATCGAGATAGCCATCGAACGCATGCCCGAGGGTGCCCGGGAAATCATCGGCATCGCGACCACAAAGTCGCTTGAAACAGCGCTCGATTTTGCGATCTCCACGATGGATGATCGTCGGCACGATTCCACAAACCTGGCGCATAAGATCCTTGTTGCCGCAACAGGCGCAGCCGGCGGTGCGTTCGGCCTGCCGGCCTTGACCATCGAGCTCCCGATTTCCACGATTATCATGCTCCGCTCGATTGCCGTCATTGCTCGAAGCGAAGGAGAACGGATCAAAATGCCGGAGGCGAAGCTCGCCTGCCTCGAAGTGTTTGCGCTCGGCGGTCGTACGCGCGGCGATGACGCCACAGAGTCGAGCTACTTTGCCGTTCGTGCCTTCCTCGCGAAAGCCCTTGCGGAGGCTGCCGAATACATCGCCGAGCGAGGAGCCGCAAAAGGGACCGCATTGCCGCTGATGCGGTTCATCACGCAGGTCGCTGCGCGCTTCGGCGTTCCGGTTTCGGAAAAGGCGCTGGCGCAATCGCTGCCCATTGTGGGCGCCGCCGGGGGAGCGCTGATTAACACGCTCTTTATAGATCACTTTCAGGATGTCGGTCGGGGCCATTTCATCGTACGCCGCCTCGAGCGCGCTTACGATCCCGATCTGGTAAGGCGGGAATATCTAAATCTTCAATCCAAGTGAGATGACGGCCAACACGGCATGACAGCCGAGCTCCCTTTGTTTATGCGAGCCGAGGACACCCAGGCCGAAGAGGATAGCCGGGGGCCTTTCTCCGTTCTCAAATCTCCATTTGGCGATATGGAATTGACAGACACGGCCTTCTTGCCCTATGCTTCCCGCAGGAATAATCCATGCATGATCCTTGATGAAACCGCAAGAAGTCCCTTTTGACGACTTCTTGTCAGTCCCGCGAAAGCGGGAATCCAGTATTTTCAATATATTCTGGACCCCCGCTTTCCCCCGCCTTCGCGGGGGCGGGCTGCAAGGGGGTGACATGGTTTGCAATGGTTTACAAGGTCATGATCCTTTAAATCCGGTCAATTATACATTACCGGTATTCCCGGTCATCGTAAAGAAGAGACCAATTGTACTTGAACATTGAGGATGGATCTATGAACACCAAGATATTAATGGCACCTCGGAGTTATATTCAGGGACCTGGCGCCCTTGGCCGAATTGGAAACCATCTGAAACCGTTTGGCATTAAAAATCCCATCGTCATGGCCTCGCCGAGTGCACTGAAGATGGTCCATGACATCATTGAAGATAGCCTGAAGGCTTCAGGCATCGGAAATGAATTTATCGAATTCCGGCGGGAATGTACATTCGCTGAAATCGATCGTATCAAGAAAGCCTGTCTTGATGGTAAGCATGACGCCATTGTAAGTTGCGGCGGGGGCAAAGCCATGGATGCAGGGAGGGCGGCAGCAGCCGGGTTCGCCATTACATCCAACGGTTCCAATGTCGAGAGGGTGGATCCTTTCGGCGCAAAGGTCCACTGTGTTCAAGTGCCCACCGTGGCTGCCAGCGACGCAGCCACGGCGTCTTCCTCCGTAATTTACAATGAGCAGGGAATCCAGACGTCGTTTGTCATGACCCGGAAGTGTCCCACAATGGTATTAGCGGATACCAGCATTATCGCCGGAGCTCCAGTCAGAACCCTTGTGGCTGGAATGGGAGATGCCATGGCCACGCACTTTGAAGCGGAGATATGTCGGCAAACAGGGGCTTTGTCCGTCGCGGGCGGGTCTGCAACGCGAACCGCTTTGATGATGGCAAAGCTGGCCTTTGACATCGTGACAACCCAGGGAAAAGCCGCCATAGAAGAGATGCAGGAGGGAACGCCCGGCCCGAACCTGGAGGCGGTGGTAGAGGCAAACATTCTCTTGAGCGGGTTGGGATATGAATCCTGCGGCCTGGCCGCAGCTCATGCGATCGCCGGCAGTCTGACGATTATCCACGACAGGTATGCCCACGTTCCGTATCATGGTGAGCTTGTGGCATTCGGCACATTAACGCAATTGGTAATGGAAGACAGGCCTTCCGATCATTTAGAGAGGTTCGTTGCCTTCTGCAAGGATATCGGTCTTCCCACGACATTTGATGAGATGGGGTTGAAAGAGATAGGGGATGCGTTTTTAAAGACGGTGGCGGATGATGCATCCAGAAGCCCAATGATTAGATCCATGCCCAAGGCGAAGGCCATGGCGGATGCCGACAATCGATATTACGATCCCGGCGCCATTTTTGACTGCATGAAGAAAGCAGACGATTTTGGACGTCACATTTGATTCTCACTATCAAGATCATGGGGAAGGAATCATGGAAAACACGTACCCTCAATGCGCCCGCTGTCCCTATGCCCCCCAGGACCGGATCTGCCTGAACGAAGACGGCAAGGCGCCGCCCTTCTGCCCGACGACCAATCATCCCGAGGTGTTTCAAGCGGCCGCGAGGGAATTCGACAAGCCCGACATCCGCAATTTTGCCAAACAGGCATCGCTTCAGGAGGCAGACGGCTACGCGGATCGGGAACTCGGCTACGCGAGAACAAGACCCCTCAAGCCCCGCATCCTCGAAACCGCTGAATTTGCAGATAAAATGGGCTATAAGAAACTGGGACTGGTTTTTTGCATCGGCCTGGCGGCAGAGGCGCGGAAGGTGGACCGTTTTTTTTCGAGCCGGGGTTTTGAGGTCGTCTCTGGCATCTGCAAGGCTGGCCGGGTATCGAAGGAGGTTCTCGACATCGGCTTCGATCAGAACATCCGCATCGGGTCCTTCGAATCCATGTGCAACCCCATCGCCCAGGCCAAGCTCCTCAACCTTGTAAAAACGGAGTTCAACATCATGATGGGCCTCTGTGTGGGCCACGACTCCCTTTTTTTGAAGTACGCCGAGGCGCCATGCACCGTCTTAGCCGTCAAGGACCGCCTACTGGGTCACAACCCTCTGGCCGCCGTCTATACCCTGGACAGTTATTACAGGGTTCTGAAGGTCCCGAAATCGTGAAACGAAGCCTGCGAATCATCATAGGATCCGTCCTGTTGCATTCACAACACCCCTCCCATATTCCGTAGGACGCCGCTGCGCATGAAAACAAACAATGGCGACCTCGTAAAAAAACCCTCATGCCCCGAGAGGCGCCACGAAGCATGAAAATCACCCCCACCTCATCCCTCCCACCTCGAAAGGGACGGTGATTTTCGCCTTTTTACGGTACCGTCAACAATGACATTCCCGCGAAAACCGGGATCCAGAAACCATCTAGTTTGAAGAAGTTTCAGGCCTTCAGCACTGTCCATTACGGCAGAAAAAACGAAGAAGTCGGGCAGGGATCTTTTCAGTGGAGCGAGTAGGATCTCAAGAACGGCATAGAATCTCTGGTTAACAAGTTCAAAACCGGTGGCGATCCTTCCCCGGCTTTCAGCCGACAGAAAGGCTAACGATTTCAGAAGATAAGGAGCTTGCCTGCGTTGCATATATGTAATGATAAAAATACTTACTATATATCATAACTGACATATTGTAATTTTAGATAATATGTGCATAGTAAGAGACAACGCAACGTTATCTCTTCAACTTTCTCTTCTACAGGCTAATTCGTCAACTTAACTTTTGGAAATATCTGAGACAAATTGAAGCATTCAAATGAAATCATTAAACGAACCCGATAGATGTTCGATGAGAAAGAAGGTGGGCAGGCTTGTGTCATCCAAGGCGGTTAAGGGGCGCCGCGCTCACAGAACTTCAAATGAGCCGGTCCGTCCTTCCTGTAAAGGGGGTGATGGGCCTCAATATTAAGATTATTTTCATATGTCGGATGTTATGAGACAGGATGCCGTTCCGCTGACAACGATCCGGAACGAGAATATCTTGTCAGCGGTGCGGAGAAGTCATGTATGTTTTTTCAAGCATCGAGAGGAGGGAAATTATGGCGAAAATGTTGATGATTTATCCTGATCGATGCACGGGGTGTCACAACTGCGAACTGGCCTGCTCGTTTTATCATGACGGAGAATTCCGCCCCTATACCTCCAGGATTCATCTGCACACATGGGAGGTGGAAGGATTCTCCATGCCGACCCTATGCCAGCAATGTGAAGACGCCCCCTGCGTGGCGGTCTGTCCAACCAATGCAATGCACTCGGATCCCGATCTCAACCGCGTTGCTTGGGATGAAACGAAGTGTATCGGATGTCGCATGTGCACCCTCGCTTGTCCCTTCGGGGCGGTTGTATACGATTCAATTAAAAGCCGGATCATCAAATGCGACCTCTGCGACGGGAATCCGGAATGCGTAGCTTACTGCCCCACAAACGCCCTTCAATACGAGGAGGAGACCGGCATCGCCCGTTCGCGCAAGAAGAGCGTCGCCGTGGAGTTCAAAAAAACTTACGAGGAGGTGAGGTGACATGAACGGTTGGACTGGCACAATCTTGAGGATTAACCTGACCTCGGGAAACATCGTCAAGGAACCGCTGAACATGGAGTTGGCCAAAAAGTATATCGGCGGTCGCGGTCTGGCCAGCAAGATCCTTTTCGATGAGGTCGATCCCGCCATCGATCCTCTGAGCCCGGATAACAAACTCATCTTTGCCCCGGGTCCCCTAAACGGCACAAACGCACCGTCGGCCGCTCACTTCGACGTGGTCACGAAGGGGTTGCTCACGGGCACCATCGCCGCCTCCAGTTCGGGAGGCGTCTTTGCCCCAATGCTTAAGTACGCCGGGTACGATCTGCTCATCCTCGAGGGCACGGCGGAAAAACCTGTATATGTCTGGATCGATGACGATAGGGTGGAGATCCGAGACGCCAAGAAGATCTGGGGAAAAACCGTCGAGGCGACAACGGAAGCCCTCCGGAAGGTAACCGACGATGAAGCAAGCGTCGCCTGTATCGGACCCGCCGGAGAGCGAATGGCACCGGTAGCGAACATCATGAATGAATGCGGCAGGGCCGCAGGCAGGACAGGCGTAGGCGCCATCATGGGTTCCAAGAACCTGAAAGCCGTGGCGGTGCGCGGAACGGGCGCCGTTCGGGTTGCCGATCCCAAGGCCTTCCGGGAACTTGTCCTCGGTTGCAGAAAAAAACTTGCCCCCGGTACGGGAGGATTGACGAAATACGGCACGGACATGCTGATCAATGTCATGAACCAGGTCGGCGGCCTGCCCACGAGGAACTTTCGCGAATCCCAATTCACGACGGCTGACAAGGTGGGAGGCGAATCCCTGGCGAGAGATCTGCTGATCCGCCCTCGGGGCTGTTTCTCCTGTCCCATCAGTTGCGGTCGGGCGACTCGGGTGACGAACCCGAAATACGCCGGTGTTGGGGAAGGACCGGAGTACGAAACGGCTTGGTCTTTCGGGCCGGACTGCGGCGTCGATAACCTCGATGCCGTGACCAAGGCGAACTATATTTGCAATGAGTACGGCATGGACACCATTACCGTCGGCGCCACTGTCGCATGCGCCATGGACCTTTTCGAGGACGGCATCATCACGGTCAAGGATACCGACGGCCTGGTTCTGCGTTTCGGAGAAGCCGACGCCATGTTGGAGGCAGTCCGCAAGGCGGCGACGGGAGAGGGCTTCGGCCAGAAGCTGCAGCTCGGCAGTTACCGCTTGGCCGAGAGTTACGGCCATCCCGAGTATTCCATGACCGTCAAGAAACAGGAGACGCCGGCCTACGATCCGAGAGCACTCCAGGGCATAGGCCTGAACTATGCCACGAGCAACCGCGGGGGCTGCCATGTTCGGGGTTACATGACGGCAGTGGAGATCTTCGGCAGTCCGGTCAAGCTCGACCCCAGGGCGACGGATCAGAAGGCTCAGTTCACGATAACCCTCCAGGACATGACGGCGGCCCTCGATTCCTCGGGAGAGTGCCTCTTCACGACCTTCGGCATGGGCGCCGGCGATATTGCCGCCCTGCTCTCCGCCGCCACGGGTGTCCCCTTCACCGAGGAGGAGTTCATGAAGATCGGCGCACGCATTTGGAATCTGGAGCGCCTCTTCAACCTCAAGGCGGGTTTATCCGCCAAGGACGACACCTTGGCACCGCGCAT
This sequence comes from Deltaproteobacteria bacterium, assembly GCA_016929555.1. Lineage (GTDB taxonomy): Bacteria > Desulfobacterota > Syntrophia > Syntrophales > JAFGIO01 > JAFGIO01. Next base: position 5,454 of record JAFGIO010000211.1, on the reverse strand, counting down.
GCTCAAGGATCCCATCCCCGCCGGTCCCAACCAGGGACAGGTGAACAAGCTCGATGTCATGATGTCCGAGTACTACACGCTTCGCGGCTGGGATGCCAAGGGTGTGCCCACCAAGGAGAAACTCGCCGAACTGGGCTTGTAGGAGGAAGCACGGATGAAACACGTGATCATCGGAGCAGGTCCGGCAGGAGTCAACGCGGCGGCAATGCTTCGACAGATGAATCCCCAGGACGCCATCATCATGTTTTCCGGTGAAAACACACCCCCTTACGCCAAGATGGTTCTCCCTTATCTGCTGGCGGGGGTGGTGGAGGAAAAGAACCTGCACCTGCCGATACCGGAAGGCGTCTTGCTCCATACGGGACGAAGGGTTGTCCGGATCGACCCGCAGAGGCAATCCGTGGAAACCGATGACGGAAAAACCGTGTTCTACGACCGGCTGCTCATCGCTACGGGCGGCGTACCGGAGAAGCCCACCATAGAAGGGCACGCACTTCCTTTCGTCGCAACTATCCGCGATCTTCCAGACGTTCGCCGCATTCAGGAGCGGCTGCAGGGGAAAACGGGACATGCCGTCATCGCCGGCGCCGGTCCCGTCAGCATGGAAACTGGCGACGCCCTGCACCGGCTGGGGATGAAGATCACCTTCATTGTGAGCTCGAACCGGGTTTTTTCGATGATGTTGGACAGGCCGGCGGCGGCCTTCGTAGAGGACCGACTTCGGCAGCAAGGGGTTGACGTTCTCAAAGGCGAGGACATCGCCCGAATCGATGCCGAGGGAAAGGTAACGCTTCAATCCGGGACGACGATTCCCTGCGATCTCGTCATCTTCGGCAAGGGAGTCAATCCATGTATCCATTTCCTTGCCGGCAGCGGTTTGGCTCTCCGGCGCGGGATCCTGGTTGATGAATACATGGAGACCAACATCCCCGGCGTCTTCGCCGCCGGCGATGCCGTGGAAGCAAGGGATCTGATTGCCGGCGAACAGAGGGTGAATGCCCTCTGGCCTGTAGCGGTCGAGCAGGGGCGGGTGGCGGCAAGGAATATGGCAGGTGTTCCTGCAACCTATGAAGGCAGCGTTGCCCGAAATATTCTCCGGGTCTTCGGACTCTCCATTCTCGTTGCCGGGATGGGACGGGCGGATGGACCGGACGTCCGGGTCTTCTCGGGTCCTGATTTCTATCACAAGATCGTCTTGGACGGAGGTGTTCTCAAAGGCTTTATCTTTATCGGAGAGATCCGCCGCGAAGGCCTCTACCGAAACCTCCTCCAAAGACAAATCGACATCACCCCCTTTACCGATGCCGTCCACAAAGGCAATTTCAACTATTCCCGCTACCAGCGCTGGGCGATGCGCCTGTGAGTCGATCGGGGGGCGGATCGTATCGGAAGGATCCGGAAACGCCATGGAAAATGAAGTAGAATTGACAAGGGAAAGTGACGTGGGACATTATCATCTTCAAGTGCTTCTTCTGGTTGCGGAGGGGCGGCCAGGCCGGTGAGGGTACGATCCCGATTGCAGCAGGGACCACCCTCCGTTTCATCCGTAGCGACGAGGCACACGCACCAGCGTCATCGCTTGGTATAGGCTGACACCTTTTCGTTTTTCACCATTTCTTGATGAAACCATAAGGAGGCCGTTTCGACTCCTTCTTGTCATGCCTCGCGAAAGCGGGAATCCAGGTAATTCAATATATTCTGGACCCCCGCTTTCCCCCGCCTTCGCGGGTGCAGGCTGCAAGGGGGTGACAGGGTTTGCGACTTTTTACGAGGTCGTCATTTCTTGATGACCTCGTAAAAAATCCCCTTGCTCCGTGGCACTTCACGGGACATGGGTTTTTTTATGGGATCGTCATCGATGACGATCCCCTCGGTCAGGATTTTGAATACCCGAAATGCTTATATCCACAACTCATGCCTCATGAATATAGGCGTGGCGGTGAGCTTTGCTCGAACGGCACCTCTGATCACCCCGGTTGAACCGGCCATGAGCCTGTTCAGCTTCTCAAGGGTACACCGGCTCTTATACCATCTTTCTGCAATCGCCATTTATCTACCCCAAATTTTGTGGAGATATCTCCTTGACATCTGAGACAGAACCTTTTATAGCCCCTTCACGGAAACAATGTTTCTTATCCTCAAATAAACCCGTCAGTCTGTTGGAGGGCTTGATGTACAGCCATTCTCGGTCGTCCTTACGTCGTCGCTGACTGATTCGGATATGGAATCTATCGATGAACAGGGCCACACGCTTCGGGGGGGGCTTCGTACCAAGCAATAGGAGAGAGAAAAGCGCATGGAAACGGCAGGATTGGAAATCATCGACAGGGCGAAGGGCGAAGGAAGAACGACCCTGACGGAAGCGGAAGCGAAGCAGCTCCTCAGGCAATTCGGCGTTCCTGTTGTACAGGAAGAAGCGGCGGGCAGTGCCGCCAAAGCGGCCGCAGCCGCCGGACGGATGGGGTTTCCCGTCGTACTCAAGGGACTGGGGTCGAAGCTCACCCACAAGACGGAACGGGGCTTGGTGCGGCTGAATCTGGGTAGCCGGCAACAGGTGCTCCGGGCAGCCAAGGAAATCGCGGCGGCGGCGGGCGCAGATCTGGAAGGATTCCTTGTGCAGCCGATGCTCGCGGGACAACGGGAATTCGTCGCCGGCCTCATCCGTGATCCGCAGTTCGGCCCCGTGGTCATGTTCGGCCTCGGCGGCATCTTCACGGAGGCCCTCCGCGACGTCACCTTCCGCATCGCCCCGGTCAGCGAACAGGAAGCAAGCCTCATGCTTGACGAACTGAAGGCCGGAGCGCTGCTGGGAGGCTTCCGCGGGGAGCAGCCGGTGGACCGCACCGCTCTTGTTCGCACGCTTGCCGGGCTGTCGCGCCTCGGGGTGGAATGCCCCGAGGTCTCGGAAGTGGACATCAATCCTCTCCTTGCCGACGCCGCAGGCAAGATCGCGGCCGTGGACGCCCTCGTCGTCCTCGGCAACGGCGACGTGCAGCGAAAGCTGGACGAAAACGCCCGGGCGGAGACGCGCGACCTGTCGTTCCTGGAGAGCATGTTCGCCCCCCGCAGCGTCGCCGTCACCGGCGTGCCGCGCGAGCTGCAGGGCACGGGCTGGCGGGGCCTGATGGGATGCATGCAGGCCTTCGGCTTCCCGGGCCGGCTTTACCCCATCAACCCGAAGGCGAACGAAATCCTCGGGTTGAAGGCCTATCCCAGCCTGCAGGCGCTGCCCGAGCAGGTCGATCTGGTGCTCATCTCCGTGCCCGCGCCCCTCGTGCCGTCGAACCTCCGCGACTGCATCGCCACGGGGAACAAGAACATCCACATCTTCTCCGCCGGCTTCAGGGAGACGGGCGAAGAGGAAGGGGCCAGGCTGCAGCGTGAAATCGAGCAGATCGCGGCGGAAGGCGGCCTCAACGTCATCGGCCCCAACTGCATGGGCCTGTATGTACCCAAATCCCGCATGGTCACCTGGACGTCCGCCTCGGAGCGGACCGGCCCGGTCGCCTTCGTCAGCCAGAGCGGCGGCCACGCCCAGGACCTGACCCACTATGCCGACTCCTTCGACATCGGCTTCAGCAAGGTGATCAGCTTCGGCAACGCCCTGACCCTGGACAGCACGGACTTCCTCGCGTACCTCCAGCATGACGAGGAAACCAAATACATTGCCATGTATCTGGAGGGCGTGAAGGACGGCCAGCGCCTTACCCGGCTGGTGACCGAGATCAACAGGACCAAACCCATCCTGATCATGAAGGGAGGCGTCACGGAATCGGGCGCCCTCGCCGTTGCCTCTCACACAGGCTCGCTTGCGGGCGGGCAGCATATCTGGGACGCATTCTTCCGCCAGACGGGGGCCGTTAAGTGCCGCTCCCTGCGCGACATGACGGATGCGCTTCTGTCCTTCCTGCACCTCGATCCGCCCCAGGGCCACCGCGTGGCCATCGTCGGGGGCGGCGGCGGCATCGGCGTGTCCGCTGCCGACACGTGCCACAACGCCGGCCTGGATGTGACAGTGCTGGCCGCCAAGACGCGGGAGGCCCTGCGCGAGTTCGTACCCGCTGCGGGAAACAGTCCCCGCAACCCCGTGGACGCCGCCTTCGCCTTTTTCGAATTAAAGCTGCTGGGCAAGGCGCTGGAGATCGTCTCGGCCGACCCGGGGGTTGACATACTGATCATCTCCATCCCTCTGGACTGGTTCTTCGACATCGGCGAAGGCGAGCACCTGGCCAAGGTCGCCTCCTACATCGCCACCCGGGCGAAGGATCATACGAATGGCAAGCCCTTCGTGGTGAACCGCCGCCGCTTCCGCACCGACCCGGGCATCGAGGAGGCGGAGGAAAAATTCGAGCGGATTCTCATCGACGCGGGCGTCCCCGTTTACGACGGCCTCACACGCGCCGCGGGGGCTCTGTCCAAGCTCGCCCGTTACTCCGAGTTCCGGCGCCGGCACAACTGAAGGTTTGCTACAGCTTGTGAAAATGGAGATTCTTGTCACTGCCACATGTAGATAATTCAATTGACATCTCCCCTTTTCTTCCTTACCATCATATCGCGTGATAAAGCTCCATTCCTTTACACAACTGCAGTACCGTTTTCGATAAATCACGCACAACACATCGGAGGTCCGCGCGTCCCAGGGTAACCGATCAGAAACCGGATTTCATTTCGCAGAGCATAATCGCAGCTTCACTCCAACCCGTTCGTAAACGAAAGCATCACGACATCAAGAAACTGTGGCAAGTGACGGGCAATCGGATCCATCCAAACCAACTTAGGCATCTACCGATTCATAAAGGAGAAAACGATGGCATCGAACAAAAGTAGCGCGTATGTTCTGGAAGCTCGTGAGAAGGCGGCCGAGGGAGCGCTGAAGTTGATGCTGATGAGGTCGCCCCTCAGAATTGGCGTACCACCGAACCATGTTTACGTACACCAGAGGTGCAGCGAGGTCGTCCTCGAGGCACTGGAGCCCTTCTGTCCCCTCAAATGGGAACGATTGATAGACGTGACCATGGGTCTCGGAGCCGGCTTCTCGGGTATGGGTGAAGTCTGTGGGGCCGTTGTAGGTTATATCATAGCCTCCGGGCTCGACCTTGCCGCAAGATATCGAGATACCACGGTGCTCAGAATATTGGGAGGAAGGGCTGCCCAGAAGTTCATGCGGGACTTTGCCAAGGAATTTGGAAGTACACGCTGTAAGGAAATCATAGCCCCTCATGACTTGTCCGGCTACTTGACCCCAGGGGGTGAGGAAATGGAGATTTACGAGGCCTTTATGAAGGACACGGCTTCGCAGATGAAATGTTGGAACGCGATGCGTTTTGCCATCATGTATCCCCTTCCCTCGGAAGAACAGGATCTGTCGCCCGTAAGGTGATACCCGGAAGAGCTCTCGTTGTTATCATTCTATCCCAAGACAGCAGACGGAGCTGAACGGTTACAAAGAAGGTA
>JAFGIO010000210.1 GCA_016929555.1 Deltaproteobacteria bacterium | reverse complement strand
TTGAACGTCACCCGGAGCGATGCGCTGACCCGGGCGATCTCCTCCGTAATGATGGTCCCGGCCAGAAATCCCATCCCGTTTCCACCGTACTCCTCCGGGACAAGGGTCCCGTAGAATCCCAGATCAGCCATCTTCTTGACGACCTCCCTGGGGAAATAATGCTTCTCCTCCCAGGCCTCCACGAAGGGTGCGATCTCTTTTTCCGCGAACTCCCGGGCGGTTTCACGAATCGCCCTCAGCTCGTCGGTCAGTTTGAAATCCATGATGAACCTCCTTTTATAAATAATCTTTGCGCAAAGCCTCCGGACTTTTCATGGAAAGATAGGAAGCCGGAATGTCGAGGACGGTCTTGGCACCGGTCTGCCCTTCCTTGTTCAGCCGCGCAACAGCCCTTGCATAGGCCACGAGCACGTTGCCCGTGAATTCGGGGTTGCTGTCGAGTTTCAGGGAAAACTCGACGATATGCCGGTGCCCCTGGCCGGTGCCGCCGCTGCGGATCACGAAACCGCCGTGGGGCATTTTGCCGTGCTTCTCGGCCATCTCCGCCTCCGAAACGAAGGTGACCTTCGTATCGTAATCGGCGAAATAATTGGGCATCGTTGCGATTTCCCTCCTGATGCGCTCCCGGTCTGCATCCTTTGCAGCAACAACGTAGCAGTCCCGAAGGTGCTTTTCCCGCGTTGAAAGCTCCGGGGCCGAGCCCGACCGCACCTTCTCGATGGCGCCCTCGATGGGAATCGTATACTGTCTCGCGTCGGCGACACCCTCGATTCTGCGGGCCGCATCGGAATGTCCCTGGCTGACGCCGGGTCCCCAGAAGGTGTACCCCTTTCCGTCCGGCAGGACCGCCTCTTCGATGACCCGAAGAAGCGAGAAAAGTCCCGGGTCCCATCCCGTAGAGATGACGCAGGTCTTCTTTGCCTTCTTTGCCGCCCGATCCAGGGCCTTGAAGTACTCCGGAATCTTCGCATGGGTGTCATAGCTGTCCACGGTGTTGAAGAGGGCCGCGAACCGGGGGCCCTGCTCGGGCAGGTCCGTCGCCGATCCCCCGCACAGGATGACCACGTCCAGCGCGTCAACATGGCGCTGCGCCTGCGACTCGGGGTAGATGGCCACCCCCGGGGTCCTGACCTTCAAGGCGGTGGGGTCCCTCCTGGTGAACACCGCCGTGAGCTTCATGTCCGGGTTGTTTGAAATGGCCGCTTCGACGCCCATTCCCACATTGCCGTATCCCACGATACCGACTTTTATCTCCGCTGTCATAAATGTGCTTGTCCTTCTCGATTTCGTTATGATCATTGTCCCGCCTGGAAGAGCACTGCGAGCAGCTCCTTCAGACCGGAAATTCTGTGCTGTTTCATCCCCTTTACGGCGGTTGCATCCCGCCCCTGCGTCCGGGGAAGGATGCAGCGCGTGAAGCCCATCCGCGCCGCCTCCCTGATGCGAACCTCCATCTGGGAGATGCCCCGCACCTCGCCGGTAAGCCCCACCTCGCCGAAGACCACGGTCCCGGCATCGATGGGACGATCCAAAAAACTCGAAGCCAGCGACGCCACGATTCCCAGATCCACGGCGGGTTCGTCGACCTTGACGCCCCCGGCCACGTTGATGAAGATATCCTGGCTGCCCAGACGCAGGCCGCAGATCTTGTCCATTACGGCAACCAGAAGCGACACCCGGTTGTGGTCGACGCCGATGGTCGTTCGCCTGGGCATCCCCAGGTTCGTCGGGCTGGCCAGCGACTGGATTTCGACGAGGATCGGCCTTGTGCCCTCCATGCTCGGCACGACGACGGAGCCGGCGGTTCCCTCGGGCCGCTCGGACAGGAAAAAGGCCGAAGGGTTGACGACCTCGCAGAGGCCCGTGTCGCGCATCTCGAAAACGCCGATCTCGTTGGTCGGCCCGAAACGGTTCTTCATCCCCCGGATAATCCGATAGGCATGGCCCGTCTCCCCCTCGAAATAGAGGACCGTATCCACCATATGCTCCAGCACCTTGGGCCCGGCAATGGAGCCGTCCTTGGTGACATGGCCGATCAGAAAGACGGGAACGCCCGCCTTCTTGGCGTGCAGGATCAGCCTCCCCGAGGCCTCCCTGACCTGGCTCACACTTCCAGGCGCGGAAGAGAGTTCGGAGGCGTAAACTGTTTGGATAGAGTCGATCACGACCACCTCCGGTTTGATTTCCCGAATCCGCTCCAGGATGTTCTCCAACATGATCTCCACAAGAACCAGAAGATTCTTCGAAGAAGCGCCCAGCCGCAGGCCGCGCAGCTTGATCTGTCTCGCCGATTCCTCTCCGGAAACGTAGAGGCAGGTCATGCCCCGCTCCGCCAGTTTCTGCAGCACTTGGAGCAGCAGCGTCGACTTGCCGATGCCGGGATCGCCGCCCACGAGAACGGCCGATCCCCCGACGATGCCTCCCCCCAGAACCCGATCCACCTCTCCGATACCCGTCGTGATTCTCTCGCGCTCGTCGGCGGCGATGGCATCGATGGAAACGGGCGCTTCGTCGAAGCGGAACTCGGAATCGGCGGCAAGGGAAACGGCGCCGACCTCTTCCTCGACGAACTGGTTCCATTCGCCGCAGGAAGGACAGCGGCCCAGCCATTTCGGCGACTGGTGTCCGCAGCCCTGGCAGAAAAAGAGTGTCCTGGATTTCTTAGCGTTGCCCTTGCGCGGCGTTTCCATGGCTGAAGTCTTGATCCCCGCCGTAGCCGATCCCTTTAGGTATTGACGACGTCGTCAGAGCAGGAAAAGGAACACCCGGCGGCATTTTTTGGCCCAACATATGCGTTTTCATCGACGCAGTCAACAGGAAACCAAAAAGCTTGAGTAATCGTCGCAATGCTGATATATTCCTCCGTCGCGCAAAAATCGCAAGGGAGAGGAAGAGATGTCTAATCCGAATTTCAGTTCCGGACCCTGCAGCAAAAGACCAGGGTGGAGTCTCGGCAATCTGAAGGAGGCACCGGTCGGGCGCTCCCACCGCTCCGCCCTGGGCAAGGAGAGGCTGGTCCGGGCTATCAGGGAAACCAAACGGATCCTGGAGATCCCCGAAGAATATCTTGTCGGCATCATGCCCGGTTCCGATACGGGCGCCTTCGAGGCGGCCCTGTGGTCGCTGCTGGGACCGCTGCCTGTCACCGCATTGGTCTGGGAAAGCTTCTCCGAAGGCTGGGCGACGGACATCGACAAGCAGCTCATGCTCAACCCCACAGTTCTCAAGGCAGATTACGGCGAACTGCCGGACCTCGGGTCCATCGACTGGAAGGGCGACGTCGTCTTTGTCGCCAACGGGACGACGAGCGGCGTGAAGATTCCCGACTGGACGTGGATTCCCCGGGACAGGGAAGGATTGACCCTCTGCGACGCCACCAGTGCGGCCTTCGCCATGCCCGTCGACTGGAAGGCCGTCGACGTACTCAGCCTGTCCTGGCAGAAGTGCCTGGGGGGAGAAGCGGCCCACGGCATGCTTGTTCTCAGCCCCCGGGCCGTCGCCCGCATCGAAGCCTACGACCCCCCCTGGCCGATGCCCAAGATCTTTCGCATGAAGAAGGACGGAACCGTCAACAGGGCCATCTTCGAGGGCGATGTGATCAACACGCCTTCCATGCTCTGCGTGGAGGATTTTCTCGATGCCCTCGAATGGGCCGGCAAGATCGGCCTTGCCGGCCTGATCGAAAGGAGCAGGGCCAATCTGAAGATCGTCGAAGACTGGGTGGCGCGAACCGATTGGATCGACTTTCTGGCGGCGCGCACCGAGATCCGTTCGAACACTTCCGTCTGCCTCGTCGTTGTCAGCGAAAAGGTCAAGGCCATGCCCAAGACGGAGAGGGGAAAATTTCTCAAGGAAATTGCCGCCGAGCTGAGCAAGAAAGGGGTGGCCCATGACATCGCCGCCTACAAGGACGCCCCTGCGGGATTTCGTTTGTGGTGCGGCCCCACCATCGAACCGGAAGACGTCAAGGCGGTCCTCGCCGAATTGGAGCTTGCCTGCAACGCCAGGATTTCAGAGCTCTGAAGGTTCGACGAACAGGCATATCATTTCAAAGGCCCCGGCAGGCCGGAGCCTTCGCAGTGAAGGAGAGACCATTGATGAAAAGAGTGTTAGTCAGCGACTCCCTTTCCAAGGAAGGAATCGAAATCTTCGAGAAAACACCGGGCATCGAAGTGGACGTCATGACCAACCTGACGCCCGACGAATTGAAGGGCGTCATCAAGGATTATGACGGGCTGGCCATCCGCAGCGCCACGAAGGTGACGAAGGCGATCATCGACGCCGCCGAAAAGCTGTCCGTCATCGGCAGGGCCGGAATCGGCCTGGACAACGTGGACATCGATGCGGCGAGCAAGCGGGGCATCGTCGTCATGAACACCCCCGGCGGCAACACGATCACCACCGGGGAGCACGCCATCGCCATGATGCTCGCCCTGGCCCGGAAGATTCCCCAGGCAACGGCCTCCATGAAGATTGGAAAGTGGGAGAAAAACAAGTTCATGGGCACGGAGTTCTGCAACAAGACCCTGGGCATCATCGGCATCGGGCGCGTCGGCACCATCGTGGCCGACCGGGCGCTTGGCCTGAAGCTGAACGTCATCGCCTACGATCCCTTCATATCGCCCGAGGCCTCGGAAAAGCTGGGGATCGGTCTCGTCTCCCTGGATGAGCTTCTGGCAAGTTCCGACTTCATCTCCGTGCATACGCCTATGACCAAGGAGACGCGGGGGATCATCAACGCGAAGGCCTTCGCGAAGATGAAGCAGGGCGTCTATATCATCAACTGCGCACGGGGCGGGATCGTCAACGAAAAAGACCTCTACGAGGCCATCGTCGCCGGAAAGGTGGCCGGTGCGGCCCTGGACGTTTTCGAAGAGGAGCCTACGAAAAACAAGGAACTCGTCGAACTGGAGACTGTCATCTGCACCCCCCATCTGGGGGCGTCCACCGACGAGGCCCAGATCAACGTGGCCATTGCCGTGGCCGAGCAGATCGCCGATTACCTGACAAAAGGGGAAATCAAGAACGCCGTCAACTTCCCCTCCGTGAGCGCCGAGCTGCTTAGCGTCATCCAGCCCTACCTGATCCTCTCGGAAAAACTCGGGAAATTCGAAGCCCAGCTTGCCCGGGGCGCCATCAAGGAGATCGTCGTGGAGTACAGCGGCGAGATCCTGAACTACAACGTGGCCCCGATCACCATCTCCATGCTGAAGGGCATGCTGACGCCCATTCTCAATGAAAACGTCAATTACATCAACGCACCGGTCGTGGCCAAGGAACGGGGGATCAAGGTCATCGAGTCGAAGAGCAGCGAGGTCAAGGATTATACGAGCATGATCACGGTCACCCTCAAGACCTCCCAGGAGACCATCTGCGCAGCCGGCGCGCTGTTCGGCAGGCAGGATCTCCGGATTGTCCGGATCAACAAATTCACCGTCGAGGTCGTCCCCGAGGGCCACATGCTGGTCTTGTCGAACAACGACCGGCCGGGCGTCATCGGGAACATCGGCACGACCCTCGGTGAAAACAACCTCAATATCGCAAGGCTGCATCTCAGCAGGGAGCAGGTCGACAAGCAGGCCCTTGTCGTCCTTACGACGGATACCCTGGTGCCGGAGAGCGTTCTCGAAAAGCTCCGGAGCCTGCCCCATGTCATCTCGGTGACAAGCCTCGAAATGTAAACTGGAGGAAGGATTCATGGCGAATGTCGTAGTGGTTGGAACCCAGTGGGGCGATGAAGGCAAGGGCAAGGTCGTCGATCTGTATGCCGAAAAAGCGGACGTGATCGCCCGGTTTCAGGGGGGCAACAACGCGGGGCATACCGTGGTCGTCAAGGGGGTGCAGACGATCCTGCACCTCATCCCATCCGGTATCCTTCACGACAACAAGATATGCATCATCGGCAACGGCGTCGTCGTCGATCCCAAGGTTCTGCTGGAGGAAATCGACGGTCTGAAAAATCGGGGAATGCTCCCCTCCCAAACGCAGCTTTATGTCAGCGAAAGCGCCCATGTGATCATGCCCTATCACCGGCGGCTCGACGTGGCCAGGGAATCCCGCCTGTCGGGCAAGAAGATCGGCACGACGGGAAGGGGCATCGGGCCCGCTTACGAAGACAAGGTGGCGAGGATCGGGATCCGCGTCTGCGACCTCATGGATGAAGAGATTTTCCGGGAAAAGCTCACGTCAAACGTCGAGGACAAGAACTTCTATCTCGCCGGCCGCTTTCATGAGGACCCCCTGGACGTGAATGCCATCTATGACGAATACCGGATCTACGCCGACCTCATCCGCCCCTATGTGGCCAATACGTCGGTCCTGATCGCCGAAGAAATGAGAAAGGGTAAAAAGATCCTCTTCGAGGGTGCCCAAGGCTCTCATCTCGATGTTGACCATGGAACCTACCCCTACGTCACCTCTTCGAGCACCATAGCCGCCAACGCCTGCTGCGGCAACGGCGTGGGCCCCATGGCTGTTCAAGCCGTCGTGGGGATATGCAAGGCCTACACGACAAGGGTGGGGGAAGGCCCTTTCGTCACGGAGTTGACCGGAGAGTTGGGAGACCGAATCCGGGAAGCGGGATACGAATTCGGCGCCACGACGGGCCGGAAGAGACGCTGCGGCTGGCTGGACATGGTCCTGGTCAGGCAATCGATCCGGCTGTCGGGAATCACGGGAATCGCCTTGACCAAGCTCGACGTTCTGACCGGTATCGACAAGCTGAAGATCTGCACCGGTTACCGGACCGGCGACGGCGAATACACCCATGCCGTTCCCGCAAACATGCGAACTTTCGCCCAATGCGAACCCGTCTACGTCGAGATGGAAGGCTGGAAAGAGGACATCAGCGCAGCCAGGCGTATGGAGGAACTCCCGAAGAACGCCCGCCGGTACGTCGAGAGATTGGAGACGCTGGCCGATACGGAATTGATCCTCGTTTCCGTCGGGGCGGGCAGGGATGAAACCATCATCCTGAAAAATCCCTTTGCCGAATGAGACTTTCCCCTTGACAAGGAAAGAGACCTGCTGGTAAGACGGCAAACCTTCGGCAGGACAGTCAAACCGGGCCGTTAGCTCAGATGGTAGAGCAGCGGACTTTTAATCCGTTGGTCGGGAGTTC
>JAFGIO010000209.1 GCA_016929555.1 Deltaproteobacteria bacterium | reverse complement strand
CTCTGATTCAATATGGTGAAGACGCGCAGGAAGCAGGATCCGTGATGATCCTGCTTTTTTGTTAAAGAAACGGTGAGCGAAATGGCTGATGGAAACCACCACTTTCCATTGGACATTAACTCCTTTTTGCATTGTAAAATCAAAATGATCAAAAGAACCCTGACCAACAAAATCATAGGACTCGCCGGGCAATTTCCCGTTGTGTCGCTAACCGGTCCACGACAATCAGGAAAGACCACTTTCGCCAAAATGGTCTTCCCCCACTATGACTATATCAATCTCGAAGAACCGGATGAACGGGATTTTGCCATAGACGATCCAAGAGGCTTTCTCAAGCGGTTTGATAATGGCGTGATATTGGATGAAATTCAGCGTGCGCCTTTGCTTCTTTCTTACATCCAGGGGACGGTGGATAATGATGATTCCCCGGGCCGTTTCATTCCGATAGGATCGCATCCATTCCATCTCATGAACAAGGTTAGCCAGACCCTGGCAGGGCGCACCGTAAACGCATCGTTTTTCGACGGCCTCAGGTACGTCTGCGCCCTCGGTTCGCCTGCTGCTGAGACCGGCCTGCTCATCCACGGCGGCGATTCTGCCCACCAGCAGGAAAATTTGATTGTTCTTCCCTGGTATCACTGTCCATAATTGGGACGCTCTCCGTATGTTTAAATATAAAGATATAAAGGGCGTCCCCCTCTCAACTCAAATAATCCTGATCCCTGTCTCCAAAATTTCCTTGACGAAGTAATCGCTGTCGTTGAAGTCTTCCGGACGAAACGGCATCGGGGAAATATCACTGTTTACCCGCAATGTGATTTTACGGATTTTGTTTCTGTCTTCAAATCGGTTGCCCTCGAAATCCTCTGAAACAATGGCCAGATCGATATCGCTCCATTCGTCATGGGTCCCGTTGGCATAGGAGCCGAACAGAATCGCTTGCTGGACGTGGATGCCGATAGTTTCCAGTTGCTCGATGTATGACTTGACGGTTTGTTCTATTTTTTCATCTGCCTTTTTAGCCAAACGTGCATCTCCTTTATCCGCTTCAAATAGTTCGTCGTGAACTCTCTGGTGCATTTAACTGCGAATTGGTGCTTCTCGTCGGGGTATCTTGCCTCCAAGTTAAAGTCCGAAACCTCGCTCAGGAACACCAGTTGTTCTTCAGTCAGATCCAAGCTCGTCGATTTCGCCAGTTTCACAAGATCGTGAATCCTCGGAGCAACATTATGTTTCTCATTGACGTATATAGCCTTCAGCACTTTTTCCAACACAAGATGCCCAATGAATAAGCTCCATGTGTAATGCTCTCTTTCCAGCATGCTTTCCGCTACCGGCAAATCCTTTTCAGATTCTGCAAGCCAGTATTCAGCATGTTTTTCCATGACGATCCCTGATGAGAATTATTTTGTTTTTCTGATAACATAGGCCTCATATTTGTCAAGAAAATTGTATGGGGGACGCCCTTTATATATTTACATTTACATAATGTGGGCGGCATGATAAGAAAGACACCATGCCAAGACAAGCCCGAATAGACGCCCCGAACGCGCTGCACCATATCATCGCCAGAGGGATAGAGCGGGGAAAGATTTTCCAGGACGACGCGGACTGCGAAGGCTTTCTGCGAAGGCTCGGCAACCTGATCGAGCAGACCGAAACCCGCTGCCATGCCTGGGCCCTGATGCCCAATCACTTTCATTTGCTGCTGAAGACCGGCACTGTGCCGATAGCCACCGTCATGGGTCGGCTGCTGACCGGCTACGCCGTGGGATACAACCGGCGTCATCGCCGAAGCGGCCATCTTTTTCAAAACCGATATAAATCCATATTGTGCCAGGAAGACGCCTACCTGAAAGAATTGGTGCGCTACATTCATCTCAATCCTTTGAGAGCCGGCCTTGTCGGCGATCTCCAGGCCTTGGATCGATACCCCTATGCAGGGCACAGCGTCATCATGGGAAGAAACAGAAGGGAGTGGCAAACGACAGGTGCGGTTCTGGCTCTTTTCTCAGGAGATGCTTCGCAGGCCAGGCGCATGTATCATGACTTCGTCGCTGCCGGAATCCCTCTGGGACGGCAGCCGGAATTGATTGGAGGCGGGTTGATTCGCAGCACTGGAGGCTGGGAAGGCGTAAAGATGCTTCGCAACGAGGGCCGTTCTCAAAAAAGCGACGAACGCATTTTGGGAAACGGCGATTTTGTCAAGAGCGTGCTGGCCGATGCGGAAGAGTCCATGGCACGGCACGATGCGTTGAAAGCTAAAGGGATAAGCTTGGATCGCCTGCAACAAATCGTGGCGTCCCTGACAATGATACGGCCGGAAGAGCTTGTCGGTCCTGCCAAGGCCCGCAACGTGGGGAGGGCGCGCGCTTTGTTTTGCTACTGGGCCGTTCGAAAGCTGGGTCATTCGATGACGGATGTAGCGAAGCGATTGGAAATATCCCTGCCGACGGTGAGCGTCGCCGTTCCAAAGGGGGAACGGATCGTTCGCGATGCGGGTTGGGGGCTCGAAGAACATCTAAATGTAAAGATATAAAGGGCGTCCCCCTCATTCGAAAAGCGACTTTACGATGCCTTGGATGTCCTCGCGGGCGCTGTCCTCCGACGCGATGGGCCTTCCCTCGAAACCGGCCTCGTTGAGCCCGGGATCGAAAAGGATCGTGCCGACGACCTTGACGCCCTTTTTGCCCAGCTCTTCGGCCATGCGCGCCCGCACGTTTTCCGTCGGCACCTTGTTAAGCACGGCCCCAATCCGTCCGATGCCCATGCCCTGGGCCATGTAGGCGATCTTGCCGGCCAGGGCCATCGACTCGTAGGAGGGTTCGACGACGGCCAGGATGGTATCCACGAAGCGCTCCACTCCCCTGCCGAAGCTCTCGACGCCGGCCTCCATGTCGATGACGACGATCTCCCCGTCGCCCAACGTGAGCTTTTCCATGAATTCCTTCACGACGTTGGCCATGGAGCAGGCGCAGCCCTGGAAGGGATCCTCGATCTTGCCGATCATCATGAAGCGGAAGCCGTTCCCGCCGGCCGCGAATTCTGCGGGGATGTCATCGAGGGCGATCTGCTCCCGGTCGAGCCAGGCCCCATCGAGTTCGATGGCGCCGGGATCCCGCTTGCGGAGGGAGATGAGGTACCGGGGCTCCCGCTCGAGGCCCAGGAGGCGATAGAGCCCCGGATTGGATTCATCGGTGTCGAGAACGAGCACCCTGTTGCCCTCCGCCCGCAAGGCCCTCGCCAGCAGGGCGGTCATGGTGCTCTTCCCTACGCCGCCCTTGCCGCACAGGGCGATCTTTCTCGGAACGGCGTTGCGGGCCGCATGGGCCTGGAAATAGGCCCGGATCTTCTTCGAGGCCTCGACCCGCTCTGCGCTCGTCTTCGCGTAGCACATGCCGCAGTCGATGCACTCCTCGTCATCGTAATACGCCGCCCCGACGGGGCAGTGGAACAAACCCATGGATCTAATTCCTTTCTGTGGATAATGCTTCCCTATTTAATAGATGATGGTCTCGTAAAAAGGCACAAACCATGTCACCCCCTTGGAGCCTGCCCCCGCGAAGGCGGGGGAAAGCGGAGGGTCCAGAATGTATTGAAAATACTGGATTCCCGTTTTTACGGGAATGACAAAACAGGTATTTTTCGACTTTTCACGATGTCCTCTAATAGATGCTCAGCGATTCCGGAATGTGTTCCGGCGGCCGCACCACCTTCATCGTTCTCGCCTCGGCCTTGCAGGAAATGACACAACACCCGCAGCCGCGGCAGATCTCCGGGTCGACGACGGCCCGCTCGCCCTCCAGCCCGGGGTACGCCTTCATGGAAATGGCACCGAACTGGCAGCGCTCGATGCAGACCTTGCAGCCCTTGCATTTTTCGGGATCGATGACGGCGACGAAGCGGCTCTTTTCCGCGCTCTTGATCGCCAGGCAGCAGCAGTAGTGGCAGTTGCAGACGAGCTGGCCCACATCCCGCTGGTTCACCGTCAGGTTGCAGACGGGCAGTTTGTCGTAGCGGTCGAGGATCTCCATGGCCTCCTCGAAGGTGATCTTCCGCCCCGCATTGCGGTCGAGATTGTACTGAGCGGTCCTGCCGACGGTCATGCAGGACTCCTCCGGGACGCCGCACCACCGGTCCGTGTGGGATCGCTTGCAGCCGCAGTGAAGCAGCACGATGAGTTCCTGGGCCTTCAGGATCGCCCGGACGTCCTCATAGGGCTGCACGCCTTCGACGCCCTGGACCGATTTCCAGCGCGGCATGATCCGGAATTCGCTGCGTCCCGGGTGGATGTCCTCGGGCTTGGGCGGGCTCATGGGGCCTTCGAGGATCCCCCAGAGATCGAAATAGTCCTTCCCCAGTTTCTCGTCGTAGCGGGGATTTCCCAGGGCGGCATCGTGGAGCTGGATGAAGGTGCGGGCCATGGCCGGCCCTTTCTTGGTCGGAAACAGCAGACCCTCCTCGAATAGCTCCCGGATATGCTTGTCCACGACGGCTTTGTCCATGCCCAGTTTCCGGGCAAACGCCTCCGATACCTCCAGGGACCGGCCGGAGACGGGTTCCACATCCGGATCGGGCAGGGCGGCAACGATCTTGGCCTGCTCCGGAGTCGCCAGCTTGGAGAGGATCCTGGGCATGTATTCCTTGTCGCCGGGCATGAGCTGTTCCGCCAGCTTGTAATAAACCGGATCTTCGGGTTTCGGCTGGTTCGCCACCCGTTCCTTCAACCGATTGAATATTTGAACCTCATCGCCTTTTTTCATCAACCTATCCTCCTTTCAGGCCCCGACCCTCGATGCGCCGGTTCCTGACCTATGATCGTTACCGCTGTGTTTTTGCGTTAAAAACCTCCATCCCGATCATCCGAACGGGACGACTCCTTCGCCGGGTCGTTAGGATATGCAAAAAAGACGGAGGAATTCAAGGAGAAATTGAAGCGGCGGCGGCGGCAACATACCTTTCGCCCTCAAGGGGACGCCGGGATTGGTGTAAGCCCCGGATCGAACCAGTTCAAGATGTTGTCGTTCTGTTCCCCGGGGTAGGCGTGGTAGAGGTCCGGAACGATGCGGAGCGTGACGTCG
>JAFGIO010000208.1 GCA_016929555.1 Deltaproteobacteria bacterium | reverse complement strand
TAAACGGGATTACCGTCGTTACACTTTGAAGAACCGGGCAAGCCTTTCAACTGAGCATGCCAATCTTTCTTTTTATGAACAGGCTCATGGACGGGTCATGAGATTTCTCCAGGGCCTTTCGATAATACTCGAGCGCCTTGGGCTGGTTGTTCATTTCCTCGTAAATCCTTGCAATGTTGCCATAATTCATAGATTCAAAGGCCCTGGCCTGGGGCGTCCTTGCAGCTTTTTCGAAGGCCTCCAAAGCCTTGTCCAAGTCTTTCTTCCTCTCGTAGCAATAACCCAGCCCGACAGAAGCGAGTGTTTGGATATCGCTATTCTCTGGCACCTTTCGAAGCAGGGCATCGTAAGATTCGATGGCTGCATCGATCTGGTTTACTTTATAATAGAGATTCCCGAGTCGGTAATAGGCCAACAAGGCTGCATCGCTGTATGGGTATTCCTTGACAATGCGATCGTAAAGCCTGATGATATCGGCGGCCTCGCCCGGTTTTTTTTCTTCCGTGGCGGCCGCGAAGGCCTGGGCGTAAAGTTTCTCGGCACTTTTCTCGTAGTGGTTGCGGTAGACGGACCAACCCGCAATCGTCAGGATAACCAGGAGAAAGATGCCCGTTCCCCAGTAGATCTTGACCCTGTTCTCCTCAATATTGTTCATCGCCTCCGCGAACTTTTCATGGAGCCAGTCCGGCTGCTTCAAGTCCTTCTTGGTGATCTTTTCAGCCATGGAACCTCCCTTTTCGATTTCTAATAATCCTGTTGAAGCTTTCGTGAAAATTCTTCGGGAATTCTCGCGATTCTCCCTTCTCTGTCGGTGCAGCCATGCACCGTGTAGCCCCTGGCGAGAACGGTCTGACGTCCCTCATCCCAGATGATGTACTGAAACTTGAGGCTCACCCTTTTCACGTAGACCAGCTCCGTCTCGATCAAGAGGAGCTGATCGTAACGGGCCGATATGAAATAGTGGCAGAAGGCCTGGGTCAGGGGAAGGTTGAAGCCCGACGCTTCCATATGGCTGTATAGAAGCCCCAGGTCCCTGAAAAGCTCCGCCCGTCCGATCTCGAACCATTTGATGTAATTGGTGTGATAAACGACGCCCATGGCGTCCGTATCAGCGAAGAGGACCCTGACCTTGCTTTGATGAATCCGCAACGAATTTCCTCCAGTCTCCGACAAAGGCGTCCATGAGCAGATGACCCGGCGAGACGAGGCGTCCCCGCGACCTGGCCGACGATTCTCCAAAAGGAAGCCCCCTGCCCTCGTTTTCAAGCGTCTCGGAAGAAAGAACGGCGAAAGGACTCGGATCGGCGACATGGGTTTTGAGGCTGATCGGTGTCGGATGGTCGCTTAAAACGAGAAGACGGAAGGAATCAATCGAATCCATGCCCTTCAGGACCGTTCCGACGACCTTCTCGTCGAAATCCTCAATGGCCCTGATCTTCCCCTCGACATTGCCTTCGTGCCCCATTTCATCGGGCGCCTCGACATGAACAAAGACGAGATCCAGATCGCGAACGGCCGCAAGGGCCGCCCTCGCCTTCCCCAGATAGTCCGTGTCGATGTATCCAGTCGCACCGCTCACCCGGATCACCCTGAAACCCGCACTGACGCCGAGACCGTTCAGAAGGTCGACGGCGGAAATCATCCCGCCTTGCAGGCGATACTTCTGTTTGAAGGAGGTCATCCGGGGCTTTCTCCCCTGACCCCATGGCCAGATGGCGTTGGCCTGTCTCTTCCCCTGCTCTCTGCGGGCACGGTTGACGGGGTGATCGTGCAGGATCCCACGGGATCGCTCCATGAGCGACAAGATCTCGGCGGCACCGTCCCCTTTCGGAAGATAGGCCCCAGTCCTCAGTCCCGTGATATCGTGAGGCGGTGTCGTTTTCATGGAATGGATGCCCTGCTTCCAGACGAGCAGATGCCGATAACCCACACCCGGGTAAAAAGACAGACTCGCGGTATCCAAACGTCTCTGGAGGGACTCGATGATGGATCGCGCTTCCTCCGAACCGATATGACCTGCCGTGAAGTCTTTCATAACGGGATCTTCGGAATCGCTGAGGGTCACCAGATTGCAGCGGAAGGCAACATCCCCCTCCTCCAGGACAACCCCCATGCTGGCCGCCTCCAGGGGCCCCCTTCCGGAATAGCAGAGGCGGGGATCGTATCCCAACAGCGTCAGATTGGCCACATCGCTTCCCGGCGCATATCCCCGGGGAATGGTATCGATCAGCCCCAGGGTGCCGATACCGGCGATCCTGTCCATGTTGGGCGTCCGCGCGAATTCCAGGGGAGTCTTTCCGGAAAGCTCATCGAGGGGATAATCGGCCATTCCGTCGCCGAGCAACACCAGGTACTTCATCAGAGTTTATCGTCCTCTATACGGATGAGCACGGTCTTTCCCATCACGATATCGAGTTCATCGATCTCGGCAAGGGCTTTTCTGACATCGCGCTCTTTGGATTTGTAGGTTGTCATCACGATGGGTACGGCGCCGGCCCGTTTTCGCCCTTTCTGGATGACGGCGGCGATGCTGATATTCTCTCTCCCCAGGATTCCCGATATTTTCGAGAGAACACCGGGACGGTCAACGGCTGAAACCCGGAAATAATAATTGGTCAGGATATCTTCCACGGGCATGAGCGTGATGTCTCTGATAACACCCTCACGAAGCGAGCGACCAGGCACTCGTCCCGATGCACCCGCCAGGATATCCCGTGAGATATCGATGAGATCGCTTAACACCGCGCTGGCCGTGGGCATCATCCCCGCCCCCTGGCCGTAGAGGAAAACAGAATCCGCGGCATCACCGATGATATGAAAGGCGTTGAAATTCGCACCGACGCTTGCCAGGATATGATCTTTCGAAATCATGGTGGGATGTATCCGGGCTTCAACCCTGTCCCCGCGCTGGATCGCGATGGCAAGCAGTTTAATCCGGTAGCCCAATTCCCTGGCGAATTCGATATCCTGCTTATCGATGCCGCTGATGCCCTCCCGATAGAGATCGTTCAGATTGACGCGTCCTCCGTAGGCGAGAGAAAGGATGATGGCCAGCTTATGGGCCGTATCGATCCCCTCCACATCGAAGGTGGGATCCGCCTCGGCAAAGCCCAACTGCTGGGCCTCCCGCAGTACGACATTGAAGGCCTTGCGTTCATCGGTCATTTTCGTGAGGATGAAATTGGCCGTACCGTTCACGATTCCCGAAATGGATCGTATCCTGTTGGCTACAAGGCTTTCCTTCAAGGTCTTGATAATGGGAATGGTTCCCCCTACACTGGCCTCAAACCCAACGTTAACGCCTTGTCGTTCGGCCGCCTGGAAAATTTCGTCCCCGTAGGTGGCCAGCAGTGCCTTGTTCGCGGTCACGACATGTTTCCCATTGTCCATGGCCCGGAGGATGAAGGTGCGCGCCGGTTCGTACCCGCCCATAAGCTCGATGACGATGTCGATCTCGGAATCCTCCAGGATCTCCTCGGCCCTGGTGGTGAGCAGGCTTTGGTCCACGGGAACCTTTCGCGGTTTCGAAAGATCGATATCGGCAATCCGTCGGAGCACAATATTCGCTCCGAGACGCTGACGCAAAAGTTCGCCGTTCTCCGCCAGGAGTTTCACGACTCCCGTCCCGATGGTTCCGAAGCCAATCAAACCGACCGATATGTTTTTTTTCATGACCGGGCACCTGCCGCAATACAATTTGCTGGGCGATACCTGCCTGCCCATCTTACAATTCGCCCCTTCCAGGCTGCCCGTTTCTATAACAGGTCTCCTCCGTTTGTCAAAATAAATCTCTTATTTCCAAACGTGAATACATGCGGCTTGACGTCTGAAAGGGTTGCCGCTATATAGAAACCGTCTCGATTTTTTCCATGTTGTCTCAGGCGGTGAACCCGGTCGGCGATGAACGACCATTCCCACAGGAGGGAGGAATCCATGTTCAGCGATGAGCTGCTCCAGCCGGCCAATATCAAAAAGGCTTCTGTTGCCTTTATCCTGATTCTAATCGTGCTCATCGGCTCCGTTCTTACCGCCTCCTGGACACAGCGGGATTTTGGCAGGGTGGAGGTTTCGGATGTTTTCTACCGGAACTACAACGGGATCCCGATACGGGCCAAGCTCTTTCGCCCCCGTCAAGCCACGGAGGCGAAACCGGCGCCCGGCGTCGTATATATCCACGGATACCAGAACAACCGGGAAACGGGCGACGCCTACAGCATAGAGATGGCACGGAGGGGCTTCGTCGTTCTGAACATCGACGCCATCGGTCGCGGCCATTCGGGACAGCCGGGCGACCCCAAGGAGGCCGATTTCGATCCGACCTACGGGGGCAAAACCTCCCTTGCTTACCTTCGCTCCCTGCCTTATGTGCGGAAGGATGCCACGGCCGTCATGGGACACAGCCTCGGCGCGGAGATGGCCTATCACGTGGCCCTGAACGATCCCTCGGTCCGCGCCGTCGTCCTGACAGGTTTCGCCTATACCCGGGAAGCATCGACAGCAATGCCCCGCAACATGCTCATGATCATCGGCCGCTACGACGAGTTCCGCAGGAGGATGACGGGTACCCGGGACATCGAGCGCGAATGGATGCACACGGAGCAAACCCGACGGGCCTTTGGATTTACCGGTCCCGAAATCGGAAAGACCTACGGCAATTTCCAGGAGGGAACGGCCAGGCGCGTCTATGTGCCGCCCATTACCCACGTCCATGAGTCCCACTACGGTGGCGCCATCGCCGAAACCGTCTCGTGGCTGAAGGCCTCTCTCCATCCCGATCCAAGCCAATGGATCGATCCCTGCAACCAGATTTGGCAAATCAAGGAACTCGCAACGCTGTCGGCTCTGCTTGCCGGATTTGCCCTTTTGATCCCGTTCGTTTTTCTCTTGATCTCAATGCCCTGGTTCAGGAGGCTGATCGCGCAACCGAGCCGGAGTTACGCCTGCTCTTTGAACAATTTCCTCAAGTTCTCTGCAATCAACGGCATCTGGGAATGGCTCTACCTTCCGCTCATCCTCGTTCTTTTCGGTTTTCACAAATATGTGCTGCGGATCGACACGGTCTTTCCCATGATGATGGTCAACGCTATCGTCTGGTGGTTTCTCTGGGTGAACATCCTCGGCTTTTTGATGCTGCGGCGCTGGTTCCGCAGGCAGGCCAAACCCAAGGGGGTGACGCTTGTGGACCTCGGCGTCTCCGATAAACCGGAACGGCTGCACATGGACGGCGGCAAGTTGGGCTGGTCTATCTTGCTCGCCCTTCTCGCTTTTCTCTTTCTCTACGGTATCGAGTACCTCTCGGAACGGCTCTGCACCGTCAATTTCCGCTTTGTCTGGCCCTTTCTCAGCGAGCTCACCCCGTATCGCTGGTGCATGTTCTTTCTTTATTTTCCTTTTCTGCTCGTCTGCTTTTTGTCTACCGGGCTTTTTCTGCACGGCCAGATCCGGCGCGCAGAAAAGACAACCTTCACCCGAACGGTCATCAGCCGGTCCGTCGACGGTATCCTGGCACTGTGCGTTCCCATCATCCTGTTTCTCTGCCTTCAGTACATTCCCCTCTTCACGACCGGCTTCATTCCCTTTCAGGGACCAGGCGGCCTCTTCGTCGTCTTTATCATCAACCTTTTCCATATCCTGCCGTTGCTCGCCGTGACGACCGTCCTGTCCACCTGGTGTTTCCAATTGACAGGGCGGATCTATACGGGAGCCGTACTGAACGCTCTGCTCATCGCCTGGGTCTTCGCCTCCTCCCAGGTGATCGCCCCGATCCCTGTTTAAAATCCATCCGCATCGCCATGGCTTGCCGATTGCTTCTGCTGCTTCAACGTAAAACAGGCATTGCAGATCGGATGGCGATGCATCGGTGCGCCAATCGCTTGCATGCGGGTGATTGCCCGATGCGCCCAGTTTCGGTTTCTGGATGGACATTCCACATCGCATCTTTACATCTTCACGTATTTCCTTGACACAACAGACAGTCCGTTCTATACTCCACCGCAATTATATCGTATATTATCAAGTAATTATGAGTTCAACCCGCAAAAAGCTCTGCTCCATCGACGGGTAATCCTTTTGACGATAAGCCGTGCCGGACGTCGGTCTCGCGATAACTAAAATCATTATGCCGGAGCATGTATGGAATTAAAGGATCTCCTGCGCAGTTTGCACCTTTTCAGCGCCAATCATTCCTGGGTGATTCAGGTGTTCGTCGTTGTCTTTCTGTCTTTGCTTTTTGCTTTCGTTCAGAAGATTGTTCTGAAACGGATGTATGCCGCGCTAAAAAAGACCCGCAATGTCTGGGATGATGCCATCGTGGATTCCCTGCGCGGGCCCGTGACGGTTTTCATTTGGATCGTGGGTATTACCTTCGCCATCCAGATTTTGGCAGAGGAAACCAAGGTTCCTCTTTTCAAGGTTGCCGAACCCATAAGAGATGTCGGGGTGATCGCCGTTCTGGCCTGGTTCCTGATTCGTCTTATCAGAAGAGCGCAAGACAATATCATCGACAATCGCAGAATGGATGGCGAGGAAATGGATCTGACCACGGCCGACGCCCTGAGCAAACTTCTGCGCGTATCCGTTATTATAACGTCGGTCCTGGTTGGTCTGCAGACCCTGGGATTCAGCATATCCGGCGTGTTGGCCTTTGGCGGCGTGGGAGGTATCGCCGTGGGTTTCGCCGCCAGGGATCTTCTGGCGAATTTTTTCGGCGGCCTGACGATCTATTTGGACCGCCCTTTTGCCGTAGGCGACTGGATCCGTTCGCCGGATCGCAATATCGAGGGAACGGTTGAGGATATAGGTTGGCGTCTCACCAGGATCAGAACCTTTGACATGCGGCCCCTGTATATTCCCAATTCCACCTTTACGACGATCGCCCTTGAAAACCCGTCCAGAATGACCAATCGACGGATCTTTGAAACGGTCGGCGTCAGGTATGACGACGCCGACAAGCTGAAAGGCATTTTGATCGATGTGCGGAAAATGCTTCAGGAACATGGAGAGATAGATCAGAGCAAACTCCTGATGGTCCACTTCAACGAATATGCCGCTTCGTCGCTGGACTTTTTCGTTTACTGCTTTACAAAGACCACCGTCTGGACCGAATTTCACCGTGTTAAGGAAGACGTCCTCTTTAAGATTATGGACATTATCGTAACTCATGGGGCCGAAGTTGCCTTTCCAACAACAACGGTTCATGTACCCGATGGCCTTTCAATGTCCGGGGAATTCCTTTCCCCGGCGGCGGCGGATCGGGATATCAGAATAGCAACGGGCTCAGGCCAAGTTAACCCTTCGAAATAATGGCGAACAATTGTCATCATGATTCAAACGGAGCCTGTTCAATAATTCGAATTCAGTACAATCAAGAAGATGCAAGAGAATTCCTGTTCGATACGAACGGGGCGCGGAAAATGCTCTTTCGATGCCTCGACAGCCACGTCCACGCCATCCGGTTTCAGGCCGGGATCATGATAAACCACATCCACGAACAGGTTGCCGATGCAGACCAAGATCGGCGGTCAGGCAAGGGTTATGATGGCGAAGGACTTCATTGTTTGTGCGTCGCGTCTCCGGCTGGAGGGACTTTTATGGGAACGCAAGACGGCACGATCCGGATATCCGACGGCGTCGTTCCGAAGGGTTCGCCATCGACCTGGATCATGGCCGGCTCCTTCGACTCGATGAGAATCCGCTTCCCCTTGCAGTACCTGACATCGGTATCGCTGGATACCCGGCGGCGGTATGCAGCGACATAGTAGCGAAGCAGAGCCCACATGTCGCCCCTCGGGAAGACGCAGATGTCGAGATGGCCTGAGTCGCATTGCGCCCGATCGGCAAAGGAAAAAATCCCCCCGTAGATCTTCGTATTGCTCACCACGACAAAGCTGCCCCTGACGGCTTCGCCGCCATCGACCGTCACCGTCAGATCCGGCGGACGATAGTGCATGAGAACCGAGAGAATCGGCAACAGGTAGCGGCGGAATCCCAGGGACTTCTTTCTCCGCCTCCGAACCTCCTCCGTCACGAACGCATCGAAGCCGGCACTGGCAACCATGAGAAAACGGTGCTTTCCGATGAGGCCCATGTCGATTCGGCGGATGACGCCTTTTTTCAAGGTTCGAACGAGGCCAGCCGGCCTGTCCGACAACGAGAGTTCCCTCGCCAGAATGTTTGCGGTTCCTGCGGGCAGAACGGCCAGAGGCGTTTGGGAAGGGTCCTTCAGACCGTTGAGAACCTCATTGATGGTTCCATCTCCGCCGACGATCACGAGCGCTTCGAAGTCCGTCGCGAGATCCCTTGCCTGCGCCCCCGCTTCCCCGGCAGATCTAGTCAGGTGGCCGTCGACCTGGTATCCATTTCGTCCCAATGCTTCAAAGAGATCCTGCGTCAGACGCTCCCCCCTGCCTCCGCCCGCGATCGGGTTGGCTATCACAAAGACCTTCATATACCCTTTGATTACTCCATAAAAGCGACCCCTCGATCATGACGCCCCTGTCCGCCGAAAAATACCGGCCCGACAGCCACAGGTCAAACAGACCCATCCTTTGTCGCGATCGCTAAGGATCGGGGCGACTATCACATATAAAGACCGTATATTTGTAAACAGGATGTATTCATTCATGTGAATTTAATGGATATCCCCAAATACACCTCCATTTTCTTTGCGCACCCGCCTTTTGAGAAAAAATATCTCCCCCTTAGAGGATCATGGTGGCGTTTATGCTACCCAAATCTTTCTGGCCTGTCAACGCCGGTGCTGGCCAATGCGCGCATTCCAAAGCAATCCAGGATGGAAAATATCCCTTGACGCAAAAAAAACAACCCCCCTATACTCCGCTTGTAAAAAGCAAGTTTTTATCAAATCGTACGCGGCGATGGCGCATCAGTGTACAGGCCTCTGTCACCGACTTTTTCGCTGCGAGCGTGACCGGGTTCTGGTCATGGACAATATCCAGAATGTGTCGCTCTGTCATTGTTTGCGCCTCCCCCCTGGTCATCACCACGTGCGGCCGGCAGCGGCCAATGCCTGCGCCCGGACTCCCTTCGGCTGATGAGTGAAATTCTCATGTAACTGTCATCGAACCTAAGCAATTTATCTCGGGCAGGGCCGGATGATTGATCTGGGTCAGAAATGGCGTCGGCGGTCGCGTGCATCGAAGTCACCGCGACGCATGTGGTAAGGTCGTGTCAGTGGACAACCGAGGTTGGCCCCGATTCGATCCAGGCGGGCTGAGTGAATTGGCGAAGTCATGCCGTCGCACAGCAAAGCGCGGGACGAAGCCCGTTGCCGGGTGGCAGCGGGGAAGCGTGCCCGCGGGTGGTGCAAGCGATCTCCGGCGGTGAACGAAATGATTGTCGGACCGGGTTTCCCGGTGAACGATTCGGAACATTCATGAGCAGACTGGCCAAATTTTTCAATGAGCTTCTCGGCGATGTCGGCGTCGTCTTCTATTCTTCTGTACTGATCATTGCCGGCTTCGTTATTCTGACGGCGACGTACCCGCAAGCGGTGGAGCAGACAGCGCAACGGATTCTCGACGCGACTGCGACGAACTTCGGCTGGATGTACCTGCTGGGAACGAGCGGTTTCGTTTTGTTCGCATTTTCGCTTGCGCTATCGAAGTATGGAGGTATCCGCCTGGGACCGAAAGCCGAGCCACCCGAGTTTTCTTTCGGCAGCTGGCTCGCCATGATTTTTTCCGCCGGCATGGGCGTAGGCTTGGTCTTCTGGGGCGTCGCCGAACCAATGATGCATTTCAACGATCCGCCGCTGGGCATCGGTGTGGCGCGCACCGCCGAGGCGGCACAACTCGGAATGCGCTATGCGTTCTTTCACTGGGGATTTCATCAGTGGGCCAACTTCGCGGTAGTCGGTCTTGCGATTGCCTACGTCCGCTTTCGGCACAACAGCCATGGCCTGATCAGCGAGACTTTCCGTCCGCTGCTGGGCAGGGGCGTGGATCGCGTCTGGGGCAAGGCCATCGATACGCTTGCCGTCATCTCCACCATTTTCGGCGTTGCCACGACGCTGGGCCTGGGCGCACTGCAAATCAACAGCGGCCTGGCACGGTTTGATTTGGTCGCCTACGACGTCACTTCGCAGTTCATGATCATGGCTGTGCTGGGATCGCTTTTCATCGTCTCGGCGATGACGCCGCTGGACAAGGGAATTCGATACCTCAGCGACGCCAACTTGTTACTGGCAGCGGCGCTGTTGCTGTTCGTGCTGGTGATGGGACCCACGGCATTCATTTTCGGTGAGTTGACCCAGACACTCGGCGAGTACCTCGGCAACGTTGTTGAAATGAGCTTGGTGACGACGCCGTATTCTAGCGAGCACTGGGTCGAGCAATGGACCATTTTCTACTGGGCCTGGGGACTCAGTTGGGCGCCCTTCGTCGGCAGTTTCATCGCTCGAATTTCGCGCGGGCGAACCATTCGAGAGTTCGTGCTCGGTGTCATGATCATGCCGGTAGCGCTGAGCATGCTCTGGTTTTCGGCATTCGGCGGATCGGCCATCCACTTCGAACTGTTCGACAAGGTTGGTATCGCCGACGCCGTCGCGCTTGAAGTACCGGCCGGGCTCTACGTGCTGCTGGATCAATTGCCGTGGGGCAACGTAGCGGCCATCACGGCGATCGTGCTGGTCTGCATGTTCGTGATCACCTCCGCCGACTCGGCCACCTTCGTTCTCGGCATGTTCACCTCCAAAGGCGTACTCAATCCAACGCGCCTCGTGCGCATCCTGTGGGGAAGCCTGCAATTGCTGATGGCGGGCGTGTTGCTGCTGAGCGGCGGACTGTATGGATTGCGCACAGTGTCGATCATCGCCGCGTTCCCGTTCATGCTGCTGATGGTGCTTATGGCGTTTTCGTTGCACAGGGACCTGAAGCTGGAAGTCCGGCGACAGGAGGAGAAGGAGCGCTTGCTGCACGAGCGCATCGAACAGCTTCTTCTGCGGGAAGCCGAACACGAAGCGGAACGCCAAATCGCGGAAGAGATTCACCCCACTGCGCCGGAGGAGTCAGTGGAGAAAGAGGATGCGCGCACGCCTTCACAACCGGCGAGTCTTTAGACAATGCGGGAATCAAGGCTGCCGGCGAGTCTGTTCCCGGACCGGCCGACGCACTGGAACTGCTTCATCGCCCTGACAGCGCTGCGAGCTCATCGGGCCTTGGGGACGCCC
>JAFGIO010000032.1 GCA_016929555.1 Deltaproteobacteria bacterium | reverse complement strand
TTTTATTCACCCTCCCCTTAATCCCCTCCCCTCAAGGGAGGGGAAACGCACTTTTTACGAGGGCATCAAGAATGACGACGTCGCAAACAATCTAACCGTAAGGGGAGCGAATATGGACATCATCAAGATCATGCCCTGCCTGGACATGAAAAACGGCCGCGTCGTGAAGGGCGTTCACTTCGTGGATATCAAGGATGCCGGCGACCCCGTCGAGAACGCCGCCTTCTACCAGAAGGAGGGCGCCGATGAGCTCGCGATGCTGGACATCGCCGCCACCCTGGAAAACCGCAGGACACGCCTGGAATGGGTCCGGCAGGTCTCTTCGGTCATCGACATCCCACTCACCGTCGGCGGCGGCATCGGCAGCATGGAAGACATCGAACTGGTCCTGCAGGCCGGCGCCGACAAGGTCTCCATGAACAGCGCCGCCGTCGCCGATCCAAACCTGGTGCGAGAGGCGGCGCATCGCTTCGGTTCGGCTAGGATCACCGTCGCCATCGATGCGAGAAGAAACGCCGGACTGCCCTCTGGCTTCGAGCTGGTCGTTTCCGGAGGCACCAAGCCCATAGGAAAGGACGCCATAACCTGGGCAAAAACCTGCGAAGACCTGGGCGCGGGCGTCATCCTGCCTACGAGCATGGACGGAGACGGCACCCTGGCCGGTTACGACATCCCCTTCACCCGGGCCGTCTCCACTGTGGTTTCCGTACCCGTCGTGGCCTCGGGCGGCGCGGGCACGCTCCAGCATTTCTATGAAGGAGTCGTCACCGGCGGCGCCCGGGTGCTTCTGGCCGCGTCGGTTTTTCACTTTCGAACCTTCAGCATCCGTCAGGTCAAGGAATATCTGAAGGAAAGGGGATTGAAGGTAACGCTGTAACGGATCGGCCTTTGCTCCGGCCCATCCCAGAGAGGAGGAAGTCCCATGGACATGGCATTCAAGGAAACCTTCAGCGACCGGTGGGCCAGGTACTTCACGGGCGCCGATCTGCCCCTTGTCTTCTACTACACCGACCGGGATGACCGTGCCGAAAGGGCCAAGGCACCGGAAGGGTGGGAGTGCATCATCGCCAGCCTAAACCGGGTCCGCCAGGGAACATCGCTCTGTTTCGACGTCGATGCCGTGGGCTGCGGCGGTGGAAAGCGCTATCTGGGCTTTGTCGAAAAGCTGAGGCCGAATTTCGAATACTTCCTGTCCTGTGGAATCCCCGGGGAGTTGGAAGGCGAGCGCTACAAGAAGTCGCCCGAACTCGTCGAGACCATCATGGCAAAGATGCCGATCTTCAAGGCCCCCGGCAGGTTCATCGTCTTCAAGCGCTGGGACCGCATCGATCCGGGCGACGAGCCGGCCGTCGTTATCTTTTTCGCTCCGCCCGATGTTCTTTCCGGGCTTTTCACGCTTGCCAATTTCGACGAGCAGGAACACGCCGTTTACACGCCCTTTGGCGCCGGCTGCGGCACCATCGTCCAGTATCCCTTCCTGGAGCGCGCCGCCGCCCGTCCGAGAGCGGTGCTCGGCATGTTCGATGTGTCGGCCCGCCCCGGCGTTCCGTCCGGAACGCTCAGCTTTGCCGTTCCCTGGTCCAAATTCGTCACCATGGTGGAAAACATGCCCGAGAGCTTCCTCATCACCCCATCCTGGGAGAAGGTAAGGAAACGCATCGGCAAGCATGGTTAAACCTGTCTCCGATTGCGACATTTTAACGCGGGATCTCCCGATCGGAGCCCTACAGCGCGACAAAATGCAAACCCCAGAGCGGTACGATAAAACCCGTGTCGGCAGATCTACAAACCATCAACGACCGCGCAGAAGCGCTGGCATGAGCACCTATGAAACGCAGAAATTCGAACAAAGCGGCGAGATCGCGACGATCATCCTGAATCGTCCCAAGTTGAACCTTTTCAACCGGCAGATGGTCGAGCCGGAGCTGATGCAGATTCTCGCCCTCGGCGGCGAAACGGTGGAGGGGGTCGAGTCCTTCTTCGAGAAGCGCCCCGCCGAGTTCAAGACCTGATCCGGATTCACCGGATTCCGCATGCGAAGGGAGGAGACAGGATGGCTGTCAAAACATTCGATCAATACGTGGAGAGCCTGCGCAAACTAAAGCCGGTGGCTTACATGTTCGGGGAACGGCTGGAAAACGCCGTGGACAACCCCCGCATCCGAGCGGGGATCAACGCCACCGGCGCGACCTACGAACTGGCGACCTCGGCGGAGCATCGCGACCTGCTGACCACTGTCTCCCCCTTCACCGGCGAGCCGATCAACCGCTTCACCCTGCCGCCTCAGTCCATCGGGGATCTTGTGGCAAGGGTGAAGATCAACCGCCTCTTGGGCAACCGCGTGGGAACCTGCCACCAGCGCTGCACGGGACTGGACTGCCTGTGCGCCCTGTCCATCGTCACCTACAATATCGACCGGAAACACGGCACCCCCTATTACGACCGGTTCCTGGAATTCCTCAGATACATGCAGCACAATGATTTCACAGCCAATGCCAGCGTGACGGACGTGAAGGGCGACCGGGGCCTCGATCCGCACGCCCAGGCGGACAAGGACCTTTACCTGCGCGTGGTGGAGCGGCAGAAGGACGGCATCATCGTCCGCGGCGCAAAGGTTCACCAAACCGGTTCCCTGAGCTGCCACGAGCTGATAGCGCTCCCCACGCGCGCCATGGGGAAGGGGGACGAGGACTATGCCGTGGGCTTCGCCGTTCCCGCCGATACGAGGGGCGTCATCCATGTCGTCGGCCGGACTTCCATGGACAGCCGGGAGCTGGAAGGGGTCGACTGCGGGAACCCCCGGTACGGAAAATACTGTCCCACCGTCATTTACGACGATGTCTTCGTTCCCTGGGAGCGGGTTTTCCTCTGCGGCGAGATCGACTTCACCGGGGAGATGGTCCACCGGTTCTCCGCCTATCACCGCCAGTCCCACGGGGGCTGCAAATCGGGCAAGCTCGACGTCATGGCCGGGGCCGCCCTGACGATGATGGACTACAACGGAACGGCCAGGGTCGCCCATCTCAGAGAGAAAGTCGTGGACATGATCCACAAGGCCGAGACCCTCTACGGATGCAGCCTTGCCGCCTCCTACGAGGGGAAACGGGAGCCCTCGGGAACCTATTTCATCGACGCGGTCCTGGCCAACGCCTCCAAACTGCACGAGGGCCGGGACATGGCCGAGGCGACCCGGCTGCTGATCGATATCTGTGGCGGATATGTCGCAGACCTGCCTTCGGACAGGGACTTCCAGAATCCCGAAGTCGGCGGGCTGCTGAAGAAGTACCTCCAGGGAGCCGCCGGCTCTTCCGTTGAGAGTAGGGTCAGGATGCTGCGCCTGGCGGAAAAGCTGGCCATGGAGAGCGCCGATACCGTTTCCGATATCCACGGCGGTGGCTCCTCACAGGCCCATCGCCTTACCATCCTC
This sequence comes from Deltaproteobacteria bacterium, assembly GCA_016929555.1. Classification (GTDB taxonomy): domain Bacteria; phylum Desulfobacterota; class Syntrophia; order Syntrophales; family JAFGIO01; genus JAFGIO01. The sequence continues at coordinate 24,053 of JAFGIO010000032.1, read as the reverse complement.
CGGGAGTCGGACCTCGATTACCGGAAGCGCTGCGCGAAGCGGCTGGCCGGCATCGAAGAATAGATTCGTCCAACTATCGATTTCTAAGTTTCTATGACGTGAAAATAGATCCCCTTTGCCACCAGTAGTCCACATTAGATGATTTCAGATTCCTTTTGAAGGCGGTTCCATATTTCCTCAAGGGACAGAGCAGCCACCCACTTCTTCAGATAGCTCATGTCCAAGATGTCATACTGAACTTCAAAAACACGCAAGGCGTCAGTGAACTGCTTTTCGCTTCCTCCCGACTTCACCGCCCATAACAGCTTGGCAAGAATCGTATCTTCAGGACAGGACACCTTCAGTATCATGCCCATGACGTTTTCGGAATATCTACGCGCAAAACGTGATTGATCGAAGGGTTCGTCGGTCAAGATCCAAAAATCAACCTTGTCTCCCTCGACGACATCGATAAGATTGAACATCGACTTATGGGATATAGCCTCTCGTATGGATGCTGCATCCAGGTAGTATCTTGGAGGTGCAAAAGCCTCAACCAAGTTTGCCATATCAGCTTCTTGAACGGCAAGGATTATGTCAATGTCATGGGTCGATCGAGGCTCTCCCTGCAAGCTCGAAGCTACGGATCCGGTGATCATATGATCTATGCCAAGATGCTCAAGTGTGTCGATGACCTTTTTCAGTAATTCCTGTTGTGACATTTATCGAGACGTTTTCTAAGAATTCGATTAAAATCGGTTTCCGAAACACTGGGGTGCTTTTTTCGTAAACCGTGTACAAAAAGCTGCTTCGTAAAGGCGGAAAGTGCGAAGGCCTTCATCAGTCTCTTTTCAGGCGTCATCAGGCGCAGGATCTCGATATAGAGACGATGGTTCGGCCGTTCTTTGAGGTGCATTTTCCCCTCGCAATAGCATTTATCGATTCAAGGGATTTTCTGTTTGGTTATATGATAACTGATGTTTCCCCAAAGGGCAACTGTGCTCTCTGCAAGATGGGGTCTTGCAATGATACATTTTCAGGCAGAATGTTGCATTGCAAGACCTTATCCCACGACCGCGTTCAATAGCGCTTCCAGAGTTCCAGGCCGTCGTATCCGGCGGTGAAACCGAACTCCCGCAGGGCGTCGCGGTATTCGCTGTTTCGGGCGGGCTGGCCGTTGATCTTTTCGATGAAGATTCTTTTCTCCGGGTTGAAATCCCGGGACAATTGGACCTTGAACAGCGCCAGGCATTCATAAAAACGCGGATGGTCCGCCGGGATGTGAAAACGCAGTTCCCTGCCGCTCCTCAGCGACTCCATCACCAGCCGCCCCCCCTGGAAAACGATATGGTTCGAGGAAAGCCGGCGGGGCAGCTTCCCCTTCAGGCCTTCGATCCCCATGCCGCAGAGCGAGGCCGGATCCTTCGCATTCATCCAGAAGAGGCGATCCTCGTCCAATCCTTCGCGCAGGAAACGGAAGGCTTCGAAAGACATGAACTGCACTCCGGGGATGCCTTCGAAGAAATAGCCGCTCAGGATCTCTCCGGACAGTTCCATCAGCCGCAGCGCCGGGAAGATCCTCTTCCAGCGCAGCAGAGGCGGTTCACCATCCAGCAGCTCCCGGAAGAGGATGCCGTAGCGGTCGAGCAGGATGCGGGCGCGCTCCTTCTCCAGTTCCTGCGCCTCGATCCCCCCGGTTTCCAGGGGAGAGACATCGATGATCCTCCAACTGCCCTGCATGGGCCTGGTCGCCGCCCAGCGGTTCCTTGCGGAGCGCCGCATCGGCAGGCCGGCGGCAACGCCCCCTCTCTCATCGGCACCGGCGGCTGCAAAACCGTTCTGAATGCCCTTGCGCAACGTTTCCAGGGAATCGTTGGCGACGACCGATTTCCAGGCCAGCTCCCAGAGCAGCTTCGTCGCATCCTGCGTGTTTAAAGAGGCGTGCCGCGCGATGTCGAAGAGATGGTAGCCTCCTTTCTCATGGGGGAAAAGGCCCCCGGCCTTTTCAATATCCTTTTCCGAAGGCGCGGCGAAAAGTCCGGCCTCCGCCTCCAGGGCGAAGGTGACGGCTTCCCTGCCGGAACCCAGCCAGAACAGCGGACTGGAATTCAGCAGGCCATCCATCCATGCGGATCGATAGGGCGCCATGCGCGCCGGAAGGATGGCCTCCTCCCAAAGCGCTGCGGGAGCGGCATAACCGAAGAGCTTCTCGATCCTCGCCTGAAGATCGTCCATGGTTTCACCGGGTACGGCCAGACCCTGCTGGGATGCAATGAACAGCGGCAGCAAATCGACGGGAAGGGCCTTGAAGGCCGGCCGGCGCTCCTGGCGGGCCATTCTGAGCAGGCGTTCGAGGTTGTCGATATGGCAGACCTCGAGGGCATCGCCGCCTTCGAGAATCGCATCCACGATCACGCAGTTTTCCCCGGCCAGCTCTTCCAGCAGTTCCGCCAGCTCATCGCTGCCGATGCCGAGGAGCCGCTCCACCGAGCTGCACCCTATCGGGCCGTAGTAGGAAAGCCACTGGGCAACAAAGCCAGCCCGATCCATTTCGCCGGCGCCAGCACTTTCTCGTCGCAAGGATGGCTGCTTTTCATCGATTGCATCCTCAATGTTCCAAAGCCTTCTGACGAGCGGCAGGTTTTCGAGCGCACAGGCGTGGGGCGTCGTGCCGCCCCTTAGCGTGACGAAGGCGATCTTCCCGGCGATGCCCGCCGGCAGCGCCTCAGGGAAATCGGCTGCGTCCCGCCGGCAGGCGGCAAGCAGACGCTCCCACTCCGCCAGGGGAATCAGCAGCCTCTCCTTCAGCCAGTCCAGAAGTTCCGACGGTCCGGACGGGGCATAGCCCGCCTTGAGGCGCTGGAGCCTGCTTTCCAGCTCTTCGGCAAGCCGCACCGGCATCCGCGGCCGGAGCCGGGAGGCATGAAGCACCTCGTCCAGGATTTTGCGGCTGAGGCTGGAGGGCCGGCGGCTCTCCGGGGTATCGTCCTCGTACATGTACTGGTTGGTCTGTCGCCAGATCAGGCCGTCGCAGAAGGGGGAGGGCTCGTCGTTCTCGACCTCGACGAGCTCGATGAGCCCACCGTGCAGCTCGCCGAGCACGAGCTTCAGATGCTCGATATCGAAGGCGTCCTGGAGGCATTCCCGCCAGGTCTCTAGAACGACGGGGAAATCGGGGTATCTCGCCACCGTCTCCAGGAGCTTCTTTGCCCGGAGCCTCGCAAGCCAAAGCGGGTATCGCCTGTGAAGGCTCGCCCTCGGCAGCAGCAGGGCCCGCGCGGCGTTCTCCCGGAACCTGGCGCCGAAAAAGCCGCTGGACTCCAGCCGCGCCCGCAGGAGTTCTTCCAGGTTTTCCGGCGTGACGAGCCGGATGGCCTCCCGCACGCCGACCTCGTTCGGCAGAACGAGCAGGAGATTGTCATCGCCGATGAACACCTGGAGGGGCGTGAGGTATTTCTTTTCCCAGGCCGCGGAAAGGGCCATTGCAAAGGGTCGGTTGAGCCGGCCTCCCCAGAAGGTGTGCAGGACGGTCTGCCGGCTGTCGGTGCGGCCGCTCCCGTCGTGGTAGTGCTCGATGACGATCCTGCCCCGGTGCGGCAGCTTTCCCGCCGTCGCCTTTTTCTGGCGCTGCAGGAATTCCAAGAGCGCCTGTGCCGCCGGCCGGCTCATCCCATGGCGTCCTTCGAGCTTCTGCCGGAAGCTTTCCGTGTCCGAAAGCTCCCCGTCGGCCCCTTTCAAAAAGGATGAAATCCTCCCGGAGTAGTGAAAATCACGGTCCGCCTCCTCGGCACGCCAGAAGGGCACCATGCCGGCACTCCTATGCAGCGGGAGCACCTCTACATCGTTGTGGGTGATGTTCTGGATCCGCCAGATCTGTGTTCCCAGGGTGAACGTGTCGCCGATCCTGCGTTCCCAGACGAATTCCTCGTCCAGCTCGCCGATCTTCGCACGCGAATTCTGAACCATCATATCGTAGTATCCCCTGTCCGGAATCGTGCCTCCCGAGGTATACAGGAGATAGGGAGCCCCCGGCTTCGCCATGACGGTGCCGTCGATCCTGTCCAGGGAGATGCGAGGCTGCAGCTCTTTCAGGCGGCTGTCGGCGTAGCGGCCGGCGAGCATTTCGAGAACGAGACGGTACTGCACCGCCGTCAGACGGCGGTAGGGATGGCAGGCCTTCAGAAAGGCGTAGAGCGCATCGATATTCCACGGCTCGGTGCACGCCATCGAAACGATGACCTGGGCGAGGACGTCCAGGGGACACTCTACGGGACGGATCGGCTCGATGGCCGCTTCGGCGACGCTTTCCGCCATGACGGCTGCGGCCAGAAAATCCATCCCATGGGTGGGATAAAGCCTTCCCCGGCTCGTCTCGCCGACGCCGTGGCCGGCGCGTCCGAGGCGCTGGATCGACGAGGAAATCGAAAAGGGGGTCTCGACGAGGACCACTTCATCCAGCTCGCCGATATCGATGCCGAGCTCGAGCGAACTGGTGGCGACGATCGCCCGCAGCTCGCCCTTTTTCAGGCGCTGCTCCACCTCGAGGCGGATCTCCCGCGCAATGGATCCGTGATGGGAATAGGCGATGATCTCCTCTTCCCCTTCATTCAGAAAGCGCGTCATCTTCTCGGCGGCGCGGCGGCTCCTGGTGAAGACCAGCGTTGAGCGGTTTTGGCGGATGATCCGCTTCAGTTCAGCGGCGAGGGTCCACCACCAGAGATCCTTTTCCTTTTCCGCTGGTTTCTCCGGGAAAGTCTCTTCCGGACGTTCAACGGAAAGGGCGAAGCGCTTCTCGTCATCGGAGCGAAGGATGGAGACCGGCCGTTTGCGGTAGCGGGGGGGATCAGAGGCATTGAGCAGCTCTGCCCCGCCGACGAAATCGGCCACGGCTTCCATGGGCCGGACCGTCGCCGACAGGGCGATGCGCTGGAACTCTCCGGCGGCGAGGACAAGGCGCTCGACGGCCGTGATCAGATGGGTGCCCCGCTTGCTGCCGGCCAGGGCATGGATCTCGTCGAGAATGACCGTCCGGACGCCCCCGAAAAGGAACCGGCCGGCGGCTGCGGTCAGCATGATGTTCAGGCTTTCCGGCGTGGTGATCAGGATTTCGGGAGGATGCCGGTAAAGCCCGCGCCGCTCTTCAGGCGGCGTATCGCCGCTCCGGGTCATCACGCGGACGTCGGGAAAAGATTCCCCCTTCTTTTGGAACCGCTCGCCCAACTCTGCCAGCGGTCCCAGCAGATTTCTCCGGATGTCGTTGTTGAGCGCCTTCAGCGGGGATACGTAGAGGACGCGCGTCGTGCCGCCTTGCCAACATCCTGTGATGAGCCGATCGAGGGCCCACAGAAAGGCGGCCAGCGTTTTCCCGCTTCCCGTCGGCGCGCTTGCCAGTATGTGGCGTCCGGCGGCGATTTCCCTCCAGGCAAGGGTCTGTATCCCCGTCGGCCTTCCTAGTCTCTCCACGAACCAGCCGGCAACGACCGGATGAAAAAGCCCCAGCACGTCATCCATTAAAGGACTCCCTCGCCGGCCTTGATGGAGGCATCCACCTTTCCCTTGCTCAAGACCCGCCTGCCGTTGATGAAGACCGCCTCCCTGCCCGTGGGTGCCTCGCTGGTTTCGGTCGGGGTGTTGTTGTCCCGGATGTTTTTCCAGTCGAAGACGGTGATGTCGGCGGCGAGGCCATCCGCGGGGCCTCGCCTTTCGGATGCATCAGAAGATAATCTCTTCCTCTTCCAAAGTCTTGATCTCCGCCATCGACATGCCCAGAATCTGGCGGAAGAAAAGATCGTTGTGTTCTCCCAGCAGCGGAGCATGGCGGTAGATCTCGGCTGGCGTGTCGGAGAGAGTCCACGGGGGAGCGGTCACCCAGTCTTTTCCGACCACCGGGTGATCGACGAGCTTGAATACCCCCCGGGCCTTGAGGTGTGGGTCCTTGAAAAGATCTTCGGCATTCATGGACGGCACGGCAGCGACGCCTGCTTTTTGAAGTATCTCCATCGCTTCGTACGGCTCGTGCCGGATCGTCCATTCGCTGATAATCTGATCGAGTTCCGCCTGATGGGTAAAGCGCCGATAACTGTCGGCGAACCGCTCATCCCTTGCCAGTTCGGGCTTTCCAATGACACTGCAGAGAGCCAGCCATTCTTCTTCCGTCGCCACGCTGATGCTTATCCACTTGTCCTCTCCCTTGCAGCGATAGCAGTCCTGGGGGGCCATGGTGTCTTCCTTGTTGCCCTGGCGTATCTGGACCCGACCGTTCATGATGTAATCGAGAATCACCTCCCCCACCATGACGGCGATGGTCTCCTGGGAAGCGAGGTCGATGAACTGGCCTTCTCCCGTCCTCTGGCGGTAAATCAGGGCCGCCAAAATGGCATAGGCCGAGGTCGTCGCACTCCTCAAGTCGATGGATCCCATGAAATTGCTTGGAGGCCAGTCTTCATACCCCGTGAGGAAGGAAGCCCCCCCGAGAGCAGCGAAAGTTGGGGCGTAACCAACGTATTTCCGTTCGGGTCCCGTCTGTCCACAGGCACAGGAAGAGAGGAAAATGATGTCCGGTTTGACTTCCCTCGCCACTTCGTAACTAATTCCTAATCTCCCGATCACGCCGGGTCGCATATTCTCGACGATCACGTCGCTGATTGCGACGAGTTTCTTGGCAATTTCCACGGCCGCCGGTTTGGACATGTTCAACGTCACGCTTTTCTTGTTGAGGTTGAGGCTGTTGAAGACCGATGACTGATCCGGCCCCGTGAAATTGACGCCCGTTGTAAAGGAAAGCATTCGCGAATGATCCAGACGCCTCCGGCTCTCGACCTTGACGACCTCCGCGCCGAGCATGCCGAGCAGGCACGTTGCGTAAGGTCCGGCCCAGGCGGACGTAAATTCGGTGATTCTTATACCCTGTAGTGGTCCTTCGTTCATGTTCGACATACCTCCTCCTATATGATGCCGGCTTCCCGAAACTTGACAAGATTATCCCTGCTGTAACCGAGGCGTCCGCAGTAGATTTCCTCGTTGCTTTCGCCCAGCAGCGGTGCCGGCCGTCTCAACTGCCAGGGGGTCTTCGAAAAACGGTAGGGAGCCGTAGGAAATTGAAGCTTTCCCACGACCGGATGTTCGATTTCCGTAAAAAACTCCCTCGCCCGAAGCTGCTCCGACTTTACGATGTCCTCCGAGGAATGAAGCGGCGCGATCGGGCAACTCAGGGCCTGTCCCTCCCGGTATATCTGCTCTTTCGTGTGGCGCTGCATCCACGTCACGATCAGATTTGTGAGCGGAACGGCATTCTCTGCACGGGCGAATCGATCCTTGCACCAATCCCTCTTGGACCAGTCGGGATCCCCGATGAGTTCCATCAGCGACTCCCACTGGTGATCCTCGGGACTCACCGAAACAACGTAACCGTCCTTGCAGGGCATGATGCCTCCCGGCATGGGATTCGCCGTGCCCATGCGGTTCATGATGACCCCCGTATTGGCAAAAGTCACCGATTCGACCCGCTGCATATTGATAAGGGCCTCCTGCTTGGAGATCTCGATGAACTGGCCCTTGCCGGAGACGCCCTTCAGGAAAACGGCCGCCAATATCGCGACAACGGCCATGAGGGCGGGATCGTAATCGGTGAGATTGCCGCCCGGTTTGACAGGCGCACGATCGAGACTGGGGGACGGCAGAGGCAGCATATTGGCCTGCCCGCTCGCGTTCGATGTATTGAGTTGATAGGCCTTGTAATCCCTGTAGGGGCCGCTCCTTCCGTAAGGGGTAATGGAGGTCATGACGAGTCCGGGGTTGATCCGTTTCAACTCGTCGTAGCCGAGACCGATTTTCTCCATCTCGCCGGGAGACCCGTCTTCGACAAGAACGTCCGCGTCCTCGATCATCTTCTTGAAGATCTCCGCCCCCGTCCCCTTTTTCGGATCCAGGGTCACCCCCATTTTGTTGCTGTTTAGGTAAAGAAAGAGGCCGCTTTTTTCCGGATGGGGCACGTCTCCCGGAAAGGGTGCCTTTCTGCGCGCATCGTCTCCCACACCCGGCGGCTCTATCTTGATCACCTCCGCGCCAAGATCGGCCATGATTTTGGTGGCATACGCACCGGTTACCGTTCGGCAGTACTCTATAATCTTTACGCCCTCAAGAGCCGTATCCTTCATTCCCTCTCGTTCCCCCTTTCCATGGTTATCCTGCGTTCGCGCCCCTCGCCCGTGCTCTTTGCGGAAGCGGTTCTCGCTTTCACAGGTTTTGTCGACGGCCTGTCCGTCGAGTTTTTTCCCTTTCCAGCCACGGAGTTTTCCTCAGGGCTTGACCTTGCGATCTTCTGCACCGCCTCTTCGGCCCAGTCCAACTCCGCCCGACATCGCCTTTCCAGAAAGTCCAGGACCAGGTTCCAATAAAACCTGTCTCGGTCATCCCTCCGTTGCGCCGCTTCCTCGATGAGATCCCTGGCGGTGCTCTCGTAATAGGCGAGCTCCTGCTTTTTCCCTTCGATGAATGCGTCGAGGCCGGACAGGATTGTCTTTTGCTTGCTCAACGCCCCAAAGGACAGCTTTAACAGGAGGCGCTCCTTTACAGGTGCGATCGGCCAGGATCCCGACATCCAGCGCTGAAAATCGGCTCGCCCTTTCTTTGTCAGATTGTACAGATTCCGAGCCGGCAGTTTGTCCTGGTGTTCCCGGACGGAAGTGACGAGGCCCTCGGCGGACATTTGCTTGAGCGTTCGGTAGACCTGCGATAGTTTCGGCCTGCCGGGGTCGAAGAATTTTTTGTGCATGGCGTAGCCGCTCTCCGGCCCGTAGGATAGAAATCCAAGCAACATGTATTTCAGCGACATACTATATCTGCCCGCCCCTTCCGGCATTTCCTTTGGGAGATCCGAATCCCCTTTTCCGGAGGAAGCTGCCCGGCCTTCCCCTCCTCCATGCGTGATGAACCCTGGTGCGCACCTTTCCATCGATCCTGTGTAGAATAGGGGCCTTGTTACATATATTACTGTGAACGTGTCAAGAAAAATTTTTACAGGGCGCGGCACCTCCGTTCAACCCCACCGATTTATGGTAGATTTCAAAAGGATATTGTGATATTAACTGGTCGCATGTCAGCGGCGATCGGAATAATATTCCAAAACCCTTTTCTTCGGCCTGAGGGTGATATGGTCGATTCCAGGGACCCCGTTTTCGAAAAGAGAATGGGGTGTTGTGTTTTCATGGACCGGCGAAAAGGAAGGTCGCCGATTGCGGGGAGGGGCAGAACGATCTGAAGGATGGCGGGATCGAGCGGATCCGGATCGACCCTGGAGAAAGAAAGAGAGGGCAAGGTCCGATCAGCCGCAGAGAGGATCGAAAACACCATGGAGGGACGGCGATGCGGAAAAACATCGAATTTCCGAGCGATGGTTTGAAGTGCAGAGGCTGGCACTATGTCCCTGACGGGTATTCGGAAGGAAAAAAACTGCCCACCGTCGTGATGGCCCATGGTTTTTCAGCGGTCAAGGAAATGTTGATCAATTACGCGGAAAGATTCGCTTCCGCGGGCTTGGCCGTTCTCTTGTTCGACTATCGATATTTGGGGGAAGGAGAAGGCGAACCTCGGGGGCAGGTCCTGCCGCAGGCCCAGCTCGACGATTACCGGAACGCCATCTCCTGGGCGATGCTCCAGCCTGAAACCGATCCGGCCAGGATCGGCGTGTGGGGCTCGTCCTACAGCGGCGGCCATGTCCTGCATCTTTCCGCCTTCGACCGGCGCATCAAGGCAGCCGTAGCCCAGGTTCCCAACCTTTGCGCCTGGCGATTCCTTTTAAAACAGCGGGGCGGAGAGGGCCTTCGGCTGGCCCTGGAGATGCTGGCCGCCGACCGGACAAACCGATACGCGACCAACTCCATCAGTTATTTGCCCGTGGTGGCGCCGGAGGGACAGATGTCCGTCCTCGGAACGTCCGAAGCCTACAAATTTTTCCTCGAAAGAATCAAGGCGGGACTTGGAAATTGGATCAACCAGGTCACCGTCGAGTCCGTCGAGAAAATGATCGAATACGAGCCTGCGAACGCCGTTGAATTGATTTCACCCACGCCCCTTTTGATCGTCGCCGCCGAAAAAGACGCCCTTATCCCGATCGATCAGGTCCGCGAGGCCTTCGGCAGGGCAAAAGAGCCCAAGAAGCTGGTCGAGATCCCCTGCGGGCACTTCGACGTCTATTATGACGAGCCCTGGCACGGTCAGGCCGTCGGCGCCGCCGTCCAATGGTTTCGGGAGCATCTCGGCGTTTGATCCAAGGGTGTCGTTTTTGCGAAGGGGATGGGAGGTAGATACGAGGCTGACCCTATCTGGCATTTCCCGAGGCAGGCTATATAAACGATCAGGATTTCGTCATTGGGCGAAACACTGTCATCCACCTGGCGGAACCGCTTGAGCATCGCAGCATTCATAATAAAGACGTCTGCACCTGGACAAAATGGCGGAACTGGTGTCAGGGACCATCATGAAAGGGATTTTGAATCCAGCGCCGGCACTGGTTAGTTATATAAGGTTAAGGATACGATACAGCTGGCCTCTTTCAATAACAGTGTTTTTCCCGGGGACACTCAGCCATGTTGATCAACGAAGGTCTGCCCAACTTCATCGTGCAACACCTCACGCATCAGCATCCCCTCCGGGAAAAGACGGTGGGCATTCTGGGGAGGACCTTCAATGGGGACAGAGACGATGTCCGCGAGTCACTCTCCTACAAATTGAAAAAGATTCTGGAAATCGAAGCGAAAAGGTGTTTTGTAACGATCACTATGTAAAGGACGGTGATTTCCTGTCCCTGTCGGATGTCCTCCACCGATCGGATATCCTGGTTCTAGGGGCACCTCGCAGTCTTGATAAAACGGTGGCATTGGATTTCTCTTCCGGGACAGTAATGGGTGTCCGGAATTACATCGGCAGAGGGGGGCTGTTCTGATGAAGATCCTCGTAAGCGGTTCGGCGGGATTCATAGGCGGTTATCTGGTCCAGGAGTTGCTCGAACAGGGCCACCATGTAGTCGGTATCGACAATTATTCGAAATATGGGAAGATCGTAAAGAGTTATGACGATCACAAGAACTTTCGGTTCGTCGAGGGGGACGCCAAAGATAGTAAGCTGATGAAAGAACTTATCGCGGACTGCGACCAGGTGGTGGCTTTGGCGGCCATCGTTGGGGGAATATCTTTTTTTCATGAATTTGCATATGACCTCCTGGCGGAAAATGAGCGCATCATGGCCGCCACCTTCGACGCAGCCATATGGGCATTCCAGAAGAAAAATTTGAGAAAAATCAACGTGATATCGTCTTCGATGGTCTTTGACTCAACTTCAACCTATCCCACGCCGGAAGGGGAGCAATTAAAATGTCCTCCGCCTATGTCTACGTATGGTTTTCAGAAGCTTGCCTGCGAATATTTTGCCAAAGGGGCCTTTGAGCAATATGGTTTGCCCTATACGATCATTCGGCCTTCCAATGCAATCGGCATCGGGGAGAAGCGAGCGGTCTATGATCAGGAAGTCGATTCAGGCAATATCAAGCTCGCCATGAGCCATGTCGTCCCCGATCTTGTTCAGAAGGTCCTCAAGGGGCAAGTTCCCTTGCACATTCTTGGCGAGGGGAACCAGGTTCGCAATTACACCTATACTGGGGATCTGGCAAAGGGTATACGCACCTGTATTGAAAGCGAAAAGGCAGTGAACGAGGATTTCAACCTCTCCACGCCGGTATCGACAAGCGTTTTGGAGCTGGCCGTGATGATCTGGGAAAAAATCAGGAAAGATCAGCCGTTTCGCTATGTTTGTGATGATCCTTTCAAGAATGACGCGCAAAAAAGAGTGCCAGATGTGACGAAAGCAAAACGGGTCCTGGGCTTTGAAGCACGAACCTCCCTGAGCGAAGCTCTGGACGAAGTGATCCCCTGGATAGAAAACCAGATCCGCATAGGAGGAATTTGAATGCCCAAGAAGTTGGGTATCATCATCCCCGTCTATAACGAGGAAGATAATATCAGTCAGACCATCCAGGCAATCAAAGCAAAGGTTCACACACCATACGTAATCTACATCGTCTATGATTTTGACGAGGACAACACGCTTCCCGTATTGAAGAGGATTCGGAAAGAAGGGGTCGATCTGGTTTTACTGAAAAACAGCGCCGGGAAAGTAGTCAACGCGATCAAAAAAGGTCTGCGTGAGGCCGAAAGTAAGTACCTACTGGTTACCATGGCGGATCTTTCCGATGATTATGACATCGTCGATCAAATGGTATCGCTTGCAGAAACGGGTTTCGATGTGGTCTGTGGGTCGAGATATTCCAGGGGAGGGAAACAGATCGGTGGGCCTCTCGTTAAGAAAACCCTTTCCCACATGGCGGGTTTGAGTCTCCGATATATGGCCGGTGTTCCTACGTCGGATGTGACCAACAACTTTAAACTGTACCGGAAAGCGATGGTCGACACATTGAAGATCGAGAGTGACGGAGGATTCGAAATAGCAATGGAGATAGTAATCAAGGCCCATTTCGCCGGGCACAAGGTCACTGAAATTCCTTGCACTTGGCGGGACAGACAGAAGGGGACCTCACGGTTCAGGATTCTTCGCTGGCTGCCGAAGTACATGAAATGGTATCTCTTCGCAGTAAAGAAAAGAGCAAAAGGATAGGGCATGACAGTTGCGCAGACCGCGAATGAATCCAAGATGAATGGAACCCTCGCGAAGCCTTGGCATTCGGCCGGAATCTTCGGCTGCGCCTTCCTCTTTCTCGTTGCGACAATGAACAGGGATATCAATTGTTATGACGAAAGTTTGATTCTCTTCGGCGCTGTACGGATCTTGTCGGGCGACGTGCCCTACCGCGATTTCTACGCAAATTACGGTCCCGCCCAGTATTATGTATTGGCAGCCCTCTTTAAGCTTTTCGGCACATCTGTCATCGTAGAGCGCCTGTGGGATTTGATTATCCGGTCCTCAACCATTCTGATCATCTACCTGATCATCAATGAAGCCTGGAGCAGAAGGACAGCGTTGGCCACTGCCTTCGCTGCGGCATTCTGGCTCACAAGTTTTGAATATTACGGATACCCAGTATTCCCCTGCCTTTTTTTTTCTCTCTGGAGTCTCTATTGCGCATTGCCTATGTTTAAAGGCCGAAGCGAGCCCATCTTTCCTCTGGCAAGCGGAGCCTGTATTGGCATGGTCGCACTCTTTCGCTACGACATTGGTGCCTTGGCCACTGTTGGAGGCTTGTTCACACTGGGGTTGTTCCATCTCGCCCAGAACTACGACGCAAATCACAAGAGAAAGACCCTCATACGTTCTACCGTGGCTTATGTTTTCGGTATCATGCTCGTTTCGGTTCCAGTCCTGTTTCTGCTCTTGTCGGTTGTTAGCCTGCACGACATCTGGTTCAACCTGGTTCATCTGCAAGCCTCGACCTATGTCCGTTTCAGATCTCTTCCCTTTCCATCGGTTGCCGGAATCGTGAGAGATGCAATCCATATGAAGCCAAGCTTTGTAAGGGATATGACGGTCTATCTGCCAATCCTGGGCACATTGGTTGGCGGCGTAGCCGCGTTCCCATCAGGCGCAAAAAGACTCTGCGTTAATGCTGATGGCGAGCGCTGCTTAATCCGGCACCGGCGCTGGATTCTGGTTCAACTATCTGCATTCAGCGCATTATTTTTCTTGAAGGGGTTTGTCCGTGTGAGTGTCATTCATATGGCACTTTCGATCGTCCCTGCTCTCATGATCGTATGTCTGACCATCGAACAATGGCGGCAGCTTCCCCACAAAGTTGCTGTGATCTTATTTTGGTTCGCGTTCACCTGTTTCACTATTTCATCGCTTCTCCCGATCCTGAGCACCGGTAAGCGTTTGGCCGAGAATGTTTTATGGATTGTGGACATTGATTCCTTAAAGAGAGAGTCGGGCACCAACAGTTGCTACCCCCCCGAGGGTCTGGAAAGGATTAGATGCTTTTCAATCGATAGTGAACGATTGGCCGCAATCCACTATATTCAGCAAAGGACGAGAGAAAACGAGTACATCTATGTTGGCCTAAATCGACATGACAAGATAATAATGAATGATATCGTGATTTATTTCGCATCTAAGAGACTATCGGCAACGAAGTGGCATCAATTCGATCCAGGGATCCAGACTACGAAAGAAATTCAATCCGAGATTATATCCGATCTCCGCCTACGAACCCCCCGTTACGTCGTACTGAATTCCGAGTGGGACGAGTTGAAGGAGCCGAACGAGAGCGCTTTGAGCAGTGGCGTGATGCTTCTGGACGACTTCCTCAAGGCAAACTACCGACTCGTCGCCTCTTTTGGACGTTTGGACATCCGCGAATTGACAACTGAGACGCCCCACTGACTTCGTTGTAGTTCATACCTTACGTTAGGACTGACCATCAGGAGGCATTGTCTACATTGTTGAAAGGCGTGACCGTCGAGAGCAGTTGGCTTCGCGTCCCCATTTCAGCTCATATCCCCGCGGTAACCTGGCAGAATGTGACCCTTATCAACATCCCTTCAATTTTAATTTGCACGGGGCCATAGAACATGGCATGAGAATGATGCCGGGATCGGCCATCGCGGATGACGCATTCGATCCCGGACGACCAGTCCCCGGAAGGAGAACATACATGGAGTGGAAAACCAGGATAACGGACATGCTGGGCTGCAGGTATCCCATCATCGAGGGCGCCTATGCCAAGCAGGGAAGCTGGAAGTTCGCAGCCTCCGTCGCCAAGGCCGGCTGCCACGGCCTGATCACGGCGACGACGCCGGGAACGCCGGCAAAGCTGCGTGAGAGCATCAAGCGATGCCGGGAGGCCATAGAAGGTTCCGGAGGGTCCTTTGGCGTGAACATCAGCATCGGGATCTGTCCCGAGCCGGAGAAGTTCATCGAGGTGTGCATCGAAGAGAAGGTCCCGCTGGAAACGGCCGTGTACCGGCCCGACGCGCTGGCCCCCCTCATCAAGGAAGGCGGACTGCTGTGGATGCACAAGTCGGCGCGGGTGAAGGACGCCGTCCACGCGGAGCATCTGGGAGCCGACGCCGTCATCGTCGTCGGGCTGGAGGGAACGGGCTTCAAGCAGGCCGAACAGATGCCGACGATGCTGACCACCCTCATGGCGAAAAAAATGATCCAGGTGCCCTTCGTTTCCGCCGGCGGCATCGGCGAGGCCCGCGGTTTCCTGGGGGCGCTCGCCATGGGGGCCGACGGCGTCATGATGGGCACGGCCTTCATGGCAACGAAGGAATTCCCGGTCAACAGCCGCGCCAAGGAGGCGATCGTGAAGGTCGATCCCTTCGATCTGGAGCTGCGCCACCGGGTCATCGGCACAGTGGACCCCAAGGTCTACGAGGAGGTCTTGAGCCTGCGCGACAAGGTGCCCTGGGAGCTGTGGCTTAGCATGCTCGAGCGCGTGAACCTCAAGGACCCCGACTGGAAAAGCCCTCCTCCCAAATGGTCCGAGGCGGAAATGATCGCGAAGCTGCGGGTCGTTTCCCTGGCGGCGGCCTTCGTGGACAGCGTGCCGACCGTCAAGGACTTCATCGACGGCATCATCGGGGAAGCCGAGGCGCTGATCGACAGCTATCGATTCCTCAAAACCCGATAGTCCAAATGACAAAGGGAAGGTGAATATGGCCTACAATAAAATCATCGTCGAGCGGAAGGACGGCGTCGCCAAGGTGATCCTGAACCGGCCCGAGGCGATGAACGCCCTGGACGAAGAGATGCTGACCGAAATGGCGGCCGCTTTTCGGGAGCTCGATGCCGAAGAGGGCGTCCACGTGATCATTCTTACGGGCGCCGGGCGCGCCTTCTCGGCCGGCAGGGATCTGAGAGGGGTCCTGGAGAGCCGGGAGCGGGTGGGCGGAGCGCGGTACCGGGTTCTCGAAGAGATCGGCAAGCCGGTCATCGCGGCCGTCAACGGCCCCTGCTTCACCGGTGCCTTCGAGCTGGCCCTGTGCGCCGACATCGTGATTGCCTCGGAAAAGGCCCTTTTCGGCGACACCCACGCCCGCTTCGGCCTCATTCCCGGCGGCGGGCAAACCCAGAGGCTGCCGAGACAGATCGGCCCGAAAAAGGCCAAGGAACTGCTCTTCACCTGCGAGCCCGTCACGGCGCAGGAGGCCCTTCGGCTCGGCATCGTCAACAGGGTCGTCCCGGCGGAGCAGCTCGATGAGGCGGCAATGGAAATGGCAGGCAAAATCCTCCGGAATATCCCGGAGGCGATCCGGACGATGAAGTCCCTGGTAAACGAAGGCATGAAGACCGACCTGGAAAGCGGCCTGCGCATGGAGGCGGATCTGCACAAGGGGCCGATCGCGCCGGCCGGCGAGGGACGGAATCGAATGGTCGCTCTTCTGGAAAAGAGGTAGAATCCTCTTGCAGGATCGAAGGAATCGTTTCCGTGGTCTCCTCAGGGATTCCGGCACCCTCGGAATAGATATCGGAGATACTCTCAGGAGTCGGCTTTGGGCAGATTCTGACTCGCAATGGAAACAAACCTGTGGAAATGGCTCAATCTCCGTGTCTGTCCCTGGTGGCTGAGGGGAGTCCTAGACAATTCCCTGCGCCGCCTGATCCAGGAACCGGAGCGCATCCTGTCCGGGCTGGTTGCACCGGGTCAGGTCGTTGCCGATATCGGCTGCGGAATCGGATACTTCACCATCCCCCTGGCCCGGCTGGTAGGCCCCCAGGGACGGGTGCTGGCGATCGACCTGCAGGAGACGATGTTGGCCGGCGTCCAACGACGGGCCGCAAAGGTGGGTTTGAGCGAGCGGATTCAGCTCTGCCGCGCGACGCCGACAGGATTTGGCGTTGAGGAACCGGTGGATTTCGCCCTGACCTTCTTTATGATTCATGAGGTTCCCGATCAGAAACATTTTCTGGAAGAGATCCATTCCCTGCTCAAGCCGGGCGGCCGATGGCTTCTCACCGAACCTCCCGTGCACGTCACGGCGGCCGCCTTCGCCAAGACCGTCGCCCTTGCCGACGCCACCGGATTCAGCCTTCTTTCCCGGCCGCGCATTGCTTTCAGCCATACGGCCCTGTTTTTGAAATGAGCCGAGAGGTTGACTGTGATTGAGACGATCAGGATCGGCTTCACGAACATCTATCTGCTACCCTGCAAGGGCGGGTACCTGATGGTGGACACAAGCTACGCCGGCCGCTTCCGTGAGTTCATCCGCAAACTGGAGCGCAGGCGCATCCACATCTCCGAGGTCCGCTACCTCTTCCTCACTCATCACCATGACGACCACGCCGGTTTCGCTGAGGACCTTCGCCAGACCAACCCGGCCATTCGACTGATTGTTCATGCCGAGGCAGTGGACTTCCTGAAGACCGGCATGCCGGAACCGGGCGATTTCCCGTTGAACAAACGGGTGGCCCTCGTGATCTTCCTGTTCAATCATCTGATGAAGGTAAGGCAGGACTGGAGTTTTCCGCCGGTTCATCTTCGGGAGGATGACATGCTCTTGCGGGGAGACGATCCCCAACTGCTGCCCTCTCTTGGTATCGACGGGACCATCCTGTACACACCCGGCCATACGAAAGATTCTCTGACGATCCTGCTCGCCGACGGGAGCGCGCTGGTCGGGGACCTTGCCATGGATCTGCTGCCTCTTTGCGGCTGTGCCTACCGGCCGATCTATATATCTGATCTTGCGGAGGTTTACAGAAGCTGGGAAAAGATTCTTCGGCACGGAGCGAAAACGATCTATGCCGGCCACGCAGGGAAACCCTTCGGAGCCGACAAGCTCGCCAGGACCATGAAGCGCTGCCCCGTGCAAAAAAGGCGGACACCAGTCTAAGGGGGGGTACCTTGCGTCTGTCCGAGCGTGAATTCAGGGCCATGAACTCGGTGTTCCGCCGCCTGGTGCAGCGGACAGTCGAATTTCCCATCTTCAGGCACTTCGATGTGCCTGTGCGCGGCATGGATGTGCTCGAAATCGGCTGCGGAACCGGCTACGGGGCCCAATTCCTCCTCGGCATGGCACCGAAGAGCTACGTCGGCATCGACCTGATGCCCGAGCAGATCGCCCTGGCCCGGCAGCGCCGGCTGGAGGCGGCCGAATTCCATGTCCAGGACGCCGCCGACCTCGGACGCTTCGCCAGCGCCGGCATAGATACCGTCGTCATCTTCGGAGCGCTCCACCACATCCGGGCTTGGCGTCAGGTCGTCGCGGAGTGCGCCCGCGTGCTCAAAATCGGAGGCTGGCTCTACGTCGAGGAGCCGGAGGGCGCTATCCTGAACTTCTGGGAGCTTCTTTTCCGCTGGGGCCATCCCGATGAGCCGCTCACCCTGCGAGAGCTGCGCGCCGAGCTTGCCTCGAAGGGTTTTACCATCCGCCGGAAGCGGCGTTCCATCGCCTTCGGCTTTTACGCCGCGCAAAAAACGGGGTAGGAAACCTCTTCGGCCACGACGGTTTTTCGCGCCCGGTTTTTCATTGACTCATCCATCCCCTCAGATATATTGTTTCGAAGGGAAGCCGGTTCTTGTCGAAAGAAGGGATGTCGACTCATCAGATCGGGAGACCTCCGGCTTGGCAATTCTACGAGAAGGAGACAGCTATGAAGATCTACGGTCGTTCCATCACGCAGTTGGTAGAAGAGCAATTGATGAAATGGCAGGCTCAGAACAAGAAACGGAAAAAGACAAAGGAAAAGCCCGGTCCGATCATCACCGTATCCCGCGAAACGGGCTGCGGCGGAAGCGAGGTCGCCAAAAGGCTCGCCGCGAAGCTGGGAATGGATCTGATCGGCGGCCAGATCATCCAGAAGGTGGCCGAAAGCGTCCAGATGAGCGAAAAGATCATCAAGTCGCTCGATGAAAAGGAAAGAACGAAGCGCGATGAATGGCTTACCGGCATCTTTGGCAGCCGCTACATTTGGACCGACCAGTATTTCCATCATTTGACAAAGGTGATCGGTACCATCGGCCGGCACGGTTCGGCCGTCATCGTTGGGAGGGGGGCTCATCACATCCTTCCCAAAGAAGACATTTTCAGAATCCGTTTCACCGCGCCCATGGATTTCAGGATCAGCCATATGATGGCCGAACACGGACTTTCCCGTCAGGAGGCGGAAAAATTCATCATTCAAACCGATGCCAACCGAAGGGCCTTCATCCGGCAGTACTTCCACGTGGATCTAACAGACCCCAGCCAGTACGATCTGATCGTCAACCTGGGCGCCCTTCCGATCGATGTTGCCGTGGAGACCATCGCGGTCGCCTTCAAATCCCGCTGGCCCGGGATCCTCGCCGAATCCTGACCTTTTTCAAAGGAGGAAAAAAATGAGCTACAGCGAAATCCTCTATGAGCAGGACGGCCACGTCCTGACCATCACGCTCAACCGGCCCGAAATTATGAACGCCCTGAGCAGGACCACCTATAGCGAATTCGAGCAGGCCCTGAACAGGGCCAACGAAGACGAGTCGGTCCGGGCGGTCGTCATCACCGGTGCGGGACGGGGCTTCTGCTCCGGCGACGACGTTCGGCAGGTCATGCTCGCACCGGAAGAAGTGGAAAACCGCCGCCTGAAACGCCTGCGCCAGGCGAAGGCCGAACCTACGCCGGCCGCCGCCCGACTCCTGACGCTGGATGTGCCGACGATCGCCGCCGTCAACGGGCCTGCCATGGGATGGGGAATGGACCTGGCCCTCATGTGCGACATCCGCATCGCCTCCGAGAAGGCCCGTTTCGCGATGCTCTACGTCCTGCGGGGTCTTGTCTGCGACATCGGCGGAATGTATTGCCTTCCCCGCATCGTCGGCACCGCCAGGGCCTATGAACTCCTCTATACCGGCGAGGTGATCGACGCTGCCGAAGCGGACCGGATCGGCCTCGTCAGCAGGGTGGTCCCTCCCGAAAGGCTGATGGAGGAAGCCCTCGCCCTCGCCCGGCGAATCGCCGACAACCCGCCCCTGGCGGTGCGGCGGATCAAGGAGGGTGTGCGCCGGGGTCTCGGATACGACGTCCAGTCCATGGGCGAGTACGTCACCGGTTCGCTGGCCATCCTCTTCGAGACGGAAGACCACAAGGAGGGCGCCAACGCCTTCCTGGAGAAGCGCAAGCCCGTCTTCCGCGGAAGATAGGCATTGATGGAGCATCCCTATCTACGCGGCGGCCTTTTGTCCGTATAATTTAGAGAACTGCTCGCGCATCTTGAACTTCTGGACCTTGCCGCTGGCCGTGAGAGGGTATTCCTTGACGAACTCCCAGTACTTCGGGATTTTGTGGCGGGCGATCCTGTCCCGGCAGTAGGCAGTGAATTCCTCCTCCGTCGCCGTGGCATCGGCCTTGAGCTGGATCGCCGCCAGGACCTGCTCGCCGTATTTTTTGTCGGGGATGCCCACGACCTGGACGTCGCTCACCTTCGGGTGTCCCAGCAGAAACTCCTCGATCTCCCGGGGATAGATATTTTCGCCCCCCCGGATGATCATGTCCTTGATCCGGCCTGTGATCCGGAAGTAGCCGCGCTCATCCACGGTGCCGAGATCGCCCGTGTGCAGCCAGCCCTCGGCGTCGACGGCCTTCGCCGTCTCCTCGGGCATCTTGTAGTAGCCCTTCATGACGCAGGCGCTGCGGGTGACGATCTCTCCCTGGGTATTGGGCGGCAGGTCCGCTCCCGTTTCCGGATCGACGACCTTCCCCTCGATGTTGTCCAGCAGCCTTCCGACCGTCGCCACGCGGAGCTCCACATCGTCGTCCCGGCGCGTCATCGTCATCACGGGCGAACACTCCGTCTGGCCGAAGGCGATGACGATCTCGGGGCAGTGCATTCTGGTCCGGACCTGGTTCATCACTTCCACGGGGCAGGGGGCGCCGGCCATGATACCGGTGCGAAGCGACGACACATCGTGCCTGTCGAAATCGGGATGGTTGAGCATGGCGATGAACATGGTGGGTACGCCGTTGACGGCGGTGCATTTCTCCCTGTCGATCGCCGCCAGGGACTTGGCGGGATCGAAAAACTCCATCACCACCATGGCGGATCCGGAGCAGACGGCATTCATTGTGCTCAGGACGCAGCCGAAACAATGGAAAAAGGGTACCTGGATGAGGAGCCGGTCGGAGGGCGTCATGCCCATGACCTCGGCCAGCATGTAGGCGTTGTTCGCGATGTTGTAATGGGTGAGCATGACCCCCTTGGGGAAGCCCGTCGTTCCCGAGGTGTACTGCATGTTGATGGCATCGTGGACGGAGAGGGACCCCTCACGGTCCGCCAGCTCCTCGTCGGTGACGGCTTCCCCCAGCCGGATCAGGTCTTCAAATGTGAACATTCCCGGGGTCTGCGGACGCTTGCCGATATAGATGACATTCTTCAGGAAAGGCAGCGCCGCCGATTCGAGCTTTCCCGGCGCCGAGCCCGCCAGCTCCGGAGCGACGGCCTGTACCGTCTCGAAGTAATTGGTGTCCCGGTATCCCTCCATGAGGACCAGGGTCGTGGAATCGGACTGTCCGACGATGTATTTGAGGTCGTGTGACTTGTAGTTCGTGTTGATCGTCACCAGGACAGCCCCAATCATCCCCAGGCCGAACTGCATATAGAGCCACTCGGGCAGGTTCGTGGTCCAGACGGACACATGATCGCCCTTCAGGACGCCTATGGCCATGAAGCCTTTGGCGACCTGCGCACACCGTGCCTCGAACTCCCGGTAGTTGAGCCGCAGATCCCTGTCTGGATAGATCAGCGCATCGTTGTCGGGATACCGGCCAGCCGTTTCTCTGAGGACGCCGCCGATGGTGATTTCTTTGAATGCCTGCATGAAAATGCCTCCCTCCCGCCAGGATAGAATGTCAAAATCAAAGGCAAGAGCCGTACCACGGGAAGGGGCGGCACTGGGCCATGGCGAAACGCCGGGGCATGAATGTCACAATGTCTGGAATATGTTTAAGATTTAAGGAATCCAGGGGGAAGGAACGTCCCTCCTGATCATCCTTTAGGGACATTATAAGGCGTTTTTCCGAACAAAGATGGGGTGATAGCACCCCAACATAATATTCACCGATTGATGACCTCGAAACCAATCGCAAAGCATGTCACCCCCTTGCAGCCTGCCCCCGGGAAGACGGGGGAAAGTGGTGGCCCAGTATATTGAATTTACTGGATTCCCATTTTGCGGGAATGACAAGAAGAGGTCAAGATCGGACTTTTTACGAGGTCATCCTCTACTGAAACCACTTAATTTTTCTAAGAAGGTAAAAAGGGGTGCTAAAGAAACAATGAGGCGCTAAGACCCCTTCTCAAGATGCTGACGGGAGAGGCTGTATTTTTTCATTTTGAGGTAGAAATTCTTGCGGTTGAGTCCCGCCTCCCGTGCGCTCTTTACGATGGAGCCCCTGTTTTTCCTGAGGATCGAAGCGAGGTATTCCTTTTCGAAATCAGCGACGACACGTCTGCGGCTCTCGAAGAAATTTTCGCCCCCCCGGGTCGGATCGAAGCCGGGCTTCTCCCCGAATCCCTCCGCGGCGATGTCGATGTCGTCGATGACGCCCGTCTTGTAAGTGACCACGGCCCGCTCAATCACGTTTTCCAGCTCGCGGACATTGCCTGTCCAGTTGAAGGCGTAGCACTTGTCGATCACCTTCCGGCTGACGCCCTTGACGTCCATCCCGTAGCGCCGGTTGTATTTGTCGATGAAGAAGTTCAGGAACAGGGGTATGTCACCCATCCTCTCCCGGAGCGGAGGGACAGCGATGGAAATGACGTTGAGACGGTAGTAGAGGTCCTTGCGGAACGTTCCAACGGAGACGGCCCCCCGGAGGTCCTTATTGGTGGCGCAAAGGATCCTCGCGTCGGCCTGAAGGGGACGGCTGTCTCCGAGACGCTCGAAGGCCCCCCCCTGGAGGACCCGAAGGAGCTTGACCTGCATGTTCAGGGACATCTCGCCGATCTCGTCGAGAAACAGGGTCCCCCCTCTGGCCATCTCGAAGCGGCCGAGGCGATCCCGGTAGGCGCCCGTAAAGGCGCCCTTCACATGACCGAAGAGCTCGCTCTCCAAAAGCGTTTCGGACAGGGCTCCGCAGTTGACCTTGACGAGGGGCCCCTGTTTTCTGTGGCTCAGATAATGAATATCGTCGGCGATCATCTCCTTGCCCGTTCCCGTCTCCCCTTCGATGAGGACATTGACGTCCGTATCGGCGATGGCCATGACGGTTCCGTAGATCGCCTTCATCTTCGGGTCGCCGCCGATCACACGGGCGGCGGCGCTCTCGACATAGGCGCGTTTCTGCAGCTCCTCCTCCAGGGCACTGATCCGCTGCTCCTGATCCCGGATCGTCCGGAGGCTGTGCTGGAGTTTCTGAAGCTCCCCGCCCAGGAGATTGCCCAGGATGGAACAGGTCTCCAGGTAATCCCGGTCGAAGCTGTTGGGCTTCTCCCAGGCGAAACCCATGATGCCGATGGGCCGCTTGTGGACGATAACGGGAAGCCAGAAGAGCGTCTTGAAGATGCCCGTATCGTAAAAGACGTCCTTTTCCACCGCCACGTCGTCCCAGATTACGGGCTGCAGGTGATTCTTTTCGATGAGTTGAAGGAATTCCTTCGTGAAGGCCGGTATTTTTTCCATCACGAACCGATGGACCCGCTCGCTCATCCCCCGTGTCCGAAAGACATTCAGGTTCGTCATGGATTCATCGAAAAAGATGACGGCCGCATTGTTGAAGCGCAGGGTCTTCTCGAAGGTATCTAGGACCACCTCGATTACCTCCCTGGGCGTCTCGGCCGCCGCGATTTCCAGGGCGATGTTTCTCAAAAGCTGAAGGTGATCTTTGTAGGACACCATGATCAAGCTCAACCATCTGATTTTACGAGTGGATTGAAAACCCTGAACCGGCATCATTGTATTGACGATTCAAAATAAATCAAGGAATTTTATAAAACGATGTTGAAAAAGGAGGCAGGCGTTTCTACGCGGCGGCCTGCCGGTCGCAAACTTGAGCGATCTGGTCGCTCATCTTCTTACGATGTCGTCATACTTTAGTATTAGACAAAATCATACTTACGACCGATTGATTATTCTATTACATTAGATTATACAT
>JAFGIO010000207.1 GCA_016929555.1 Deltaproteobacteria bacterium | reverse complement strand
CGATGGAAAATATCACTTGACACGAGAAAACAGCGCTCCTATACTCCATACCGCCAGAAGCAATGTCTTATAAATTAAATAAATCAATGTCTTATAAATAATCGAAGCGGCACTGTAAATATCCACCGTCTGCCCGTCAGGCACGATTATACCCGCAAGTCGGAGGACCATTATGCTTATCACATCGGAAGCCTGGGTTGAAAGACAGCTCAGGATGAAAAAGAACATTTACATGGGGGGGGAAATGGTTGGCAGAGATCATCCCCTCATCGTGCCGGGACGCAATGTGATTGCCATGACCTATGATATGGCCCAGGATCCCAAATACAAAGGAATCTGCACCGCCTTTTCCCACCTGGATGGCAGTGAGGTCAACCGCTGGTGCAACCTGCACATGTCGGTGGAAGATCTCCTGACGAAGCAGAAATCCACCAGGTGCGGCATTCACAATTGCGGCTTCTGCATGCAGCGGTGCATGGGTAACGACGGCCTCAATACCCTGTGCGTCATCTCAAAGGAGTTGGATGAAAAATACAACACCGACTACCATCAAAGGTTTCAGGAGTATCTGAAATTTTTTCAGAAAAACGACATCACATCGGCCCTGGCACAAACCGATGTGAAGGGTGACCGTTTGAAAAGGCCGGCCGAGCAGGATGATCCCGACATGTATGTACGGGTTGTTAAAAAGACGAAGGATGGTATCGTTGTCAGAGGCGCCAAATGTCATATCACCATGGGGGTGTATGCAGACGAAGTGATCGTCCTGCCCACTCGGGTCATGAGGGAGGAGGAGAAGGATTACGCTGTAGCCTTCGCCATACCAACGGATACGGAGGGGCTCTATTTCCTCAACAGGGCTTCGGCTCCAAGGGAGCGGAAACGCTTCAAAGCTCCCATGGCAGAATACGGAAGCTCGGATGCCTTCACGATTTTTGATGATGTTTTCGTACCCTGGGAACGGGTTTTCATGTGCGGCGAGTATCAGGAGGCCGGCCGCATGGCCGTCCTTTTTGCCAATTATCACCGTCATGCCTACTGTGGCTGCAAACCCGGCGTCACCGATGTCATCATGGGCTTCACCGAACTCGTCGCCGAATACAGTGGAATAGAAAAGACTCAACACGTAAGGCAGGACCTTGCCGACCTCATTGCCGTTGCAGAACTGGTTTATGCCGCCGGTATCGCCAGTTCCGTGAATGCCGTAAAATCCTCTTGCGGTGTGATGATCCCAGATCCCGTCTATTCCAACGTCGGCAGGCGACTGGCCGGTGAGAACATCTACCATGAGCACAACATCCTCATCGCCGTTTCCGGAGGTCTTCCTGCCACGCTTCCTTTTGAGGATGAATTTTTTAATGAGAAAACGGCGCCCTTCCTGAAAAAGTACCTGTCCCGGAAAAAAGGCATCCCCTCGGAAGATATTCATCGCTGCTTCCGGAGCATCAGCGACCTCTCCTGCTCCGGCTTCGGCAGCGTATGGCAGATTGCCGGGGTCCACGGCGGCGGATCACCCATCATGGAGACCATCGCCATCCTGGCCAATTATAACTTGAAGGAAAAGGCGGAGATCGCAAAGTATCTTGCGGGCATCGAAAGAAACAGCGAAGACGAATCCGAAATCTTTCCCGGTGAGAAGAGTCAGCTCGAAAATTTTCGGGCCCATCTCGGTATTTTCAGAAAATAGAGGGACAGCCCCTTCATTCGGTTCCGATTTTGGATTACCGGTAAGAAGGGCGCTGTTCAGGTTGCGGGTCGTTAATCATAATCCTCAACGAAAACAAGAGTCGTTCTAGATGTCACAAGAAGGGTGTCCATCATTTCCTCGACGGCCAGTCGCTGCCGGGCCGTTTGCCACGTTTTCCACGCATCGAGAGTAGTCCAGGTACTGATGACCACGAAGTTCGAGGAATCCTCCTATTATTGACTGCTGTCCAGTACCTGATTGCACTTGCAGGGGCAACAACTTGGGACGTGCCCGTATTAGAGATCCCAGTTGCTGGTTCAAAAGAATTCAAAAAAACTCAGAAAGTAGCTCATGACAGGCGTTGATTTATCCATGGGTAGGACACCCAGGAACAAAAGACGGAGTTTTCCAATATTGGCCACATCGGTTAATATTCAGTGCAGTGGGGCAGGGTCATCATGACTCTGCCTCATTCTTTATTTCCTCTGGCAATCAGTGATTTCGAGATTAACCTGCTCTTGCGGATAAGTAGTTGAAAATGTTTCCCTTATCGATGGTTCGTTCGATACAGCGTCTTTGCTCTGTTCCTCAGATGCCTGACCGCACAATCGATGATGTTATCTGTGTGATGATAGATCTATGGTTGTGATAATCCAAAATTGATCAGAAGAAGGGGTTAGTGATAACCGAAAATTGACCACCCCGGCTCAGATGGCTCGGATCGCTTCTTCATGGTGACCGGAGACGCGGTTGATTTCCGTTGGTATGCACTGGCGCATCAGAGGATGAAACACGCCATCGTTCATCAGATCCTCAACCGCCGCACCCTGCCGGAAGGGACGGGAGAGGCTGATGTAAGGTCCTTTCAGCAGCGGTGAGCGACGCGTCTCGTCCAGCGAGAGGAGAAGCCGCATCTGCGAAAGCAGGCGCTCGTCGGCGAATGGATAGGCTGTGAGCTGGTATCGTAGAAAACTTCGGGCGACCTTTTCTGTAAAGACGATGGGATTGAGCGCCATGCCATACCCTTTTCCGCGTGACAACAACCTCTTTCAGAGGTTGAACTCTTTCCCGATGCGGGCCTCAATCTCCTTCAAAAGCAAGGGATTTTATAAACACAGGGATTCGGTTTCTCCGCGATCCAGAGAAAAGATTCTGCACATGGCCGCGAGACGGTCATCTGACGGCCTGTCGGCGCGCAAAACCCGGTAAGGTGTTTTTATAGAAAGGGCAACAGGCCGGTGTTTTTCGATTTCTTCAACAACTGAAAGGGTCAGAAGGATTTCCTTGAAATCGGCAAGAAGATCGAGACAACCGAGTTCATCCAGATGGATGATGGGACCGGTGTCGCATACAACTTCTCTGGCTATTTCAATCATTGCCGTGAAGACCCCACTCGATGTCTTCGCGGATATTCCTCTGCATCAATTCCGATTGATGGGTGTCGAGAAAACGGCGGATTGCTTCAGAAAAAACATCCTTCGCATCACGAAACCATCCCTCGTTCACAAGGGCCATGGCCTTGTTATACAGTGCTTCCGGGACTTCAGTCTGGACGGTCTTCATAATGCCACTCCTCACGAGTTTTCATAAGGTTTACAAGATTACATACAACATCCCTCAACAATTCAAAATATATCCGACAATACACATTTCATTCACAAAAAAGATTTGATCTTCAGGGTTATCGTCGGAATCCAGCCCTCATCTTTCATCATCCTGCGTCCAGAAGGGCGTCCCGCCTTCGACCAATCCATTTCTCAGGTACCATTGACGTTTCCACGCCCAGCCCCTTCGATAATCCTCACGGTCCATTATGGGCAGATGTTCCCCTACAATCGGATCGCCGTGTCGAATGGTTAGAGAGGGTTTCCCTGGAGAAAATCGGTCCGATCCTCAGAGGGTCTTTTTGTTCTTCAGATCTTCCAGCACCCCGGCGAAATACTTGTCGGCTTTGTTCATGAAGGTCTCGACATCCATGATGTCGCGGCCAACGATAGAAAGCGTGGCCTCCTTCATCCTTCCGTCCCGGGCAAGCTCCCTTCCGGCCGTCTTTGCCGCAGCGAAGATGTCGGCAAACTGATCGCCCATCCCCATCATCATCGGCTGGATCGACTGGGCGTTGGGGCCAAGGAGTGCGCCGGTAAACTCCCGATCGAGGTTCGTCGCCACCGCCCTGTAATGCGCGATCATCGCGTCGAAGTTCTCGATGCCGAAGTAGCCGCAGGTCGAAACGACGGCGACCTTGCCATGGCCGTATCCCTCCCTGACGGGGTGGCGGTCCCTTCCGTCCCGGATGACGATGAAGGGCATGCTCAAGGGCGTCATCCGGTCCATGAACATCTTCATGGGCCCGGACACCCATTCCCAGTAAAGCGGCGTGGCGAAGACGATGACGTCGGCCGCCTTGATCCCGGACGGCACTGTCTCCTCCCCTTTACTTCTTCCCTTTTTCGGCGATCTTCGCCCAGGAATCCCGCAGGGTTGCGGTGCGGTTGAAGACCGGATTCCCCGGGGACGAATCCTTGTCCACACAGAAATAGCCCATCCTCTCGAACTGGAACCAGCTGCCCGGCGCCGCCGTTGCAAGACTGGCTTCGACCCGGCACGATTTCAGGATCTCAAGGGATTTGGGATTCAGGTGTTCGATGAAATCGGCCTTCCCCTCCAGGGGATTGGCGACCTGAAAGAGGCGGTCGTAGAGTCTCACCTCCGCATGCAGGGCATGTTCGGCGGACACCCAGTGGATGGTGGCGTCGACCTTCCTGCCGTCGGGGGCGAAGCCGCTGCGCGTTTCGGGATCGTAGGAGCAGTGAACCTCCACCACCTCGGCCGTTTCTGGATCCTTGATCACGTCCAAGCACTTGAGGAAGTATCCGTAGCGCAGACGGACCTCCCTTCCCGGCGCGAGGCGGAAGAACTTCTTGGGCGGGTTCTCGAGAAAGTCATCCCGCTCGATATAGAGCACCCGTGAAAAAGGAACCTTCCGGGAACCCATCTCCGGCCTTTGGGGGTGATAGGGGCAGTCGAATTCCTCGACCAGGTCCTCCGGATAGTTGACGATGACCACCCGCAACGGCTGCAGAACGGCCAGGACGCGCGGCGCCCTATCGTTCAGATCCTCCCGGACGCAGTGTTCGAGCAGTGTGATGTCGATGAGGCTGTCGTTCTTGGCGACGCCGATGCGCTCGCAGAAATTCCGGATGGCCTCGGGGGTATAGCCCCGTCTCCGCAGGCCGGCCAGGGTCGGCATGCGCGGGTCATCCCAGCCGCGGACGTAATGCCCTTCGACGAGCTCGATCAGCCTGCGCTTGCTCAGGACGGTATAGCTGAGGTTGAGACGGGCGAATTCGATCTGCCGCGGATGGCTTTCCAATTCCAGGGTATCCAGAAACCAGTCGTAGAGGGGCCGGTTGTTTTCGAACTCCAGCGTGCAGATGGAATGGGTGATGTTCTCCAGGGAGTCGGAAAGGCAATGGGCGAAATCGTACATGGGATAGATGCACCACCGATCGCCGGTACGGTAGTGGAATGCCTTTTTGATGCGATACATGACGGGATCCCGCAGGGTGATGTTGGGCGAGGCCATGTCGATTTTCGCCCGGAGCACACGGGTCCCGTCCGCGAATTCCCCGGTGCGCATGCGCCGGAAAAGATCCAGGTTTTCTTCGATGGAACGGTCTCGATAGGGGCTTTCCCTGCCCGGCTCGGTCAGCGTGCCACGATATTCCCGGATCCGATCTGCGTTCAGATCGCAGACGTAGGCCTTGCCGCGCCTGATGAGCTCCAGGGCAAACTCATAGAGCTGATCGTAGTAATCGGAGGCATAGTAAAGGCGATCCCCCCAGTCGAATCCCAGCCATTTGACGTTATCGATAATCGATTCGACATATTCCAGCGTCTCGCCGCTCGGATCCGTATCGTCCATCCGCAGGTTGCAGGTGCCCCCGTACTGGGCGGCGATGCCGAAATTGAGGCAGACGGACTTGGCGTGGCCGATATGAGGGTAGCCGTTCGGTTCCGGCGGGAACCGCGTGGCCACCCGTCCCCCGAAACGGTTGGATCTGATGTGCTCGTCGATGATCTCCCTTATGAAATCGGACGGTTGCGATGACGGATCGTTTTGCGACATGTTCGCTTTCCTTTCCACTCTTCGGGGCTCGAAAAACGGATCCCCTCCGGGGCCGCCCCGAAGAGGTCGGCATATCTCCGCGAAATGACGGTTCTGTCGCGGTAGCCTATACATCAGATCCCACCGTTCCCGCAAGACATAAATGCCCCTGAAGCAGGGGGATTCGAATAAACAACAGATGTGTCAAGCGGTATTTTTAGATTTTCCCGCGGCCGATTTCAAGGCATACGGATCTTCACAGGCATTTCAGGCCTGCTGCGCAGACCGGATGACCGAACTGCTGCACAGGCATCATCGAGTGTGTCGCCGCTGACACAGAAAGAAGGAAAGAGAGCGACCTTTTTCCCCAAGCCTTTACGGGCGATAAGAGAAATTGACTCCTATATCCAAGGAGTTATGAAAACGATCTCTGCAGCCGCACCTCCGGAGGGAAATGGTATGGATGTTGCTTTTTGCGCGGTCATGGTGGGGGCCTGTGCATCGTGGTCTCCGAGTTGCGGGATACAAAGGCATGAATTTCCAGAAAACAATCAAGAGCGAGATAAGTTGCACGGGCATCGGCCTGCATTCGGGTCGAAAGGTCAATATGACCATCCTTCCCGCCGGCGTCGACGAAGGTATCGCCTTTGTTAGAACGGACCTGCCCGAACGCAACTGCATCAAGGCCGATTTTCAGAACGTCCGGAATACCGTCCTGGCGACGACCATCGGGACAAACGGTACCTCCGTCTCTACGGTGGAGCACCTGATGTCCGCCTTCTGCGGCATGGGCATAGACAATGCCGTCGTGGAAGTGAACGCCCCCGAGGTGCCCATCATGGACGGAAGCGCACTTCCCTTCGTCAATTTGATCAAGGAAGCGGGAACGGAAGTTCAGGGCAAGCACCGGAAGCTGATGGTCATCGAAAGGGAGGTTTCCGTCTCGGAGGGCGATGGTTATGCCATGCTCCTGCCCTGGCCGGAGTTCAAGATTTCTTACAAGATCGACTTCAAACATCGGCTGATCGGCCAGCAACCCTATAGACTGACCTTTTCCAGCAGCGCCTACGAGAAGGAGATTTGCGCCGCCCGGACCTTCGGATTTCTGAAGGACGTGGAATACCTGCAGGCAAAAGGTCTCGCCCTCGGCGGTTCTCTGAAAAACGCCATCGTCCTTGACGACGACCGGATTCTCAATAAGGAAGGTCTGCGCTGCCCCGACGAATTTGTCAAGCACAAGATCCTGGACGCCATCGGCGATCTTTCCCTTGTAGGGATGCCGATCATCGGGCATCTAATCGCCTACAAATCCGGACACAGGCTCAACAATCTCCTGCTCAGGGAGCTTTTGGCCCATCAAGAATGTTGGAAGATCGTCGATGCCTCCTTCAGGGAGAAAAGCACCGAGGAATTCGATTCCACGACGATCCCGTCTTTCGGGGCTATCCGTGCCGTCATGGCATAGGCTGCCCTCAGACTCTATCCCTTCTTCTCTTCCGACCGCACTCCGGAAAAATCTTCGAGAACGAATTGCCGGCAAATAGCGAGCAGTTTGCGCTTGCATTTTGGCAAGTACTTTCTTAGACTACACGAAGTAATATGAAAACATGAAATATATCTGAAACTTACAAATTCACACGGGGGATGATCCTAGAGGATCGGCATGCCGAAAAAAATCCTGATTCTGGCTGTTCTTCTCGTTTGCTATTATTTTATCGCCTTTCCCTTCAGCTCTTACAGCAGGGTGGCACAAATCAGGGACCTGTTCATCAACAGGGACACCGAAAACATCCTCGTCTACGCCATGGTGACCGACTGTTTTACCGGGAAAATGGAGGAGGCGATTATGGCAGGTGCTCCCACCATGTTCACCTTCCTGATCGATCTCTACGAGGAACGACCTTACTGGTGCGACCGGAAACTCTCTGCGATCGTCATCAAACATACGATCAAATACGATACCGCGAAAAAGACCTTTTTCGTATCGGCCAACGGCGGACATGAACCCGCCGGATTCCAGGATCTGGAAAGTGCAAAGCGCGCAATGGCAGAATTGAACGGCGTGGCGGTTGCACCCGTCGGTATCCTGCAGAGGGATAAAACCTATTACATCCGGATAAAGGCGAAACTGGACAAAATCCGCCTCCCCATGCACATGGAATACGTGTTTTTTTTCGTTTCCCTTTGGGATTTTGAAACGGATTGGATCGAAAAGACGCTTCTGTTCAATTATGGCCAGGGATCTTAAACACATCGACTCCTCCGAACTTGCAAGACGAAGGCGGGAACGGATCATCATCATCGTGACCGTCTTCGTCATCCTGCTGCTGACCTACCTGGAGACCCTGCTTGCCCGGAAAGACATCATCCTGCCGGTATCGAACAACGTTCTGATCTTCGGTCTGATCAATGTAAACATCATCCTCATTATCCTGCTGATCTTTCTTATCATCAGAAACGTGGTGAAGCTGATCTTCGAAAGACGCAGCGGCGTCATCGGATCGAAACTCCGGGCGAAGCTCGTTGCGGCCTTTATCAGCCTGTCGCTGATTCCGACGGCGATTCTCTTTCTCGTATCCATCAATTTTCTTTCTTCCAGCATAGAGAGCTGGTTCAGTTTGAGGATCGGAGACGCCTTGAACAAAACCATCGAGGTTGCACAACTCTACTACCAGCAGCGGACCGACCAGGCGAAATTCTATGCCGGCCAGATCAGCGCCGATATCACAAGAAACGTTTTGTACGGCAGGGAAAGGATCGACTACCTGAAAACCCTCATCGAGCAGAGGCAAAAAAACAACAAACTTGGCATGATCGAGGTCCATTTCGATAATCAGCCGCAGGATCTCGTCGTGCTGGACCCGGACAACCCCAGCATCATGCCTCCCCCTCTGTCACCCAAGGTACGGGAAGAACTCTACATGGGAAGGGAGGTTTCCGTCGTAGAATCGATAGATTCGGGCGATCTGATCCGCGGCATCGCCCCTATCTACTCCTTTGTAAGTCCTGAGGAAGTCATCGGCGTGATGGTCGTCAACTACTACATACCCAAGAACCTGGCAGAGAAGTTGACTGCCATCTCGAAGACTTCGGAGCAGTACCGGCAGCTCAATCTCCTGAAGAATCCCATTAAGTTCAGTTACATCATTACCCTGTTCATCGTCACCCTGCTGATCATCTTCTCTGCGACCTGGTTCGGTCTCTTTCTCGCCCGGGGGATCACCGATCCGATCCGGGATCTAGCCGACGCGACAGGAAAGATCGCCCAGGGCGATCTCGACCATCGGATCGATATCGTGGCCGACGACGAAATCGGCGTTCTCGTCGACTCATTCAACCGGATGACGAAGGACCTGAAGAAGAGCAACGAAGGTTTGAAACAGGCCCATCTCGATCAAATGCAGCGGCGCAAGTACATGGAAACGGTCCTCGGCAATGTTTCAGCCGGTGTCGTTTCCATCAACAGGGGCGGCGTCATCACCGTCATCAACCGGGCCGCCGAGAAACTGCTCGAAATCAATACCGAGAAGATCCTGAACAGGCGCGTCGAAGAGGTCCTCCAGCCGGAACAGATGCTCCTGGTCGAGGAGCTGCTCAGGGAGATGAGAGAGCGCGGCGAGGGCTCCATTGTAAAGCAGATCGAGTTGACCATCGGGGACAGGACCCTTACGGTTCTCGTGACGATCACGGCCATCAGTGACGACGAGGGCAACGACATGGGAATGGTCGCGGTTTTCGAAGACCTCACCCAGCTCCAAAAGGCAGAGCGGGCGGCGGCCTGGCGCGAGGTGGCCAGGCGTATGGCCCACGAGATCAAGAACCCGCTGACGCCGGTTCAGCTTTCCGCCCAGAGGCTCCAGCGCAAGTACGGCGACATGCTTGGAGAGGACGGCTCGGTCTTTCAGGAATGCACTCGAACGATCATAGACCAGGTGGCGGTCCTCAAGAACCTCGTCGACGAGTTTTCACGCTACGCCCGAATGCCCGTGACGAATCCCATGCCCAACGATCTGAACGAGGTGATCGCCAGCGCCATTGCTCTGTTCCAGGACGCCCACAGGGAGATCTCCTTCGATTACCGTCCCGGTGACGATATCCCCCGACTCCACCTCGATCCGGAGCAAATCAAAAGGGTCATGGTGAATCTACTGGACAATGCCGTCGCCGCCATCAACAGCCTCGACGGCCGCATTGAAATCAGGACCCGTTACGACCCGGTCAATCGTACGGCTGCCGTGGAGGTCGCGGACAACGGTTGCGGCGTTCCCCCGAGTTACAAGATCAAGATGTTCGAACCCTACTTTTCCACGAAGCGTTCCGGGTCGGGGCTGGGGCTTGCCATCGTCAGTTCCATCATTTCAGACCACCATGGCAAGGTGAGCGTGCAGGACAACCAGCCTCGAGGAACCGTCGTTTCCTTCGAGTTGCCCGTTTCGGAGGGTTAGGTATCGAAAGGAGGCCGCCGGACAGAAGCCGCAATGCGGTTTACTCATTGAGCATGGCGTGGTATTGATGAATCTATGCGAAGATCGATTCTCATAGTCGATGACGAAGAAAGCATCCGTCACACCCTGGGCGGCATCCTGGCCGACGAGGGGTACGAGGTTCTCATGGCGGCCAGCGGCGAGGATGCCCTGAAGATCGTCGAAGAGGAGCTTCCCAATCTCGTGTTGCTGGACATCTGGCTTCCCGGCATGGACGGCATCGAAACGCTCAAGGCCATCAGGGCCGACAACCCGCAGATCGGCATCGTGATGATGTCGGGCCATGGGACGATCGAGACGGCCGTCAAGGCAACGAAACTCGGAGCCTTCGATTTCATCGAGAAACCCCTTTCCCTGGAAAAGGTGATCATCACCGTCAACAACGCCCTCGGCTTGATCAACCTCGAAGAGGAATACAAGCTCCTGAAGCAGAAGTTTCCCCAGGATTATGAACTGACGGGCACCAGCCCGTCCATCCTGGAGCTGAAAGAGATGATCGGCATCGTCGCCCCGACGAACGCCTGGATTCTCATCATGGGCGAGAACGGTACCGGGAAGGAACTCGTCGCCCGTTCCATCCACCGCCACAGCAAAAGGTCCCATAAGGCATTCATTGAAGTGAACTGCGCCGCCATACCGGAAGAACTCATAGAGAGCGAGCTCTTCGGCCACGAAAAGGGAGCCTTCACGGGAGCAACAGCCAAAAAACGCGGAAAGTTCGATCTGGCCCACGAAGGGACCATTTTTCTCGATGAGGTGGCCGACATGAGTCTGAAGGCGCAGGCAAAGGTCCTCCGTATCCTCCAGGAGAAGAAGATCGAACGCGTCGGAGGGTCGAGCCTCATCGCCACCGATGTCCGGGTTCTGGCCGCCACGAACAAGGATCTGGAGAAGGAGATGGAGGAAGGGAGATTCCGCCAGGATCTCTTCTATCGCTTGAACGTCATCCCTTTGAAGATCCCGCCTTTGCGTGACAGGAAAGAAGACATCTCCCTGCTCGTGGAACGTTTCCTCGGGGAATTCTCAGCCAAGGAACGGGAAGCACAGAAGTCGATCACCGACGACGCCCTGGCCGCATTGACGGCTCATGACTGGCCCGGCAACGTCAGGGAGTTGAAAAACATCATTGAGCGGCTCGTGATCATGACCCCCGATTCTGTGATCTCCCGAAAAGACATTCCCATTCTGGACAAGCTCGGACTGGATACCGGCGAGGATGAAATCGATTCCACCTCCGATTCCTTTCGGGAAGCGAAAATGGAATTCGAGAAGCAGTATCTTTCGAAAAAGTTGAGGGAATTTGATGGAAACATCTCAAAGACGGCCGAGGCCATCGGTCTGGAGAGAAGCAATCTCCACCGCAAGATCAAGGCCTTTGGCCTGGACGTGAAAAACGGCTCCTAACGCCGCAGCGATGTCCCCTCCGCCCGTGAACCGCCGGATTCTCCCAGTTCCGCCTTGAGCTCCTTCAGGGAAAAGCGGCTGAAGGGCAAGCAAATCACTCCCAGAACGACGACAATCCCGACAGATAGAATATGATGAATAACAGCGAAGGACAGGGCTTCCGACCTCGGAATGCCGAACAGTCCCAGTCCCAAAATACAGAAGTAGTGCCAGTTACCGATAAAACCTGGGGCGGCGGGGATGGCGATGCCGATCATGAGGACGACCATCACGATAAAGGCTGCAGCCGGCGGCAGGGTCATGCCGAAGGACCGCATCAGGATATACATGACGGCGGCGTTCATCAACCAGATGACAAGAGACAGCAGGAGGATCGTCATCAAACGTCTGTAATCGGATATGACTTGAAAACCTTCGATCAGGCGACGGATGAGTCGACCGATTCTCCCAGCCGCCCTCTGAGGAAACCATCGGCAGAACCGATCTACCCATTCCAGGAAGTCCTTGCGTCTGAAGATCATGAAAGCCATGGCCATAAGCAGGGCAAACGCGACGATGAGCAGCAGGGCGCTCGATTGGACGAACCACGCAGGCAGGGGCATGAAGAGCAGGATGGAAAAGAACAGGATCGCCAGCATCAGGGAGTCCAGA
Organism: Deltaproteobacteria bacterium; assembly: GCA_016929555.1. Classification (GTDB taxonomy): domain Bacteria; phylum Desulfobacterota; class Syntrophia; order Syntrophales; family JAFGIO01; genus JAFGIO01. The sequence goes on along the minus strand of JAFGIO010000207.1, from coordinate 6,057 downwards.
ACCCTTTCCACGAGAACGGTACCCAGGGCGGGCGTCATTCCAATGGAACTGTTGGCTGCAATCAGCCAGGGTCGGACCAGTTCGCCCAATCTGGCGGGAAGGGATACGATGGCCAAGAAACCGACAAACGATACGGACAGCAAAGAAAGGATCCGAACTTTCCCAAGGGGTTGGAGGATAACCCCCCAGCGAATCGACCTTGCAACCTGAACCAGGACAATCACGATCATTGCCGCCGGAATGTATCCGCCTCTGACGGCCTTGAATTCACGAACGATCTCGTTCAACTGCAAGCCCCGCAAGGCTAGATAGACCAGAACCGCGCTGATGAGGAGGCCCGCAAGGAGGTTTTTTTTCATAAGTCGCTCCGGTCCTGCATCGGTGATTAGGACCGGCGCCGCCGGGCCGGGAATGCGTCCCCGAGTCTAATCGTTCGCAATATTGTCGCCCACCTTGTCGTGAAGCCGCTGCGAGGCAAGCCTGTCCCCGAGGTAACCGACGCGAATGGCCACCGTCGTCAAATCCTTCGTCTTGTAATCGACCGAGAAAAAAACCTTCTTCCCCTCGATGACGGCACTGATGGTCCCCTTGCTGATTTCACGGTAGGGTTCGACATCGATGCCGCGCATGTCCGCGACGGTCCTTTCGCAGGCCGTCCAGGCCTTTTCAAAGGAGGCATGATAATCCGCCTTCAAGACCCCGTTGACGTACGCATAGGCGCCCGCGCCACCCCCAATGGCAGCGCCACCTATCGCCACGGATACACCGGCGCCAGCGCACCCGGAAACGAGGAACCATCCGAAAGACAGCAAAACCCACCCCAGCTTCAGTCTCTTCATGCCTCTGTCCTTTCCTTTCTCCGAGAATCCATTCATGTAAACACCCCCCTTATCCTTCCTCCAGCCGCTCGAACTCCCGGAGAAGTTCTTCCTGCCTCCTGCTCAGTTTGGTCGGAACCCTGATGGCAAGTTCGATGATCTCATCTCCCCGTCCGTATCCCCGAATATTTGGAATTCCCTTGCCTTTCAAGCGGAAGGACTTGCCTCCCTGGGTGCCTTTCGGAATTTTCATCTTTTCCATGCCCGCCAAGGTGGGTACCTCCACCGTCGCCCCCAGGGCCGCCTGGGCAAAAGAGATGGATACGCGGCAATAGATGTCGTTATCGCGCCTTTCAAACAATTCATGCGGTTCTACGTATATAAAGACATAGAGATCACCGTTCGGCCCGCCATTTTCACCCGGTTCCCCCTCATTGCGGAGCCGCAAGCGAGACCCCGTATCCACACCGGCAGGCACCCGGAGATTGACGACTTTCAACGATTTCACCCGGCCCGTTCCCTGGCAGGTGCCGCAGGGATCGGCAATCACCCTTCCCTGCCCGTGGCATTGGGGACAGGTGGAACTGAGGGTGAAAAACCCTTTGGTCTGTGTAACCTGACCCCTTCCCTGACATCGGGGGCAGCGCGAAGGCTCGGTCCCCGGCGCCGTACCCTGTCCATCGCAATCCCCGCACAGAACATACTTTTCTACATCGATATCCTTCGAAACGCCGTTGGCCGCCTCCATGAATGAAATCGTGAGATCATAGCGCAGATCGGCGCCCGACCGGGGCGCCGTCCTCGAACGCGACCTCGCCCCTCTGAAACCGAACACGTCTTCAAAGATGTCTCCGAAACTCGAAAAGATATCTTCGAAACCGGAAAAACCCCTGAAACCGACTCCGTTCAGCCCTTCGTGGCCGTATCGATCATAGATCCCCCGCTTTTCGGGGTCGCAAAGCACCTCGTAGGCCTCTGCCGCTTCCTTGAATTTCTCCTCAGCCTCGCGATCGCCGGGATTCCTGTCTGGGTGATACTGCATGGCCAGTTTTCTGTAACTCTTCTTGATCTCTTCATCCGTAGCATCCCGCTCCACGGAGAGAACCTCATAATAACAACGCTTGACCATTAAACTTCCTGATGACCCCCTGATCCAATCATGCCCTTGAGCCGTTCGCACATCTCAGAGTCTCCACCTCTTTCGAAGGCGTGCAGGCTGAAGGCATATTTCTTCTGAGCCAAAGCCTTCTGACCGATTCTGATCCAATCCTCGCCGCAGGCATCTCGATTCAGGGCCTTGAGAACCTGTTGATAGAGCATCACATCCCCCGCAGCCTGGGCAATTTCCCTTATTCTATCAAGACCTTCTATGTAATGTGCCTTTTGAAAACATTCGAAGGCATCGGAGATCCTGCCCGATTCCAGGTAACGATTGCCGTAGCCGACGAGGTCCCGCTCCGACGTTCGTTCCACGTACAGAATTCTTTGTTTCTTTTGAAAATCAGGCAGGTTATTCTTACCCATGGTTATGATTGGCCATGACGAAACCGTTTCACAACGATATAACTAATAATCCGACAGGACGATGTCAAGGCGGAAGGTTTTTTCACCGGACGAGACACCGAAGGGCTTCCAGATATTTTTCTCTCGTCTTTTCAATTATTTCAGTTGGAATCGGCGGAGCCGGCGGTTTCTTATCCCATTGGATGGATGTCAGGTAGTCTCTCAAAAATTGCTTGTCGTAGCTGCGCGGCGTCGTCCCGACGCGATAATCCGCCTTCGGCCAGAACCGCGAAGAATCCGGCGTGAGGAGTTCGTCAATCAGCGTTAGCTCGCCATCGGCAACCCCGAACTCCATCTTCGTGTCGGCGATGATGATGCCTGCCTGTTCGGCGATGGCTGAAGCCCTTTCATAGATCTTCAGGCTCGCCGCGATAATCTTCGCCGTGACGTCGGTCCCGATGATGGACTCCATCTGCTTGCGCGTGATGGCCAGGTCGTGCTCCCCCGCCGGGGCCTTGGTGGTCGGTGTGAACAGGGGCTCGGCCAGGCGCTCCGATTCCCGGAGACCCTCGGGCAGCGAAATGCCGGAAACGGAACCTACGCGGTGGTAATCCGCCCATCCGGAGCCGCTCAGATACCCCCGCACGACGCATTCCACGGGCAGCGGTTCGGCTTTTCGGACCACCATGCTTCTCCCCCGCAACTGTTTCCGATAGGGGGCGCATTCCGGGGGATAGGCCTCGGGATCCATGGTCACGAAGTGATTCGCAATGATGTCCTTTGTACGTTCAAACCAGAAGGCAGACATCCGGGTCAGGATCTCCCCCTTTCCGGGAATCGGATCGGGCATGATCACGTCGAAGGCCGACACCCTGTCGGTCGCAACGATGAGCAGATAACGATCCAGTTCGTAGATGTCCCGCACTTTTCCGGTACTGGATCGCTTCAACCCCTCAAAATCCGTTTTCATGAGTCCCTTGTCGATCATCCCGCTCCCCCTTTTCCTATCTCAAGAAGGGATTGTATTTCTTTTCATGGCCGATGGTGGACGTCGGCATTCGCCCGTAATTGTGCCCCGGATAGACGACGGTCTCTTCCGGAAGTGTCAGGATCTTCGTCTCGATGGAACGGAGCATGACCGGCCAGGACCCCCCGGGCAGGTCGGTTCTTCCAACGCCTTCCACAAAGAGCGTATCCCCCGTAAAGACGACGCCGTTCCGGTAAAGGACGATGCCCCCGGGGGAATGGCCCGGCGTATGGATGACCTGGAGCGATTCCTTTCCCACGGTGATATGATCCCCTTCCACGACGGTGATGTCCGCCGGCGGCGACTGCTTCGCCCCGAACATCCGCAGGTACATGGCCGGCGTCGAGGTGAGCATGTCGGCGTCATCCCGGTGGATCACGATCGGCGCTCCGGTAAGCTTCTTCATTTCCGCATTGCCCGCTATATGGTCCACGTGGCCGTGGGTGTTGACGATATAGCGGATCCTCAGTCCCCCCTTATCGGCAGCCGCCTTGATGCGATCGACGTCCCCGGCCGGATCGATGACCAGCGCCTCTCCGCTTTCCCTGTCGCCGACCAGATAGGCGAAGACCGCCATGTTGCCGACTTCCATCTGCTTCAAAAGCATGCACACCTCCCTGCCAGGGCCCCTTAACCGGACCGATTCAACCTGAACCGGCCCTACCATGTTTCCCTTTCTCCCGTCAATGAATTTCGAACCGTCATCCCCGGAAGGCAAGGCCCCCTTCAGCGGTCCTTCTTGAGCACGGCTCCGAAAAACCCGTCCATTTCTCCCCGGACGGGCGACGTCCGCAGGAAACCTTCACCGTCGACCAGCGTGCCGTCGATCGTCGCCGGCGGCGGCGTGCTGCCGAACATGCCGTGCCCGGCCAGGAAATCCCCGATCACCTCTTCGTTTTCCTCCGGCATGAGGGTGCAGGTGCTGTACACAAGGGTGCCGCCCGCCCGCAGACAGAGGGCTGCCTGCATCAGAATCGTTTTCTGGAGCGCGGCAAGACGCTTGCATGCTCCCGGGCGCAGGCGCCACTTGATCTCGGGATTTCTCCTGAGGGTGCCGAGACCCGAACAGGGAGCATCGACAAGGACCCGGTCGAAGGCCCCTCGGAACGCTGCTTTCGGCGCCGAGGCCGCGTCGCCCTGGACGGTGGTCACGATGCCTATCCCCAGCCGTCGAGCAACGTCTCGAAGGCATTCAAGCCGTCCCGGAACCGTGTCGACCGCAATGATCTGTCCCTGATTTCCCATAATCTCGGCAAGATGGGTCGTTTTCCCCCCCGCCCCGGCGCAAAGATCGAGGATTCTTTCTCCCGGTTCGGGATGTACGAGCAGGGCGACAAGTTGGGAAGCCTCGTCCTGGATCTGGATGTTTCCCCGGCAAAAGTCCTCGGACTCCCGAAGAGAGCCTGCTCCCCCCTTCAAAAAGACCCCGTCGGGTGAGAAGAGACAGGCCTCGGCATCGAAACCATCCCTGCGCAGCCGCAAAATAACCTCATCCCTCCTCGCCCGCAGCCGGTTCACACGGAAGGTGCACGGCGGCACCTCGTTGTTGGCCCGGCAAAGGGCTTCCGTCCGGGCAAAACCGATCAGCCCGATCCATCTTCTCACGAGCCAAAGAGGGTGGGAATGGACGACGGACAGATGACGGGCCGGATCTTTCGCTTCCTCGGGAAAATCCATCCGATCCCGGTGGCGGAGGGCATTGCGCAGCAGGCCGTTCACCAGTTTCGAGCGGGCCGGATCGAGGGCCTTGGACAAGCCGACGGCCTCGTCGACGACGGCGTAATCCGGAATACGGTCCAGGAAATGGATCTGGTAAAGGGCCGTCCTCAAGATATTCCGAACATCCGGTTTCAGCGAGGCAGGGCTTCCCCGCAGGTGCCTACCGATGATCCAATCCAGACGGCCCCGCATCCGCAGGCTTCCATATACGATCTCCGTAAGCAGCCGCCGGTCGTGAATATCGTCCAGGGCGCTGCCCGATAGAACGGCGTCGAGGAGAGGCTCCGCAAATTCCCCCTTCGTTTCGATACGGCTGAGGATGTCGACGGCGATGCGGCGGGGAGATCTTTCGGGGATCGGCATGGCCCTCCTCAACGCAGGGTCGCCTCCGGCGGCAGGCGGTACCCCCTGAGAAAATCAGGGACAGGCATTCTTTTGCGGCCTTCCAACTGCACCTCCCGAAGATAGACGTGGCCGTTGCCCGCCTCGACGGCCAATCCCCGCTCCGAAGCTTCGACGATCCTTCCCGGATTCCCCCCGACAGGTCCTTCAAGGGCTTCCGCAGCGAGGATTTTCATCGTTTTGCCCTCCAGACGGCTGTAGGCCCCCGGAAGGGGAGACATCCCGCGGACGAGGTTTACGATCTCAAGGACGCCCGACGCCCAATGAATAAGGCCGTCTTCCTTCTTTAGCTTCGGCGCCAAGGTGGCCTTTGATGCATCCTGGGGAACGGCTTTTGCCGTTCCGGCCAGGATCGCCTCCACCACCCCCGGCAGCATTCGTGCGCCCATTTCCGCCAGGCGGTCGTGGAGGCCGCCGGCATTCTCCCCGGGTCTGATCGGGGTCTCCTCCTGGAGCAGCATGTCTCCGGAATCGACGCCTTCATCCATTCGGATGATCGTCACCCCCGTCTTCCGATCGCCATGGATGAGCGTCCAGTTGATGGGGGCCGCTCCACGGAACCGGGGCAAAAGGGAGGGGTGGACATTG
>JAFGIO010000206.1 GCA_016929555.1 Deltaproteobacteria bacterium | reverse complement strand
GAATGAACGCTGTCGAGAAAGGGGGTATGCAAGATGGAAGACATATCCTATGTTCGGATTGCCGAAGCCGTTGATTGGTGTATTCAGCACTCCAAAGTCCGCTGGAAAAGGATCAAGCCGCCGGATGTGGGGACCCTTTTCAACTTTCGTATGGGAGGAAAATGATATGAATCCAATCGTTTCTTTGCTTGGTAGCCGCTATCCCATCCTGCAGGGGGCCATGGGGGTCATCTGCAATCCCGAGATGGTAGCCGCCGTATCGGAGGCGGGTGGTTTCGGCCTGCTCGCGACGGCCTTTGCCTCCGATCCCGAATACGTCAGGGCCCAGGTCAGGGCGACGCGTAAATTGACGGACAGGCCCTTCGGGGCGAACCTCCAGATGATGAATCCCCTGTCCCCCCAGTTCGCAGAGGTTCTGGCCGAAGAGGGCGTGCGTGCCGTCACGGCCTCCGCCGGCTCCCCGAAGGCGCTCATGCCGAAGCTGAAGGAACTGGGCATGAAGGTGCTGGCCGTGGTGCCGACGGTGGACGTGGCCCGCAAGGCCGAGGATCTGGGCGTGGACGCCGTCATCGCCGAGGGGACGGAATCGGGCGGAATTCAGGGTTTCCGGGGCGCCTCGACGATGGTCCTGGTTCCCGCCGTCGTGGATGCGGTCAAGATTCCCGTCATCGCGGCGGGCGGCATCGGAGACGCCCGGGGTTACCGGGCGGCCTTTGCCCTGGGGGCATCGGGTGTTCAGGTGGGGACCCGCTTCATCGCCACGAAGGAATGCATCGCCCATGAGAAGTACAAGAACATCCTCGTTGAAACCAGCGAAACGGGGACCATGGTTCTGAACCTGGGACCGTTCCAGGCCCGGCTGCTGGCATCCACGGTCGACAGGTCCGGGTCCGGAGAAGCGGCGGAAGGCGCCCCCCGTTTCGGCGGCGGCGTGGAGGCGATGGAAGAGGCCTGGGTCAGGGGAAAGGTGGAAGGCGGGGCCCTGCCGGCCGGCGAGGTCTGCGGCCTCATCCGCAGCGTCAAATCGGTCCGGGAAGTCATCGAGGAGATGGTTTCTTAGGCTGGTTTTTTAGGAGAAAAACAGCGATGAAAAAATCCGTCGGTGCAAAAACCATCGTTCACCCTACGCCGGCCTTCGTCGTGGCGACCTACGACAAGGCGGGCAGGGCGAATGCCATGACGGCCGCCTGGGGAGGCATCTGCTGTTCCGTGCCGCCCTGCGTCGCCGTTGCGCTCCGCAAGGCGACCTACACCTTCGGCAACATCCTGGAGCGCAAGGCCTTCACCGTCAATATCGCCTCGGAAAGGCACGTCGCCGCCGTCGATTATTTCGGCATCGTTTCGGGCAAGACGGAGGACAAGTTCGCCGCCACGGGACTGACGCCGGTGAAAAGCGACCTGGTGGATGCCCCCCTCATTGACGAGTTCCCCTTCGTTCTCGAGTGCAGGCTGCTGCAAAGCCTCGAAATCGGCCTGCATACCCAGTTCATCGGCGAGATCCTCGACATCAAGGCGGAGCCCTCCGTTCTAGGGGAGGGAGGCATACCCGACATCGAAAAGGTGAAGCCGATTCTGTTCGCGCCGGAAGACCGGTACTACTGGGGAGTCGGCGCGAAACTCGGCAAGGCCTTTTCCTTGGGGCTGACCTACCGGAAATAGCTTTTCCATCGGATCGAGACCGGTCCCGGGCCGTTTTGCCGGTCGCCGGGATCTTCACTGAAAAGGAGGATACCATGCCAGGGATTCCTGTCGATGCGCACTGTCACCTCTTCAGCGCGAAGTATGCCGTTGAAGAGGCGGCGGCGATGGGTTGGGCCTACGTGAGCGGTAATTATCCCCACGCCGAAGCCGCCTTCAGGGCCTTGCCGGAGGCCGAAAGATGGTTTTCCTGGAGCGGCCTGGAAAACGTCGTCCAGTGGTTTTTCGACCTCGGCGCCGCCGTGAGCGATTACGAGACGAATCTTCGGAGCCTGAAGACAGCCTGCCGCCGGGGATTGAATCGTTCCTCGGCGGAGGAATTGATCGTCGCGCCCCTGATGATGGATATCTTCTACATGTTCGGCCCTCCTGCGAGCGGGCCCGTTCCGGCGATCAGGGCGGTTCGAGCCGGGAGGGCGCGAAAGGACGCCCGAACCGAAAAAGACAGGGAAGCAAGCGAAGCCGCCTACGAGAGCTTCAAGAGGCGATTGATCGTCCTGGCGGAGGGGAAAACCGCACCGAAAGCGGGCAGGCGTCCCCCCGGACCCCGCGCTTCCTTGAAGGTCAGGCGGGCGGAAGGCCTTCAGGCGGGGGAGATCGAGCGGATTTTCGAGGAGGAAAGAGCGGAAGCGCCGATAATGGCGGGCCTGAAAGGCGCCGAGGCCGGACGGGAAATATCCCGTGGATTCAGGAACCAGATCGAAGCCCTGCTCCGGCTCGGGGAAAATCACAGGGGATCGGTTTTTCCCTTCTTTGCCGTCGACCCGCGCCGGCGCGGATCCGTCGATATGGCCGTGAAGGGAATCCCCGAATTCAACGGCGGGAAGGCCCTCGTCACCCCCAAGGGGCCCTTTTTCGGCATCAAGCTCTATACCCGGCTGGGCTACCTGCCCGAGGACGTCCCCGACGATCTTTACCGTTACTGCTGCGACAGCGATATACCCATCATCGTTCATACCAGCACCGGCGGGTTCCCGCCCGGTTCGGACTGGGCCTACGCAGGGGACGCAGCACCACTGCACTGGGAGAGGGTTCTGGAGAAGCACCCGTCTCTGCGCCTCGATTTCGCCCATTTCGGCAACGGCGACAGCGGCTGGGTTCGTCAAATCCTGGACCTGATGTCCCGCTATCCG